>DATFKW010000117.1:0-5252 GCA_035268405.1 Gammaproteobacteria bacterium
TGTTGCAGCACCGTGAGCGCGTCATAAAGGACCTGGTTGACCGTACCGCCGCCGACGATCCCCACGATTCCGCACATAGTCTGCTTACTCCGCCATGATTTCGCCGAGCTCGTCCAGCCCGGCATTGAGGTATTCACGCAACACGGTGGTCAAATCCGCCGTGCGCGGCACGATCAGGGAATCCTCCCACCAGGCTTCCCGGTCCATTTCCAGCGCCTGGAAGACGATCACCAGGATACCGATCACGAGCACGCCGCGCGCCGCGCCGAAAACCATGCCGAGCGTCCGGTCGGTGCCGCTCAGGCCGCTCTTGTGCACGAGCAGCACCACCAGCCGCGAGACGACCGAGGCGGCCAGCAGGACCCCCACGAACATCACCACGCGCCCCAGCCACAACTTGAGCGCAGGAGAGCTGACCGAGGCCAGCACCGGGTCGAGCAGGCCCGAATAGCGCCAGGCCAGCCACAGCGCCAGACCCCAGCCCACCACGGACAGCGCCTCGCGAAAAAAGCCGCGGAAAAAGCCGATGCCCACCGAGACCGCGAAAGCTGCCAGCAGTATGTAATCGACGATCACCATGTCCGGCGCACCGCCACCCTCAGTCCGCCGCCTGCACGACGCGCGCGCCCGGGTGGCCCGCGGCGCGCAGCCGCGCGAGGAGCTTTTCCGCGTCGGCACGCGTTGCGGCCGGCCCGACGCGGACACGGTGCATGGTGCCGGCATCGGTCGCCACGCGTGAGACGAAGGCATCGAAGTCCGCCGCGGCAAGCTGCGCGCGCAGGGCCCGGGCGTTGTCGGCCTGCGAGAAGCTGCCCACCTGCACGGCCCAGTCCCCGTCGGCATCCGCCGGCTCAGGCGCCTGGCGGGCCGGTTGTTCCTCGCTGGGCTGGATCGCCTGCGTCGCGGGGCGCGGCGGCGGCTGGCTGGGCTGTTCCGCCGGGGCGTCGCGCTCGGGCTTGATCGGCGGCGACAGGGCCGGATCTTCGGCCGGGCGCCGCACGACGCCGCTCGGCTGCGGCGAGGACGCTTCTGCTTCGTCCTGTGATTCGTTGCCGACCTGCACGGGCGGGCCGGCCGCCGGATCGAGAGGAATGGAATAGACGCGCCCGGGCGTCTCCCCGGAAGGCAGTTCCAGGGTGCGTTCCACGGGTCGGGGCGCCTGCGCGGGGCCATCCAGCAGCCAGGGGATCACGATGATCCCGAGGGCCACGATGACCGTGGCGCCGACGATTCGCTCCTTCAGGTGACGATTCATATTGCCAGGGTCGAGACGCCGCCCGGCGCTATCGTGGCTGGGACCCGGAGTATACCCCAAGCCACTCCAGCGCCGGGCCCACCGCGTGGAAAGATCCGCACACCAGCACCCGCTCGCCGGTGCGCGCCGCCGCCTGCGCTGCCTGGCAGGCCGCGATCACCGAGTCGGCCGCCTCCACCGGCGTGCCCACCCCCGCCCGCAGGCGCGCGGCCAGGGCCGCCCCGCTCAGACCGCGCGGCGAGTCCACCGACCCGGCGAACCAGCGGTCGACCTGGCCGTCCAGCGCCCGGCCGATGGCCGCCGCATCCTTGTCTTCCAGCATGCCGGCCACGGCCAGCGTGCGGCCGGCCGTCGGCGCGGCCGCCAGCGCGCCCGCCAGCACCGCCGCGCCGTCCGGGTTGTGCGCCACGTCCAGCCACCACTCCACCGCCCCGGGCACGCGCTGCAGCCGGCCGGGCAATCGCAGCCTGGCCAACGCGCGCGCGGCGCTCGTGTCGTCCAGCGGGTAAAGCGCAACGAAGGCCGCGAGCGCGCAGGCGGCGTTGTCCAGCAATGCGGGCGCGCCGAGCATCGCCCGCGGCAGGCCGGCCAGTTCGCGGCGCGCGCTGCGCCAGCGCCAGCCGGCGCCGTCCGCCGACCAGTCGAAGTCCCGCCCCAGGCGCAGCGCATCCTCGCCGGCGGCGCGCAGCAGCGTCTCGGGCGGGGCGCGGTCGCCGATGACCGCCGGGCGGCCGGCGCGGAAGATGCCGCCCTTCTCGCGGCCGATGCTGTCGCGGTCGGGCCCCAGCCATTCCTGGTGGTCCAGCCCCACGGAAGTGACCACCGCCACCTGCGGGTCCACCGCGTTGACCGCGTCCAGCCGGCCGCCCAGCCCGACCTCCAGCAGCGCCAGCTGCACACCCCGGCGCCGGAAAATCTCCAGCGCCGCCACCGTGCCGAACTCGAAGTAACTCAGGCTGGTGTCGCCCCGGGCACGCTCCACGGCTTCGAATGCCTCGACCAGCGCCGCGTCGTCGACTTCGCGACCGTCCACGCGCACCCGCTCGTTGTAGCGCAGCAGGTGGGGCGAGGTGTAGGCGCCGACGGGCACCCCGCTCTCGAGCGCCAGCGCCTCGAGCACGGCGACACAGCTGCCCTTGCCGTTGGTTCCGCCCACCGTGATGACGCGCGCCGCCGGACGCGCCAGGTCCATGGCCCCGAGCACCGCCTGGACGCGCTCCAGGCCCAGCTCGATCTCCGTCGGGTGAAGCCCGGCCTGCCACTCCAGCCAGGCCTCCAGGCTGCGGCGCGCCAAGGCCGGCTCAGCCCGGTTGCTGCAGCGGCCGCCCCGTCAGCATCGACAGCGAGCGGGCGATGGTCTCGCGCATCTCGCGCCGGTCCACGATCCGGTCCAGCGCGCCGTGCTTGAGCAGAAACTCACTGCGCTGGAAACCCTCGGGCAGGGTCTCGCCCACCGTCTGCTGGATCACGCGCGGGCCGGCGAAGCCGATCAGCGCCTTCGGCTCGGCGATGTTGAGGTCGCCCAGCATGGCGAGGCTCGCCGACACGCCACCCGTGGTCGGGTCGGTCAGCACGGACACGTAAGGCATGCCGGCATCCGCCAGGCGCCGCAGCGTCGCCGCGGTCTTGCTCATCTGCAACAGCGAGTACAGTCCCTCCTGCATCCTGGCGCCGCCGCTGGCCGAGAAGCAGACCAGCGGCATGCGCTCTTCCACCGCCGCGTCCGCGGCGCGGCGGAAACGCTCGCCCACCACGGCGCCCATGGAACCGCCCATGAAGCTGAACTCGAAGGCGCAGGCCGCCACGCGCAATCCCATCACCGCGCCGGTCATCGCCACCAGCGCATCCTGTTCGCCGGTGGCTTTCTGCGCCTGCGACAGGCGGTCGCGGTAACGCTTGCTGTCGCGGAACTTGAGGGGATCTTCGGGCTGCAGCGCCTGGCCGAGTTCACGCCCGCTGCCGGCGTCCAGGAACAGCTTGAGCCGCATGCGCGCGCCGATGCGCATGTGGTGGCTGCACTTCGGGCAGACATGGCAGTTGCGCTCCACCTCCGGGCGGTAAAGCACGGCGTCGCAGGCCGGACACTTGGTCCACAGGCCTTCGGGCACGGACCGGGTGCGACCCTGGGTCCCGCCCTGGGTCTTGATCCGCGAAGGCATCAGCTTGTCGAACCAGTTCATGCGATCTCCCTGGTGGCGCGACGCGGCGCCGACCCGGGCGCGCCTGCCGAACCCGGACCTGCCGAGTCCGGATGATAAACGAAAGCGCTCATGCGAGCGGGCCCGGCCATTCGGGCGGCGGAGTCTGCAACAGTGTGCCGTAATCGACGTGCACCATGTAAAGGCCCTCGGCCGGCGCGGTCGCGCCCGCGCGGGCCCGGACGCGTCCCGCCAGCACGTCCGCCACCCAGGATTCGGGCCGGTCGCCGCGCCCCACCGCGGCCAGGGTGCCGGCGATGTTGCGCACCATGTGATGCAGGAAGGCATTGGCCGTGACGTCGAGGCGGATGAAATCGCCCTGGCGGCGCAGCTCGAGACGCTGCATGCGGCGGATCGGCGTCTTCGACTGGCACTCGGCGGCGCGAAAGGCCGAGAAATCGTGCTCGCCCAGCAGTACGCGGCTGGCCCGCTGCATGCTGGCCTGGTCCAGCGGGCGATGCACCCACCAGGCGCGGCGACGCCAAAGGGCGGAGCGCGTCTCGCGATTGAGAAACAGGTAGCTGTAACTGCGACTAACGGCTGAAAAACGCGCGTGGAAGCCGGCCGGGGCCGCTCGCGCCCAGCGCAGGCACACGCCCGGCGGCAGCGCGGTATTGGCGCCGAGCACCCAGGAGCGCATGGAGCGCTCTGCGGTCGTGTCGAAATGGGCGACCTGGCCGGAGGCGTGCACGCCCGAATCGGTGCGTCCCGCGCCCACCACGCTCACCGGCTCGTCGGCGACGGCCGACAAGGCGCGTTCCAGCGCCGCCTGCGCGCTCGGACCGTCCTTCTGCACCTGCCAGCCGAACAGCTCGGCACCGTCGTACTCCACGCCGATCGCGATCCGCCGGCGGCCGGCCGCGGGCCCCCGCGCATTGCTCGGCGCACGCAGCGATTCCGCGTCGCTCACAGCGCGCTTCCCAGCAGGCAGGCCGCCACGCCGGCGGCAAGCAGGCCCCAGTCGCGCGGGCCGGGTCGCGCCAGTGACGGCAGGCTCGCGTCGGGGGCCGGGGCGGCCGCGCCCCGCTCGATGTCGCGCACCAGCTCCGCCGCCGCGTCCCCCCAGCCGGCAAAGGATCGCTGGCCCTCGCGCCGCCCGCCCGCCCGCGCGACGCGCTCGGCGGTCAGCGGCACGCTGTCCAGCGTCAGCGCAAGCCGGCGGGCAAAGGTTTCTATGTCGACGCCGGCGAGCGATAGTGGGCGCAGCAGCAATACCAGCCCGGCGGCCATCCGCGGCGCGCCGGTATGGCTGCGCAACAGTTCCACCGCGGTGACCAGCACCACGAGCACGCCGCTGCGCCGGAGCGCCGTATCGAGTTCGGACCAGGAAGGCAGGTAGCCGGGGCGCCCGGCGACGCCGGGCTCGGGCGCCACCCACAGGTAAATCACCACGATCGACAACAACAGCCAGCGGATGCGGCGCAGTGATTTCAGTATGCCGCGGAGCGTCTCGCCGCCGCTCCAGGCGGCGGCCGCCAGCAAGACCGCGAGGACAAGCGCGAGTGCGAGCAGCGAGTAGCGGAACAGCATGGCGGCCAGCACCAGCAGGAGCAGGACGCGAAACGCCGGGTGAAACCCGTCGACGGCTTCACCCGGCGTTGCTCCGCCGGCGGCGGGACGCATGCGCTCAGTCTAGGCTCTCGAGGAGCTGGCGGGCCTCTTCCCGCTGCGCCTCGTCGCCCTCGTCCGCCACTTCCTCGAGAATGCTGCGCGCGCCGTCCGGATCGCCCATGTCGATGTACGCGCGGGCGAGATCCAGCTTGGTGCCGACCTCGTCCATCTCCGCCGGGGCGCTCTCG
>DATFKW010000118.1:0-29094 GCA_035268405.1 Gammaproteobacteria bacterium
AGGGTCGCGAGGCCCGGCGCCTCGGCCGCCGCGGGGGTCGCCGCCAGTGCCAGCATCGCACCGAGAAGGAGCGAGCGCCGCTTGATTTTCCGCTGTTCCGACATCATGTATCTCCTTCGACCACCCCTGTGACCCGGGGAATCTGATCGAGAATCATTTGTGTTAATTCCGTATCCACAAGAACCGGACCGCCCGCTTATACTGCCATGCAATATCCTTGCTGGCACGGCCGCGCCCTGCATCCCGCGGCGGATTCTCTACAGGACCATTCCATGGCGTCCGCACAACCCCTGATCCTGAGCGAGCTGCCGGCCGGCTTTTGCGGCGTGGTGGCGCGCGTGCACGGCGGCCGCGAACTGGGCGCGCGCCTGGCGGCGATGGGACTGACCGCCGGCACCGAGATCATCGTGCTCCAGAACCGCGGCTTCGGGCCCATGCTGGCGCGCGTGCGAGACACCCGAATTGCGCTCGGCCGCGGCCAGGCCGGGCTGGTAACCGTCTATGAATGCCAATCCCCGGACGCTGAAGTCGTCCGCGACGCCTCCCAAGCCCGCTGAAGCGCGCCGCCTGGTCATCGGACTGGCGGGCCAGCCGAACGTCGGCAAGTCGACGGTCTTCAGCATTCTCACGGGGCTGACGGCTGAAGTCGGCAACTGGCCGGGGCGTACGGTGGAACGCCGCGAAGGGTCGGCGCGCATCGGCGGCCGCCTCTTCCACGTGGTGGACCTGCCCGGCACTTACAGCATGACCTCCAATTCCGAGGAGGAGCGCATCGCGCGCGATTTCATCCTCAAGGAACGCCCCGACGTCATCGTCATGCTTGCCGACGCGGCGGCGCTCGAGCGCAACCTCTACTTGCTCGCGGAGCTGCTGCTGCTGCCGATCCCGGTGGTGCTGGGCGTGAACATGGTGGACGTTGCGCGCCGCGAGGGCGTGGAATTCGACGCCCACGTGCTGGAAGCGGCGCTGGGGTTGCCGGTCGTGCCCATGGTGGCGAGCCGCAACGAGGGCGTGGCGGAATTGCTGGCGGCCGCCGCCGACGTCGCCGATGGCAACACGGCCTATGCGCCGGACCGGCCCGAGATCGCGCCGGCCCACCAGCAGGTCTACGAGCAGCTGCATGCGCTGATCGAGTCCTCGGTGCCGGCGGGCGTGCCGGCCGACTGGGCCGCCCTCAAGCTGCTGGAAGGCGATCGCGAGCTGACCGAGCGGGCGAACGACTGGCTGCCGCCGGCAGACCTGGCGCGGGCCCAGGAGCTGCTGCACGAGCACGAGGACGCCGTGCTCGACGTGGCCGGCGCGCGCTACGAGTGGATCGGGCGGATGGTCCGCGCCGCGGTGCGTCGCCCGCGCCTGGGCCAGGTGAGCTTCACGGACCGCTTTGACCGCATCGCGACGCATCCGGGCTGGGGGCTGGCCTTCCTGCTGGGCGTGTTCGGACTGGTGTTCTGGCTGACCTTTTCGGTGGCCGGGCCGGTGCAAGGCTGGCTGGAGGAGGGCGTGATCACGCCGCTGTCCGCCATGGTGAGCGCGGCGCTCGCGGGCGCGCCGGCCTGGCTGTCCGGCATGCTGGTGGACGGCATGCTGGCGGGCGCCGGCGTGGTCGTGACCTTCGTGCCCATCCTGTTCGTGTTTTTTCTTGCGCTCGGGCTGCTCGAGGATACCGGCTACCAGAGCCGGATGGCGTATGTCATGGACCGCTTCATGCACCGGCTGGGGCTGCACGGCAAGAGCTTCCTGCCGCTGTTCCTGGGCTTCGGCTGCAATGTGCCCGCGGTGATGGGCAGCCGCGTCATCGAGTCGCGGCCTGCGCGCCTGCTGACCATCATGCTGACGCCTTTCGTGCCCTGCAGCGCGCGGCTGGTGGTGCTGGCCTTCCTGGTGCCGCTTTTCTTCCCGGCCTTTCCCGCCCTGGTGGCCTGGGGTCTGGTGGTCGGCAACCTGGTCGTGCTGGTGCTCATCGGGCTCCTGCTGGACCGCTTCGCATTCCGGCGGGAGCGCCTCGCCTTCGTCATGGAGATGCCGCTCTATCACGTGCCGAACCCGCGCACGATCCTGGTGTTCGCGCTCACCAATGTCTGGACTTTCCTGAAACGCGCCGCGACCATCATCGTGATCGCCTCGATGATCATCTGGGTGCTGGTGAGCTACCCGGGCGAACACGTCAACGACAGTTACCTGGCGATGTTCGGCAAGATGCTGGAACCGGTGGGCGGCCTGATGGGACTGGACTGGCGGCTGGTGGTCGCCACGCTCTCGGGCTTCGTCGCCAAGGAAAATTCCATCGCCGCGCTGGGCATTATTTTCGGGGCGGAGGCGGACAGCCTGGGTGGCACGCTGTCGGCGCTGATCGCCCCTGCCTCGGCGCTGGCCTTCCTGGTCCTCAACATGCTGTTCGTGCCCTGCGTCGCCACGGTCGCGGCCATTCGCCAGGAAACCGAGAGCTGGGGATGGACCGCCGTCAGCGCCGCGCTGATGCTGTCCAGCGCCGTCATTTTCGCGACGCTGGTCTACCAGGCGGCCGTACTGCTCGGCCTGGGGGGCGCGCTTGCTTAAACGCCTGTTGAAAACCATCGAGTCCGGGCAGGCCGGCAACACAGCGGAGCTCGCCGAGATGATCGGCGCGTCGCCGGCGCTCGTCGAAGCCATGGTCATCGAGCTGGAGCAACGCGGCCTGCTGCAACGCGTGGGCGAATGCGGCGACCCCTGCGCCGGCTGTCCGGTGGAATCGCTGTGCGGCATCGCGCCCCGGCGCTGCGCCTGGATGTTGACGGCGGAAGGTCGCCGTCGCGCGGAGCAATGATGCGCGCCGTCCCCATTGCGCTGGCCTGCTGGTTGCTACCTTACCTGGCGGTGCTGCTCACCTACACGATCTCCTCCTCGCTGGACCAGGTGCGCGACTGCATTCCCTTTTTCGAAGGCTGCACCTCCATCAGCGGCGCGGCGCGGCAGGATCCCTCGATCCACCTTTTCAGGGCCGTCATGCTGCCCACCAGCACCCTGATCGCCGCTTACTGGCTGCTGGTGCGCGCCTGGCTCGGCCACCTCGGGAACACCGGCCGAAGCCGCGGCCTCATCGTCGTGCTCGGCCTGGTCGGCGCCCTGTTCCTGGTCCTGTACGTGGTCTTCCTCGGCACCGAGGGCGCCGCTTACGAGTTCATGCGGCGCTACGGGGTGACGGTCTATTTCTCGTTCACCGCGCTCGCGCAGCTGGTGCTGGCGTCGCGGCTGGGCCAGCTGCCCGCGGCGGCGCGCGCGCAGGTGGGCCAGGGTCTCATACGCGCGAAGATGCTGTTCGGCGTCGGCATGCTGGCGCTGGGGCTGGTCAACATACCCGCAAAGAATTTCTTCCCGGACCTGCCGATCGACAACATCGTCGCCTGGAACTTCGCGCTCCTGATGCATGGTTACTTCGGCCTGACGGCGATCGCGTGGCGGCGCGCGGGATTGCGGATCACCGCGCGTTTCGGAGTGTCTCCACCCGCCGGGTGAGGCTTTCCAGGTCCGGGTCCCCGCGGGTATCCACCGGCAGCGTGTACTGCCTTTCCAGGGCGCCGGTCTCGACGGGCCGGGCCAGCTGCGCCTCCAGCACCTTCAGGCCCGCATCCGACGGGTCGCCGCGCCGCGTGCTCACCCGCTCGCGCAAGAGTTCGGCGGGGGCCTCGCAGGAGAGGATCACGGGATCGGCCTCTTCCCGCAGCGCGAGGCGCACAAAAGCCTCGCGACGTTCCGACTCCAGGAATGCCGCGTCCACGAGCAGGCTGCAGCCCGACCGCAAGGCCGTGCGCGCGATCTCCTGCAGGCGGCCATAAGTACGCTCGGTGGCGGCGGCATCGTAAAGACCCTCGCCGACGCCGCCGCTCGCGCTCGCCGTGGGCTCGAGCCCGTGCAGGCGCTTGCGCTCCAGGTCCGAGCGCACCCAGGCGGCCCGCGCGCGCGGCGCCAGCCGCGCGGCCAGCCGGCTCTTGCCGGAGCCGGAAAAGCCGCGCATCAACAGCAGCAGCGGTCGCCCGGGCGCCGCGTGGTCCAGCGCCCGCGCCACGTGGCCCGCCAGGCGCGCCCTGAGCGGTCCCGATTCCTCATCCCCGGTGCCGGCCTGCGCGAGGCGTATGCCGTCGATCTTGGCGCGCACCAGGTGCCGATAGACGAGATACCAGTTCAGCACGGCCAGCCCGTCGTAGTCACCCAGCGCGGCGAGCCAGGCATTGTAGAAGCGCCAGCCGAGCTCGCCGTGCTCGCGGGACTCGAGGTCCATCAGCAGGAAGGCCACCTCGCTCTGCACGTCGATCCAGCGCAGCGCCGGGTCGAACTCGATGCCGTCGAAGGCCGCGATGCGATCGCCCAGCATGACGAGGTTCGCCAGGTGCAGGTCGCCGTGTCCCTCGCGCACCCGGCCCTGCGCGAGTCGCTGCTCGAACAGTGGCGCCAGCGCGGCGGCGCGGCGCCGCGTCCAGCGTTCCAGCCTGGCAAGGTCATCCGCCGTGCCGGGCGCCAGCGCGTCGCACGGCAGCGCCTCGAAGTTGGCCAGCGCCGGGCGGGTGACCGCGGCGGCGTCGCCCACGCCGTCGCCGGGCGCGGCGGGCGATAGTCCAGCCTGGAATTCCGCCAGCTGCCGCGCGAAATCCTCCAGCGCGGCGCCGTCCAGCCGCCCGGCCGCCAGGCGGCGATCCAGTCGCGACTCGCCGGGGAAGCGGCGCATGCGCACTGCCGGCTCGGCCTCGGCCGTGCACGGCCCGACACGCCAGCCGCTCGAGGTCTTGCGGGCGCCCGCGAGGTCCAGGTAGATGTCGGGCGCGAGCCGGCCGTTGAGGCGCAGCTCCTCGCGGCAGTAGTGCAGCCTGCGCTCGCGGTCCCTGAAATCCAGGAAGCCCAGGTCCAGCGGTTTCTTGAACTTGTAGGCAAAGTCGCCGGCGAGAAAAACCCAGGAAATGTGGGTCTCTATTTTCTCTACTTCGTCGACCGGCGCGGGGTAAGCCTCCGGGCGGCACAGCGCCGCGACCATTTCAGGCGTGGCTGTTTCCGGGTCAGCCATTTTCCCGCTCAGTAGTGGTAGCGGATGCGGAGCCAGCCATTGCTGTTGTCCTCGAGCTGGCCGAAAAAGGTGTGCGCCTGGTTGCCCCCGAACAGGTTCAGGCCGCCCGTGAACAGCCACTGGTCGTTGCGCCGCCATGCGATGGAGGGTTTCAGGTAGAAGTCCTCGTCACTGGGCGAGTAGAAGGTGAACAATGAGCTGGTCAGGGTGTCCCGCAGCGCGCGATGCGTCAGCCGCAGGGTCGTTACGGTGCGCCATTCCTCGCGGGCCCTGGCCGGGTCCGGCGAATTCGCCAGCAAGCGGTCATGGTGCAGGATGTGCTCGGTGTAGAGCTGCACGCCGGCCGTGAAGTTGCGCACCAGCTCCTGCTCGTAGCCCAGCAGCAGGCGCAGTTCCGAGTTCGGCGTCCGCGGATCGTCGCCGTCGCGGTCGTCGCGGGAGTCGTACCAGGCCGCTTCCGCGTTGAAAAGGCCCTCGTGCAGGGGGGTGCGCAGGCTCGCGCCCCAGCTGCGCAGGCGGGGGAAGCGCGGCTGTCCTTGCGCGTCCACGCCCAGCGGCTGTTTCCAGCGCCCGCTGTAGCCGTACAGCGCGTACTCGGTGCTGCCCACCGTGCGGAACAGCCGCAGCGCCAGCTCTGCCGTATCGGGCTCTTCGGCGCGGCGCGCGACGGCGGGCGCCGCCGCTTCGCCCGCTGCGGGCTGCCAGAACACGAAACGCTCGCCGTAGAGATAGTCGTCCGGCTGGAAGCGGGGCGTCCATGCGATGTCGATGTTGACGGGGTCGGTATAGATGCTGATGCGCGCCGTGTCCGAGGGCGACTTGAGATAGTTCTCGTCGCGACCGGCAAAGAAGGAGATGAAATCCTTCGGGAAAAGGTCATTCAGGAAAAGCAGGTCACCGGTACCCCAGGTGAGCACCTGCCGACCGATTTTCGCATCCACCGACTCCAGCGGGGTGAAGGACACGGCCAGTTCGCGCAGCTGGCCGTCCAGTGATTCCCTGACCTCGTCCCAGGCCAGGTCGCCCTTGAAGTCAACCGTGTAGCTCTCCCGGATGTGGCTGGTCTCGGCGCGCACGCGCAGCTCGCCCAGCGTCAGCCGCCGGAGTTTCTCGACCTCCTGGAAACGAAGCCCGGCGCCGCCCTCGACGAAGCCGGTCCAGGTGAGTCCCTGGTCCTCCACGGCCCAGGGATCGCCCCAGTCTTCCTCGAAACCGGCGGTCTCGTCTCCGCCGCCCTGCGCGTCGCTTCCCTGCTCGTCGGCCGCCCATGCAGGAGCGCCGGGTGTAGCGAGGGCCGCCAGCAGCCCGCAGGCCAGCAGGCGCGCCAGGCGGTCAGCGGGGCGGCGCATCATGTCAATCCTGTTCTCGGCGCAGCCAGTCGATGGGCGGGTTGCGCAGGTATCGCTCGGAGAAGATGTCTCCCGGCAGGCCGACGTCATACTCGATGTAACGGAACTCCATCAGCGTGCCGCCGCCGTCCAGCGGCGTGCTCATGCGCGAGCGCGTGACCGTGGGATAGCCCTTGATCTCTTCGACTTCCAGCACCTCCATGACACGGTAGACGCGGTCCTGGTCGTCGTAGTACTCGGTCTTCATCGGCAGGAAGGTTTCGCGGTCCACCTGCGTGACGAAGCGCTCGAACTCGACCTCGCCGGGTTTCCTGGGGGTGCTCTCGAGCACGTAGTGAGTGTCCGTCGTTTCCACCAGCCGGTGTTCGTCATCTTGCGGGTGGCGCCCGGAGACGTCCTCGTAGAAAAAATGGGAGCCGACGAAGCTGGTGCGCTTGTCGCCCGGGCTGATGCGACGCACCAGGTCGAGGCCCGGCAGGTACAGCCAGCGGTCGTCATCGCTGTCCACGTGCTTGTGGACCAGGAACACCGTGCCGCGCACGTCGGACGGCCGCGAGAAGAACACCATGAAATCCTGGTCGCCGCCGTCGGCGTGGTCATTCCGCAGGATGGTGAACTGGCGCAACTGCGTGCGGCCCTGCGCATCCTCGATCTTCATGCGCGCTTCGCTGCGCCCGTCGTCGCCGGCGTAGTAACTCGCGAGGTTGGCGCGATCGACGATTTCGGAGACGTCGCTCAGGGGCGCCGCCTGCAGCGCGGCCGACAGCCCGAGGGCCAGCGCGGCCGACAGTAAACCGCTTGTCTTTCTCATGATTCGAACCTCCTGGGTTCAGGCATTTTCCTTCTGTTCCCTGTTGGCGAGGAAGGGCTTCATCGTGCCGGGCAGCATGACCAGCGTCACGATCGCCGACATGGCCATGATGGTCGCGAGGAACACGCCGACCGTGATGTAGGGCACCAGTGGCGCCAGCAGCAGCGGCGTGAAGCCGATCGCGATCACGATGGCGTTGCGGCTGATGGCGCGCGCGGGTTCCGCGAACACCTCGGCCATGGCCGACTTGAAATCGCCCAGCCGGGACAGGGCCTCGCGCGAGCGCTCGATGAAGTGGATGGCAAAGTCGATGGACAGGCCCAGCGTCAGGGCCGAGAGCACGGCGATCGGCATGTCGTAGTCCTTGCCGACCCAGCCGATCAGTCCGTAGATGAAGGTGATGGTCACGGTCAGCGGCAGCATCGCAAGCAGGCCGTAGCCGAAGGAACGGAACAGGACGACCATCATGATCAGCACGGCGACGAAGGCGCCGGCGAGACTCCCCACCATGCCGTTCACCATGGCGTCCTGCCAGACTACGTTCAGGTAGGTCTTGCCCGCCCAGCGCAGCGACATCTCCTGCGGTGGCGGATTGTCGGCCAGGTAGGCGTCCAGCTGCCGCATCACTGCGCTCATGTCCTGGTTGTCGCCGCTGCTCAGCTGCAGCAGGACGACGGCGCGCCTGTAGTCCGGCGTCACCATGTGCCACAGGTCCCCGGGCCGGTGCGAGGACTGGAACTGCAGCAGCGCCTGCGCCACGCCGGGCACGGAATCAGGGATACGGAAATCCTCCGGTTCCCCGCTGACCAGTTCCCGGTTCACGGTCTTGACCAGGTCCGGCAGCGCATTGCTCTTGCCCACCGGTCCGCTTTCTTCCAGTGCCGCCTGCACGTCCGAGATCCAGCGCAGGATGCGCGGCTGCTGGAAGTATTTTGCTTCGCTGGCGACGGTCTCCACTTCGGCGAGCAGGGCTTCCAGCGCGTCGGCCTGCGCCGCGGGCGCCTCGAACAGGCGGTCGCCCAGCCCGGAGATCATCGTGTCCAGCTGCTCGGCGCCGAGCACCGTCTCGGCATCCGGCGCAAGCTGCCGCCAGGTCTCGCGCACCGGCTCGGAAGCCTGGTCGAGAATGTCCTGCACCCGGGCCCGGAGAGCGGCGCCGTCGGGCGGGCTGGTGTGATCCAGCACCAGCCAGGCGTTGTAGGTGCCGGCGAAATGATCGTTCAGCACGCGGTCGGCGACGCGGATCCGGTGGTCGGACTTGAACCAGCGCATCGGGTTGTCGTTGATCTGGATTTGCGTGATGCCGACCACGCTGATCGCGAAAATGGCGGCGAACAGGAGCAGCAGCAGGCGGCTGCGCGCCTGGGCCACGGCGCCGGTGCGGCGCAGCAGCCGCGCGAGCGGCGTGTCGTCCTCGGCCTGGTGCAGCTTGTCCTGCATGCGTTCCAGGCGCGCGGGTTTCATGCGGGACACCCAGGCCGGGATGAACACGATCGTCAGCAGGAAGGCCAGCAGGATACCGAAGGCCACGAAAGCGCCGAAGACCTGGACCGGCGGGATCGGCGTCAGGGCCAGGGAGGCGAAGCCCACCGCCGAGGTCACGGAGGTGAACAGCATCGGCCTGAAGAGATGCCCGACCACCTCTCGCATGGTGTCGTCCTGGCCGCGGCCGGGCCGGTAACGGTCGGCGAACTCGGACATGATGTGCACCGAGTCGACCACCGCGATGGGCATCAGGAAGATCGGGATCATGGAGCTCATGATGTGCACGGTGAAGCCCGTGCCGATCAACAGTCCCATGGTCGCAATCACGGTGACCATGGCGACGATCATGGGCGCCACGATGAGAGGCAGGCTGCGGAAGAAGAACCACAGCAGCAGGAAAATGGCGAGTCCGGCCAGGGGCGCCGAGATGCCCATCTGGACGAACATTTCGTGCCCGAAAGTGTCCTCCGCGACCGGCAGGCCGGTGATGTACCACTCGCCGGTGGCGCCGAAAGCCTCCGAGGCGTCCGCGGTGATTTTCCTGATCTCCTGCGACAGCCGGTGGCTTGCGTCCTTGTCCACGATCGGCACATAGATGGCGGCGGCGCGGCCGTCGCCGGAGGCGAGGGTGTCCCTGAACAGCGGCAGTCGTTCTACCGCGTCGCGGATGGCGAGACTCGCTTCACGGGTCTCGGGCGGCTCCGGCATCAGCCACTCGAAACTCACCGTGCCCGGGCCGGCCTGCTCGATGTTATCCACCACCGACAGCGACATCAGGTCGCGAGCGACCACCCCGTCCAGCTCCATGATGCGGTCGGTGGCCTGGTGCACCGCCCCCAGCGACGCCGGGTTGTAGACGCCGTCCGGGTGCTCGCGCTCGACCAGGCCGACGAAGATGGCGTCGTGCAGCGCCATTTCTTCCTTGACCTCGTTGTGAAACACGCGGTCCGGCTGGTCGTCCGGCAGCATGTTTTCCGGGTCCGTGTCGATCTGGATGCGCGGAATCTGCAGGCCGAGCACGATCGTCAGTGCGAGCGCGAGCACGTAAATGAGCCGCGGACGCGACAGGGCGGTTTCCAACAGTGCCTTTTTCAAGTCATGCTCTCCAGTTCGCGTCGCCGCCGTGCGGCCGGATCCTGCCGTCGCCCGTGGCTTTACAAGGCCAGCATAGTAAATTAGGAAACACTAATATGCAATTTCCTTTCTTCTGTTTAACATGGCGCGGAACGGGTCCGGCGGCCTTGACCTGGATCAATCGTGCCGGCGGGCACGGCTGGCACCCTGGGACGAAGCGGCGGCCGGGCAACGGCGATCGTCATTGCGGAGAGACCGGATCATGAATGAGCGCGACCTTGAAGCCGCGGTGTTGCGCGCGCTGGAGCGGGCGACTGACGGTGTCGGCGACAAGCCGATCGAGCCTGATGAGCCCCTGGCGGTGCAGTTCGACCTGGATTCCGAACGCTTTTTTCACGCCCTGGCGCGTGAAACAGGCATCGACATCCCGGTGAAAGACCGGTCCCGCCTGTCCACGCTGTCGGGTTGCATGGAGTACCTGGCGGGTGGGCTGGACGCCTAGGCGGCTGCGCGCGCCCATGAACGCCGCCGTCGGAATCGCCGGTCCCTCGGAGATTGCTGTGCGGGCGGGCGGCGAGATGGCGGCGGCGGGCGGCAATGCCGTCGACGTTGCGGTGGCGGCCACCTTTGCGGCCCTGTCCACCGAGGTGGGCATCGTCGGGCTGGACGCCGGCGCCTTCATCACGGTATGGGGTCCCGGCGAAGCCCCGGTGGTGATCGACGGAGGCGTCGCGATGCCGGGCGTCGGCCGGCCGGGGGAACGCTTCGGCGCGGCGGGGCGGGCGGTGGCGCTGGACTATGGCGGCGGCATGCGCACCATCGTCGGCTACGGCGCCGTCGGAGTCGGCGGTGCCGTCGCGGCGTTGGGCGAGGCTTCGGCGGGCTGGGGACGGCTCGGCTGGGCGGACCTGCTGCAACCGGCCGCCGAGCAGGTGCGCGACGGTTTCCCGCTGGGCACGGCCTCCCATACCTGGCTGCAGTACAGCCATCAAGAGATCTTCGGCTGGCAGGCCGAGAGCAGGGCCGCGATTCACGATCCGCGCGGCGGCTTGCTGGCGCCCGGCGCGCTGGTGCGCGTGCCCGGGCTGGCCGACACCCTGGCGGAGTTGGGACGCGAGGGGCCGCAGGCCTTTTACACCGGCCGGCTGGGCGCGGCGATCGCCGCGTGCGTCGAGGCGGGCGGCGGCCTCATGGGCGCGCAGGACCGCGCCGCCTACCGCGCGCTCAGGCGCGAGCCCATCCACTGCGCCGTGGACGACTGGTCCATCGCCCTGCCGCCACTGCCGACCGTCGGCGGCGCCGCGCTGGCCGCTATGCTGGCCCGCGTCCGGGGCGCGCCGGCGGGCGCCTGGACGCCGGAATCAGTGGCCGTGCTCGCGGCTGCGCAGCGCGAGGTGTTCGAATTCCTCAGGGCGACGCCCGCGGACCAGGCGCCCGATGTTTTCCTGGCGCGCGTGCTCGACTGGGCGAAACGGGGCGGCGATCCCCGCGCGATCGAATCGCCTTCTACCGTCCACGTATCGGCCATGGATTCGTCGGGGCTGGCCTGCGCGGTCACAGCGTCTTCGGGATACGGTTCCGGCGTCATGGTCCCGGGAACGGGCATCTGGCTGAACAACTGCCTGGGCGAGCTGGAACTGAACCCGCGCGGCTTCCACGGCCTGCCGCCCGGCGAGCGCATCAGCTCCAACATGGCGCCGGTGGCCGCGCGCAGCACAGGCGGGGACGCGCTGGCCGTGGGCAGCCCGGGGGCCGAGCGGATCACCACCGCCCTGCTGCAGGTCATCCTGAATTTCATGCGCCTGGGCATGAGCCTGGAGGAAGCGCTGGCGGCGCCGCGGCTGCACGTCGAGCTGGCGGACGCCGGCTGGCAGGTCGCCGCGGAACCCGGTTTGCCGCTGGCATCGGTGGAGATGCCGTGTCGCGTGTTCGACGGCTTGTCGATGTTCTTCGGCGGCGCGGGCGCGGTGCTGCGCGAGGCCGACGGCACGCTGGTGGCGGCAGCCGATCCCCGTCGGCAGGGGGCCGCCATGGTCGTTGACAGGGAATGACGCCGCGAGGATATGCCGCAGGCGATCGTTGACCTGCGGCAAGCGCGCCGGGCCCGCAAGAACTATGCTTGGAGTGGGCTCAGGGAAGCACGAGGGAATGTGCCGGAGCCTGCTCGACTGCCACCTGCCGCCGTCTACTGCTGTTCCGGCTTGGGCGTTTCGCTGAAAGCCTGCGAGATCGCCGCCACCGCCGCGTAGGCCTCGTCCGGCCGCGCGACGCGCGCCACGTGGAATAGCGCATCGCCCTCGTTGACCAGCGGCAGGCTGTTGCGCCCGATCACGATCCCCTCGTGGGGTGCGTCGACGCGCGATTCCTGCGTGCCGAAGGGATCCGAGACGCGTCCCAGCAGTTGCCCTTCCGAGACGTGCTGGCCGAGCCGGATGGCGCTGCGCAATATCCCGCCCCCCGGCGCCCGCACCCAGTGGCTTCCATCCGCCACCACCGAGCGCGCCGCGCGATCGCGCCGCCTGGACTTGCGGCGCAGCATGCCCAGCCGGTGCATGACCTCTATGATGCCGGCCACGCCCATGCGGATCGACATCTCGTCGAAACGCAGCGCCTCGCCGGCCTCGTATATCAGCGTGGGAATGCCTTTTTCGGCCGCGGCCTCGCGCAGCGAGCCGTCCCGCATGCGCGAGTCCAGCACCACCGGCGCGCCGAAGGCCAGCGCCAGCTCGCGGGTTTCCTGGTCATCCAGCTGGGCGCGGATCTGCGGCAGGTTGCTGCGATGCACTGCGCCGGTATGCAGGTCGATGCCGTGGGTGCAGCGATCGACGATCTCGCTCATGAAGAGGTGCGCCAGGCGGGCCGCCAGCGAGCCGCTCTCCGAGCCGGGGAAGCTGCGGTTCAGATCGCGGCGGTCCGGCAGGTAGCGCGAGTGATGCAGCACGCCGAAGACGTTCACCACCGGCACCAGCAGCAGCGTCCCGCGCAAGCCGGTGAGCGCGCGCGCGCGGATCCGGCGGATGATCTCGATGCCGTTCAGCTCGTCGCCGTGGATCGCCGCGCTGACGAACAGGCGCGGGCCCGGCCTGCGGCCGTTGATCACCCAGACGGGCATTTCAACGGGCACGTGGGTGTGCAGCATGCCGGCCGGGAGCGACAGGCCGCGCCGTTCGCCGGGGGCGACGCTGATGCCGTCGATTGTGATCTGGTTGCCCGCCACGGGTTGGTCGCTCAGCCCTTGCCGCGCGTCTTGGTCTTGTGGGGCTGGGCCTTTTTCTCCAGGAAGCCGATCACCTGGCCGGCCACGTCCTTGCCGGTGGCTTTCTCGATGCCTTCCAGGCCGGGCGAGGAGTTGACCTCCAGCACCAGCGGACCATCCTTGCCGCGCACGATGTCCACGCCGGCCACGTTCAGGCCGAGGGTCTTGGCGGCGCGCAGGGCGGTGGCGCGTTCCTGGGGGCTGAGCTTGACGAGCGAGGCGGATCCGCCGCGGTGGAGGTTGGAACGGAATTCGCCTTCCTTGGCCTGGCGCATCATGGCGGCCACCACCCTCTCGCCGATGACGAAAGCGCGGATGTCGGCGCCGCCGGCCTCGCGGATGAACTCCTGCACCAGGAAGTTGGCGTCCAGTTCCCGGAAGGCGTCGATGACGCTTTCGGCGGCCTGGCGCGTCTCCGCGAGAACCACGCCGCGGCCCTGTGTGCCTTGCAGAAGCTTCAGCACCAGCGGCGCGCCGCCCACCAGTTTCACCAGTGTCTTGGTGTCGTCCGGGGAATGCGCGAAGGCCGTGACCGGCATGCCCACGCCGGCGCGGGCCATCAGCTGCAGCGCGCGCAGCTTGTCGCGGCTGCGGCCGATGGCGACCGATTCGTTGGCCGGGTAGACGCCCATCACCTCGAACTGGCGCAGCACCGCGAGCGCGTAGAAGGTGATCGAGGCGCCGATGCGTGGAATGACGGCGTCGAAACGCGGCAGCAACTCGCCGCGGTGGTAAACCGCGGGCCGGCGCGAAGTCACGTCCATGACGCATTTCAGCGGATCCACGATGGTGACCTCGTGACCGCGTTGCTTTGCGGCCTCGATGAGGCGACCGGTGGAATAGAGCTGCCGGTTCCTCGACAGGATGGCGATATGCATTAATTCAGCCTCCTTGGGCGGGCGGTGCGTCGGCACGGCCCAGGCAATACGATTTCGCGGGATCGACGACGAAGCGGCCCCGCAAGGCGGTTCGCCCCAGCAGCATGCGAAAGCGCATGGTGTCGCGATCCGTCAGCGTCATCTCGATGTCCCAGCTTAGCGTGCCCAGCGCGACCGTGCTGCGAATGACCCAGCGCTGCTCGCGGTGGCCGCCGGAATCAGACACCATCCGGCGGTCCAGCACCGGCGATTCGCAGCGGATGACCACGCTGCGGTCCCGCTGGTCGGGGTGAACGGCGAAACGCACCCAGCGCGCGCCGTCGCGCGTGAAGGGCTCCACCTCGAAGGCGTGCAAGGCGGACGTGCGTGCCCCGGTGTCCACCTTGGCCTTGATGCGCGGGATGCCCAGCCGGGGCAGCGCCACCCATTCGCGCCAGCCGAGCACCTGGCGTGTGCCGGTCCTCGCCACGACCTAGAACCAGCCCCGTCGCCGGAACATCCAGGCCATGCCGGCGCCGATTGCCACGAACACGAGCAGGACCAGCGGGTAGCCGTAGCGCGCCTCGAGTTCCGGCATGTTCCATGGACTCGAGGCGGGGTTGAAGTTCATCCCGTAGACGCCGGCGATAAAAGTGAGCGGAATGAAAATGGTGGCGATGATGGTCAACAGCCGCATGACATCGTTCATGCGCTGGCCGGCGCTCATCAGGTAGAGCTCGTGCAGGCTGCGGGTGACTTCCGCCAGGTGGTCGATGGCGTCGCCGATGCGCATGTGGTGGTCGAGCACGTCGCGCACGTACTGTCTTGTCGGGGCGGCAAGGGGTGAATCGTCCCGCCGCAGCAGCTGCTGCAGAGCCTCCTGTCCCGGCAGCGCGAGCCGGTGCATCAGCGCAAGCTGCCTGCGCAGGCCGTGAATCCGTGAAATGGCTTCATCGCGGGGGTTTTCGAGCAACTCGTCCTCCAGCGCCTCGGCCGCGTCGCGCAACTGCTCCAGCACCGGGAAACAATTGTCCACCGCCGCATCCAGGATGCAGTAAAACAGGTAATCGGCGCCGCGCTTGCGTATGCGCCCGCCCGCGCTCTTGTGCAGCCGTTGCCGGATCGGCTCGAGCAGCGCCGGATCGCCGCTCCAGAAGCTGATCACCCAGTGCGGGCCGAGGAACAGGCTGCACTGTTCGAGCGACAGCACGCCCGCGTTGAGCACGGGCACCGAGACCACCATGAAGCTGTGATGCTCGTAACGCTCCAGCTTGGTCCGCTGGTGGCCGTTGTGGACGTCCTCGAGTGCCAGCGGATCCAGCCCGAGTCGCTCGTTGAGCCAGCGCAGGGCGGCCGGGTCCGGCGCGCTCGCAAAATGCACCCAGTCGGTCATTGCGGGGTCCAGTCCCGCCAGTGCCTCTTCCAGGCCGGCGGCCGGCTGTTCCTCGAGCGCCTTCTCGTCGTAGCTGCACCAGTGCACCCGGGTCCCGCTCGCGAGAGGCTCGACCGACTCGATGGGATGCCCCGGGGCGATGCCCGGCTGCCTGTGCATGCCCGTGCCGTGTTTGTTGCTCATGGGTCGCCTGGTTGCTGCCGTGTGCGCGAATCATAACGCTGTTTCGAAAGAGCAGGCCGGCGGGCCGATGCAGCCCGGGCGCTTGCGCGGCGGTACAATCGGGCCTCACTTGCCCGGAAAGACCCCATGGCCTGCCTGTTCGTCGAACAATTGACCGTGCTCGACTTCTCCCGTCTCGACCGGGCGCGCGGGCTGGTGGGCGAAAGCTGGATCATGGACCTCGAGCTGGAAGGCGCCCTTGACGCCCAGTCCATGGTGGTGGATTTCGGCGCCGCGAAACGACTGGCGCGGGAGGCGGCAGAGGCGTTCGCCGACCACAAGCTGCTGGTGCCGGCGCGCTGCGGCTGGCTGGAGATCGGCGAATCGGCCGCCAGCGGCGAAGTGCGCATCGAGGCGCCCGCCGCCGGCGTGAGGCTGCGTTCGCCGGGCGTCGCCGTCTGCCGGCTGGACGCCCCGGAAATCACCATGCCGGCGCTTGCGGCCCGGCTGCAGGCCTGCGTCGCGGCGGTGATGCCGGACAACGTGGCCGAGGTGCGGGTCGCGTTGCGCGAGGAGAGCATCGCGGGCGCCTGCTATCACTACAGCCACGGGCTCAAGAGGCACGCCGGCAACTGCCAGCGCATCGCGCATGGCCATCGCTCGCGTGTCGAGGTGCAGGTCGAGGGGCGGCGCAACGAGCACTGGGAACGCTACTGGGCGCAACGCTGGAAAGACATCTACCTGGGCTCGCAGGAAGACGTGGTGGCGGAAAGCGAATTCGGCGGCCGCCCGGCCTGGCGTTTTTCCTACCGCGCGCAGCAGGGCGAATTCGAGCTCGAGATCTGGCGCGAGCGCTGCGAACTGGTGCCGGCGGACACCACGGTCGAATGCCTGGCGGAGTTCATGGCGGCGGAGCTCAGGCGCCTGGACCCGGAGGCCGCGTTCCGGGTGCGCGCCTACGAAGGCGTGCAGAAGGGCGCGATTGCCGAGGCGCCGCGAGCTTGAAGCGCGCCCCGGCGGCGGCGGAGGACTTGTATTTGCGCCGTTTGTCCCCAAGATAGTCGCAGGTCCCGGTTCCGGGATGAAGGAGGGTCTCGATGAAGCGCATTTTGCTGTTCCTGGCGACCAACATCGCCGTCCTGGTGGTCCTGTCCATCGTGCTCAGCCTGATCGGCTTCGAGGGCATCCTCGACGAGCAGGGCGTAGACCTGGACCTGGGCGCGCTGCTGATTTTTGCCGCGCTGTTCGGCTTCGGCGGTTCCTTCATCTCGCTCGCGATCTCCAAGTGGAGCGCGAAGCGCATGACGGGCGCGAAGGTCATCACCCAGCCGTCCGGCCAGGTGGAAAGCTGGCTCGTGGAGACGGTGCGCCGCCAGGCCCGCCAGGCCGGCATCGGCATGCCGGAGGTGGCGATCTACGATGCGCCCGAGCCGAATGCTTTTGCCACGGGCGCGCGCCGCGACAATTCCCTGGTGGCGGTCAGCACCGGCCTGTTGCGCGGCATGCGGCGCGAAGAGGTCGAGGCGGTGCTGGCGCACGAGATCAGCCACGTGGCGAACGGCGACATGGTGACGCTCACGCTGATCCAGGGCGTGGTCAACACCTTCGTGATCTTCCTCTCCCGCGTCATCGGCCACCTGGTCGATCGGCTGGTGTTCCGCAACGAGAGCGGGCACGGGCCGGGATTCTGGATCGTGACCATCATCGCGCAGATCTTCCTCGGCATCCTCGCCAGCATGATCGTCATGGCGTTCTCGCGTCACCGGGAGTTCCGCGCGGACGCCGGCGGCGCCCGGCTGGCAGGTCGCGAGCGCATGGTCGCGGCGCTGGAGCGGCTCAAGCAGGGGCACAACGCCACGCTGCCCGACCAGCTCGCCACCTTCGGCATCTCCGGCCACCGGGCCCACGGGCTGAAGCGGCTGTTCATGACCCACCCGCCGCTGGACGAGCGCATCGCGGCCTTGCGGCGGATGGGGCACTGACGGTGCGGCTGCGATACGCGCCGGGGGCTTTCAGGGCAAGGGCACGCGCGCAGACCTGACGCGGGAAGGCTCGCCGGCCGCCGTCCAGGCAAACACCAGTCCACCTTCGACCCGCGCCATCTGCGGAAAGCCGGAACTGCGTGCCGGCGAGGTCGTCGCCAGCGTCCTGACCGGGCCCAGCCGGCCAGAGCGGTTCGCCCGCCGATAGCGAATCTCGGCCTGCCGGTCGGCATGGCCCAGCCAGCTGACCACAGCGCGATCGGGACCGTCCATGACGACGGCCACGCGCCCGAGCGTTTCAGCCGCGGCAATGTCCACGGGCGCGCTCCAGCTGCGCCCGCCATCCGCCGAGAAGGCCAGCCGCACTCGCGGCGTGCCGCCGGCTGCGGTGAACCACGCGGACGCAAGCTGCTCGCCGTGCGATGCCACGGCGGGACCGTTGACCGGGCAGGCGGGCATGTGCCAGTCATCGCGGGCGACGGCGGCAGGCGCCGACCAGCCCCGGGTATCCAGGCGGACCGAATAGATATCGCGAATCTCTGCCGGGGACCGGTCGCGGTACAGGAGCACCGCTCCGCCCGGCACACTCGTCACGGCCGTCGGGCAGCAGTCGCAGGTCATGCCGTCGAGTTCGAGGTCTTCGAGAGGGGTGCCGTCCAGGGCCACGCCGCCGGCGCGCAGGGTCATCGCGCCAGGGCCGCTGCCATGATCGTGAGCCTCGCCCGCTGGGTCATCGTCCGCCCCGCCGCCGGCGGCCTGCGCTGTGCGCCGGCCGTCCAGCCAGGCCGCGCCGACGCCGTCGTCGCGCGGAAACAGGGACACGAAGCCGTGTTCCGTGGCGGAGCGATCATCGTGCGGCGTGACCGGCGCCGACCAGTGCGCTCCGCCGTCCCGCGAGATCGCCATGCGCACGTGGTAAGCGTAGGGCCCGCCATCGACCTTGTGCAGCCAGTGGGCTCCCATCAGCCCGTCACCCAGGTGCACGACGGAGGGGAAGTCGGCCCAGTTCAGGAACCAGTCGTCGCCCGCGGCGGCCGTTCCAGCGAGTTCCCAGGCGTTCTCCTCGAGGCGGGCGTAGCGCAGCGCGTGACCGGTCCCGGCCGGCTCCACCCAGCTCAGCCAGGCGTTTCCACCAGGGTCCGTGCTCAACCGCGGCAGGGAGGCGCCCGCGGCCGCCGGGACTTCCAGTGGCGCAGGCACGGGTTGCCCTCCGCAGGCGCCGAGCAACAGCAGCAAGGACAGCGGCAGGAGGCCTGCTGCAGCGAGCATCCGAGCGTGAACCAGTTTGCAATACGGCATGTATGGACTTGTCAGCTGCGCGATCCAGGAACTATTCTACGTCGCTCAGCGTCCGAGAAACTGATGACCTCATTCCGCCGCCACCGCAGAAGCGTCGCCGCCCTGGCTACCAGCCTTTTCCTGGCTGTCTGGGCCAGCATGGCGATTGCGCCGTGCCTGATGGCGGCGGAAGCGCTCATGGGCGGCGATTGTCCGCATTGCCCGGAGCCGCCGCCGCCCTGCCACGAGCCCGGCAGCTCCGAAAGCTGCACTTTCGTGGACGGTTACGATTTCGACGGTCGCATGGCCTCCATGCCCAAAGTCGAGGTCGAGTGGGTGCTGGCGCCGCCGCTCGAGCTGGATGCCATCGCCCTGCCGGCCGGGCGCATCGCGCGGCCCTTGCCGGCGGTCCGCGCGCCCCCCGACCCGGGCGGCCCGCGCCTGCACCTGAGGAACTGCGTCCTCAACGATTAGCCCTCCGCTTCGAGTCGCGTTCCCGCTCGAAATCCTGGAGGTGCCTGATGTTTTCCCTGCCCGCGGCCGTTTTCGGTCGCCTGATTCCTGCCCTGCCGGCGCCGCGTCGCGCCGCGCCGGTTCCCTTGCGCGCCCTGGCGTGTGCCCTTGCCGCACTGGCGATTGCGGCCGGCGCCGAAGCCGCGCAGCGCGCGCCTGACCCGGTGAGTGCTGCCGTTCCCGGTACCGCCTTGCCGGCCGACGCCGCTCTCGACGAACTGGTGGGTTTTGCCATGCGCAACAATCCCGAGGTCGGGGCGGCCTACCATCGCTGGCGGGCCGCCGCGGACCGCGTGCCGCAGGCGGGCGCGTTGCCCGAGCCGCAGTTCGGGCTGGGGATCGTGCTGGACCAGGTGGATGACGATGCCCGCTACATGGGCGAGCGTTATTCCATCAGCCAGATGTTCCCCTGGTTCGGCAAGCTGGGCCTGCGCGAGGACATGGCCGCGCGGGAGGCTTCTGCCGCCGCACGGGCCTACGAGTCCGCACGCCTGGGATTGCTGGAGCGCGTGGCCGGCGCCTGGTTCGAGTACGCATGGCTGCACCAGGCGGCGGACAAGGCACGGGAGAACTTGCAGCTGATGCAGCGGCTGGAGTCCGTGGCGCGCGCCCGCTACCGCGCGGGCGCGGCGAGCCAGGCGGACGTGACCCGCGCGCAGGTCGAGCTCGGGCGGCTGGACAACCAGTGGCGCTCGCTACGGGACCAGCTCGAGCCGGCGGGCGCTTCGCTGAACGCGGTGCTCGGGCGGTCCGCCCACGCGCCGCTGCCGGCCAGCCCGCCGGCGCCCTCTCGACAGGCGGTCGCGCCGCTGCCGCAGAAGGACGACCAGGCATGGCTCGAGCGGGCGCTGCGTGACAGCCCCGCGCTGGCCGAGGCCCGGCACCAGGTGGAGCGCGAGCGGCACTCGGTCGCGCTCGCCCGCAAGGCCTATTACCCCGACATCACGCTCGGCCTGGAATACGCCCGCGACGCCAGCGCGCGGATGGCCCGCATGGATGGCGGCGGTGCCGACATGCTGGTCGGAATGGTCTCGGTCAGCATCCCGATCCGCCGCAAGAGCTACGACGCGGGCGTCGGGGAAGCCGAAGCGCGGCTGGCGGCCGCCGATCGCCGCGCCGCTTCCAGGGGACAGGACATCGAAGCGGGGCTGAAGCGCGCATTGTTCGATTACCGCGACGGTGAGCGCCGCATGCAGCTCTACGGCGGGACACTGGTGCCCAAGGCGCGCCAGTCGCTGGCGGTCACCGAGACGGCCTACGGGACCGGGGAAGCCGACTTCTCCGACCTGGTCGACGCGCAGCGCGCGCTGCTCGAATTCCAGCTCGCCCACGAACGCGCCGCGGCCGACCGCGGCCACGCGAGAGCGCGCATCGATGCGCTGCTCGGCGCGCCTCTTCCAGGAGACGATTCATGAACGCTTTGAAAACCCGCAAGGCGCTGAGTCTCGCGGCCCTGGTCGCGCTTGGCCTGGCAGGAGGCTACTTGCTGGCGGCGCTGCTGAGCGACGACGCGCCGGATGCGCCGGCAGCCGTGGCCGAGCGCGATGCAACCGGCGCCGACGCCATGGCGGACGCGCCGCAGGTCTACACCTGCTCGATGCACCCGCAGGTGCGCATGACGGACCCCGACGCACAGTGCCCCATCTGCGGCATGGACCTCATCCCGGTCGCGACGGAGGAGGCCGAGGACGGGCAGGCCGCGGCCGGCGGGCCGCGTCTCGAGCTGAGTCCGCGCTCGGCGGCCCTGATGCAGCTCGAGGTGTTGCCGGCGACGCGCCGCCACCTGGAGGTTCCGGTGCGGCTTTTCGGGCAGCTCGAGCATGCCGAGACGCGGCTGCGCACGATTGCGGCCTGGGTGCCCGGCCGGCTGGAAAAGCTGCACGTGGACTTTACCGGCGTCACGGTCCGGCAGGGGCAGCCGATGGCCGAGCTGTTCAGCCCGAAGCTGATCGCCGCGCAGGAAGAGCTCTTGCAGGCGTTGGCGGCCGCGCGCGAACTGGAAGAGGGCGGCACGGGTATCGTGCAGGAAACGACCCGGCTGACGGTGCAGGCGGCTCGTGACCGGCTGCGGCTGCTGGGGCTGGAGCCGTCGCAGGTCGACCGGCTCGAGTCTCGCGGCCGGGTCGAAGAACGGGTCACCGTGCCGGCGCCGGTCAGCGGGGTGGTGCTGGAGCGCCTCGCCGAGCAGGGCGACTACGTGCAGACCGGCGATCCCATCTATCGCCTGGCCGACCTGTCCGTGCTGTGGGCGCAACTCGAAGTCTACGAGTCCGAGCTGCGCTGGCTGTCCGTCGGCCAGGAAGTGCATTTCACCCTGCCCAGCTATCCGGGCGAGCGCTTCTCGGGCACCGTGTCCTTCATCGATCCCACGATCGATCCGCGCAGCCGGACGGCGAGCTTGCGGGTGGAGGTCGAGAATGCCGGCGACCGGCTCAAGCCGGGCATGTTCCTGAACGGCACCGTGCAGGCGGGGCTGGACTCGCCCGGCCTGGTGATTCCCGCCTCGGCCCCGCTGGTGACCGGGCAGCGCGCGGTGGTTTACGTGCAGGACCGGCATGCGGAACAACCCGTGTTCGAGCCGCGCGACGTGCTGCTGGGCGCCCGCGCAGGCGACTGGTACCTGGTGGAAGAAGGCCTCGAGGAAGGCGAGCTGGTGGTCGCGCGCGGCGCGTTCAAGATCGATTCCGAGCTGCAGATTCGCGGCCGGCCCAGCATGATGCAGCCGGAAGGCGGAGCGCCCCCGACGCACGACCACGGTGGCCACCAGATGGATGTCGAGACGGTTTCCGCGACAGGCGAGGACGCTGCCACGGGCTCCGCGCCCGAGGGTTTCCAGGTCACCCTGGGGGCGCTGGTGCGCAGCCAGTTCGAACTGGTTGAAGCGCTGGCCGGGGATGATCCGGCCACGGCACGCGAGGCCGCGCTGGCGGTCGACGAGGCCCTGCACGGGGTCGATGCCGAGTTGCTCGAGGGCGCCGCGGCGCGCCGCGGCTGGAACCGGCTGGCGCAGACCATGCACGACGCGCTCGGCGAGGTGGGCCGGTCCCCGGGCCTGGAAGCCCAGCGTCGCCATTTCGAAAGCTTCAGCGACGCGCTGACCGAGGCGGTGCAGGACTTCGGCATCGCGGACGCGGGACCCGTCTACCGGGCGATGTGCCCGATGGTGCAGGGGCGCGTCGGCTACTGGCTGCAGCAGGATCAGCAGGTCGCCAATCCCTATTTCGGCGCCTCGATGCTCCGTTGCGGCGAGATCATCGAAACGATCTCGGACGACGCCGCGCGTGACGGCGGAGAGGATCACGAGGGCCACGGCTCATGAGCAGCCAGACCGGGGGCTTCGACCGTTTCATCCGTTTCTTCCTCGAGCAGAAACTGGTCGTCGCGCTGTTGCTGCTGCTGGTGGTCGCCTGGGGCGTCGCCGTGGCGCCTTTCGACTGGGAGATCGACGCCCTGCCGCGCGACCCGGTGCCGGTGGACGCCATCCCCAACCTGGGCGAGAACCAGCAGATCGTGTTCACCGAGTGGCCCGGCCGCTCGCCGCAGGACGTCGAGGACCAGGTCACTTATCCGCTGACGGTCTCCCTGCTGGGCGTGCCCGGCGTGCGCGAGGTCCGCAGCAGCTCGGCTTTCGGCTTCTCCATGGTCTTCCTGGTGTTCGAGGAAGACGTGGAGTTTTACTGGTCGCGCGCGCGCATCATCGAGAAGCTGAACAGCCTGCCGGCCGGAACGCTGCCCGAGGGCGTGAGCCCCGCGCTCGGCCCGGACGCCACTGCGCTGGGCCAGGTCTACTGGTACACCCTCGAGGGGCGTGACCCGGACGGCAAGCCCGCCGGCGGCTGGGACCTGGACGAACTGCGCAGCGTGCAGGACTGGTACGTGCGCTACGGCTTGCTGGCCGCGGAGGGCATCAGCGAGGTCGCCTCCATCGGCGGCTTCGTGCGCGAATACCAGGTGGACGCGGATCCCGACGCGCTGCGCGCGCACGGCGTGACCCTGCAGCAGGTCTTCGAGGCGGTGCGCGACAGCAACCTGGACGTGGGCGCCCGCGCGGTGGAGATCAACCGCGTGGAATACCTGGTCCGCGGCCGAGGTTTCATCCGTAACCTTGAAGACCTGGAAGAGACGGTGGTGCGCACCGGACCCGGGCGGGTGCCCATCCGCGTGCGGGACGTCGCGAAGGTGCACCTGGGGCCGGCACAGCGTCGTGGCGCGCTGACGATCGGCGGCGCCGAAGCGGTGGGCGGCGTGGTGATCGTGCGCGACGGCTTCAATCCCCTGGAAGCCATCGGCAACGTGAAGGAGAAAATCGCGGAGATTTCTCCCGGTCTGCCGGCGAAGGCGGTGGTCGACTGGAGCCGCACCGACATGGAAACGCTGGAGCGCTTCGCCGACCGGCAGGGCTTCGCGGCGCTGCAAGGGGCAGAGCTGGACCAGGAGGCCTGGCTGGCCTGGCTGCGCGACACGCCGCGCGCCGAGTGGCCCGAATGGCTCACGCTGAGCCAGCTGGAAGTGGTCTCTTTCTACGACCGCACCGGCCTGATCCAGGAGACCCTGGGCACCCTCGGCGACGCCTTGTCCCAGCAGTTGCTGGTCACCCTGCTGGTGGTGATCCTCATGGTGTGGCACCTGCGCACCGCGCTGGTCATCAGCCTCACGCTGCCGCTCGCCGTCCTGATCGGTTTCATCCTCATGAAACTGGTGGGCGTGGACGCCAATATCGTGGCGCTCGCGGGTATCGCCATCGCCATCGGCACGATCGTCGACATGAGCGTGATCGTCACCGAGAACGTGCTGCGGCATCTCAGGCAGGCGGCTCCCGCGGAGGCGCGCATCGAGGTGGTGTTCCGCGCCACCCGGGAGGTGGGCTCGGCGATCCTGGCCGCGATCAGCACCACGATCGTCAGCTTCCTGCCGGTATTCACCATGAGCGGCGCCGAGGGCAAGATGTTCGTGCCGCTGGCGTTCACCAAGACCTTCGTGCTGGTCGGCGCCATCCTCATCAGCCTCGCGGTCGTTCCGGCGCTGGCGCACCTGTTCATCGCCGGCCGCGACCGGCCCGCGCGCCCCGGGGACAATGCCCCCGGCGGACGGCTGCAACGATGGCTCGCGGCAAGGCGCTGGCCCGCATGGAGCGAGACCCTGCTGGCCCGCGGCGGGCCGCGCCTGGCGAGCCTGCTGGCGGCGCTGGTCGTCTGGTGGATCCTGGGCGAGGCCTGGGAACCGCTGGGCCCCGGCGCCGGCACGACCCGCAATTTCCTTTTCGTCGGCTTGCTCATCGGCACCCTGCTCGGCTCGTTCTGGCTGCTGATGCATTTCTATTCCCGGCTGTTGCACTGGTGCCTGGAGCACAAGGCGGCATTCCTGGTCGCGCCCGTGCTGCTGGTCCTGCTGGGCGGTTCTGTGTGGCTGGGTTTCGACCGCGTCTTCGGCGTGATCCCCGCGGCCGCGCAGCGGGTCGGCATCGGCGCCGAAACGGTGCGCGACAGCGGGCCGTGGTCCTGGGCGGCGCAGAAATTCCCGGGGCTGGGACGCGAGTTCATGCCGCCGCTGGACGAGGGCGCCTTCCTGTGGATGCCCACCACCATGCCGCACGCCTCCATTGGCGAGGCGCTGGATGTGCTCAAGTACCAGGACCGGGCCATCATGTCGGTGCCCGAGGTCGAGCTGGTGGCCGGCAAGATCGGCCGTGCGGAGACCGCGCTCGACCCGGCGCCGATTTCCATGCTCGAGTCGGTGATCCATTACAAGTCCGAGTACCGGACCGACGAGGCCGGCCGGCGGATCAACTTCCGTTATGACCGGAGCCAGGGCGAGTTCGTCCGCGACCCGCAGGGTGAACTCATCCCCGACCCCGACGGTCGGCCGTATCGCCAGTGGCGCGATCACATCCGGAGCCCGCAGGACATCTGGGACGAGATCGTCGCCGCCGCAAAGCTGCCCGGGACCACTTCCGCGCCCAGGCTGCAACCCATCGAGACGCGCCTGGTCATGCTGCAGACGGGCATGCGCGCGCCCATGGGCATCAAGGTGCGCGCCCCGGACCTCGCAACGCTGGACAGGGCGGCCACCGAGCTGGAGCGCGTGCTGCGCGAGGTGCCGTCCATCCGCGCCGATACCGTCAATGCCGAGCGCGTGGTCGGCAAGCCCTACCTGGAAATCGACATCGACCGCGAGGCGATCGCCCGCTACGGGCTGGACGTCAGGGCCGTGCAGCAGGTCGTGGCGGTCGCCATCGGCGGCCAGACCATCACCACCACCGTGGAGGGCCGCGAGCGTTACCCCGTGCGCGTGCGCTATCCGCGCGAGTTGCGCACCCAGCTCGACGAGCTGGAGCGCGTGCTGGTGGCGGCGCCCGACGGCACGCAAGTGCCGCTGGTCGAGCTGGCGAATGTGGAGTTCACGCGCGGACCGCAGCTCATCCGCAGCGAAAACACCTTCCTGACCGCCTACGTGACTTTCGGCGCGCAGGCGGGCCTGGCCGAAGTTGAGGTGGTCGAGGCGGCGCAGGCGGAGTTGCAGCGGCGCATCGAGAGCGGCGAGCTGGCGGTGCCGGCCGGCGTGAACTGGAGCTTCGCGGGCAATTACGAGAACCAGCTGCGGGCGGCCAAGACGCTGCGCGTGGTGCTGCCGATCGCGCTGTTGCTGATCTTCCTGATCCTCTATTTCCAGTTCCGCTCGGCGGTCACGACACTGATCGTGTTCAGCGGCATCGCGGTGGCCTGGGCCGGCGGCTTCATCCTCGTCTGGCTCTACGGCGAGTCCTGGTTCGTCGATTTCAGCGTTTTCGGCGTGAACCTGCGGGAAATATTCGGCATGGGTGCGGTCAACCTGAGCGTCGCCGTCTGGGTCGGCTTCCTCGCCCTGTTCGGCATCGCGGTGGACAACGGCGTCGTGCTGGCCACTTATCTGAAGCAGAGTTTCGCCGAGAACCCGGCGCGCAACCTTGCCGAGATCCGCGCGGCGACCCTGACGGCGGGCGTGCGCCGGGTGAGACCCTGTCTCATGACCACGGCGACCACGGTGCTGGCCCTGCTGCCCGTGCTCACGTCCAGCGGGCGCGGCGCCGACATCATGATTCCCATGGCGATCCCGAGCGTGGGTGGCATGATCTTCGTGCTGCTGACGATGTTCACCGTCCCTGTTCTTTATTGCCTGGTCGAGGAGCGGAAATACAAGGTCGCACAGCGTCGCGCGGTCGCGTCATGATTCGCCATGATTGCTCCCGTTTTCGCCATGCCGGCGCCGCCTGTCTGCCGCCTGCCGGGCTTCCAATGGTCTCCAGGGCGGACATGTCGTCCGTCGTCGAACCGGAGGAACAGGGACATGAAGAGCAGAACGGTGATCATCATGACGATCGGGGCGTTGCTTGCGACGCCGGGCTGGGCGAGCGCCGCCGAAACGCCGGATGACAAGCCATGGCTGGCGAATCTCGGCATCGTGGCCGGCGGCGTGCTGGGCGCGCTGGTGGGCGGCCCCCCCGGCGGTATCGCCGGCATGGCGGTGGGCGGCATCGCGGCGGATCGCGAGCTGACCGCCAGGCACGCGGACGCCCTGGAGGAACGGCAGGCCTCGCTGGAGCGCGAGCGGCTGGACTTGCTGGCGGAGCGCGGCGGCCTGGAGAACCGGGTGGATTCCCTGTCCCGCTCGCTCGCGCAACAACGCGCTCGCGCGCGCGAAGCGTCCGAGACCGTGCTGCTCACCGACGGCATCGAATTCGATATCGGTTTCCGCAGCAACAGCGCGGTTCCGCCGGAGAAGGCGGAGGAGGGTCTGCAGGCGCTGGCCATGCTGGTGCGCGCGGTGCCCGCCCTCGAGGTGCGGCTGGACGGTTACGCGGACCCGCGTGGTGGCCGGCAGCTCAACCAGGCGCTGTCCCGGGCGCGGGCCGAGGCGATTCGCGACCGCCTGGTCGAGGCCGGCGTGGATCCGGCCCGCATCCGGGTGCAGGCGCACGGCGCCGCGACGGACACAGTGACGGGCGCAGAAACGGACGGCGAGGCGCTCGAGGTGATCGACCCGGACGGCTGGGCACTGCAGCGGCGCGTCAACATCCGGCTGGAGAACCGCCAGGGCCGGCTCGCCTCGCAGCACTGAGTGACCGGCCGAGGCGCCGGCTGCGGGACCGGTAGAATGGGAACCCGCCGGGGCGGCCAATGGCCGTCCCGGCGGCTTTTCTTTCCCGGGAAACAGGCCGCGAGCGATGCAATTTTCAGGAGGGCTTCTGTCACCCGTGCCGGCATGGGCCTGTGTCGTCGCTGCGGCGCTGTTGCTGGTGCTTGCGTTGCGCGGCCTGCCGGCATTGCGCGCCGGTCCCTCGAGGATCCACCTGCTGCTCGGCGCGGCGGTGGGCCTCGCGGTGCTGTGGAGCGTCAACGCGAGCATCGACCCGGGGCTGCGGGTGCACGTGCTCGGCATGACCGTGGTCGTGCTGTTGCTCGGCTGGCGCCTCGGCGTGCTGGCGGGCGCCCTGGCGGAAATCGGCCTGGTCGCTTATGGCGTGACGCCGCCGATGGCGGCCACCGCCGCCTGGCTGGTGTGCGCGGCCATCCCGGGCGCCGTGACCTTCGGCATCGCCTGGGCGGCGCGTTTCTATCTGCCGCGCAATCCCTTCGTGTTCATATTCGTCTGCGGCTTTTTTGGCGCGGGGCTGGCGGTGCTGGCGACCTGGCTGGCGGGCGCCGCGTTGCTGGCCCTTTCCGGGCAGCCCTCGCCCAGCGGCGCCGGCGCGTCGCTGATCGCTTTCCTGCCACTGATGCTGTTTCCCGAGGCCTTCATCAACGGCGCGCTCGTCAGCATGCTGATCGTCTATCGCCCGGAGTGGCTGCGCCTGTACGACGAGACTTTCTACGCGCGCGGCTGAGGCGAAATGCCCGGATGGCATAATAGGGGCCCCTTTGCCACGCGCACTCCCAGGACAGCCCAGCATGCCAGCCAGCGATTACTACACCGAGCGCGCCACCGGCGCCTGCCCCGTCCACATCGTCGACGAGCAAGGCCTGGAGTCACTGCTCGGGCGGCTGGCCGACGCCCACCGCAGCTGGGTGCGCAGCACCGGCTGGCAAGCCGAGGCGGGCACCGTACTGGCGTTGCCGGGCAAGGAAGGGACCGTGGCCGCCGTGCTGGCGGGCGCCGGGGGGCGCGAGCCCTTCTGGTCCCTGGCCGCCGTGCCCGGGCAGCTGCCCCCCGGCAGCTATGCCTTCGCCGAGTCCGCCGGCGCCGAGCAGGACCGGCTGCGCGCCACCGCCTGGGGCATCGGCCAGTACGCCTTCAGCCGCCGCTCGGAAGCGAAGCCGGCAGCGCCGCGCGTGCTCGCCTGGCCCGAAGGCGCGGATTGCGCAGCGGTGCTGTCCACGGTGGACGCCGACGCGCTGGCGCGCGACCTGGTCAACGCGCCGGCCGGCGAGATGGGCCCGGCCGAACTGTCGGCTGCGGCCGCGCGGCTGGCGGCGGCCGCGGGCGCGGAGTTTCGCGAGGTGGTCGGCGATGCCCTGCTGGCGGAGGGCTTCCCCGCCATCCACGCGGTGGGCCGCGCCAGCGACCGCCCGCCGCGCCTGCTGGAGATCAGCTGGGGCGCGCCGGGGCATCCCCGCGTCACGCTGGTCGGCAAGGGCGTGTGCTTCGATTCGGGCGGGCTCAACATCAAGGGGCCGCAGGGCATGCGCAACATGAAAAAGGACATGGGCGGCGCTGCGCATGTGCTCGGGCTCGGAAAGATGATCATGGACGCGGCCCTGCCGGTGCGCCTGCGCATCCTGGTCCCGGCGGTGGAGAACAGCATTTCGGGCAACGCCTACCGGCCGGGCGACGTCATCCCGACCCGCGCCGGGCTGACGGTGGAGATCGGCAACACGGACGCGGAGGGGCGCGTGGTGCTGGCCGACGCGCTGGCGCTGGCCGACGAG
>DATFKW010000119.1:0-34692 GCA_035268405.1 Gammaproteobacteria bacterium
TCAGGAGACTGCCAAGTGAAGCAATATCTGAATTTGCTGCGCGAGGTTCGTGATAACGGCACATGGAAAGAAGACCGCACCGGCACCGGCACCTGGAGCCTATTCGGTTACCAGATGCGCTTTAATCTGCAGGATGGCTTCCCGCTGCTGACCACCAAGAAGCTGCATATCCGGTCGATCGTGCACGAGCTGCTGTGGTTCCTGTCGGGAGAGACCAACATCGGCTACCTGAAGCAGCACAAGGTGCGCATCTGGGACGAATGGGCGACCGGGGAGGGCGACCTCGGGCCGATCTACGGCCGGCAATGGCGCGCCTGGCCCGCGGCCGACGGGACGACCATCGACCAGGTGGCGGAAGCGGTGGAGACGATCCGCACGCGCCCCGACTCGCGGCGCATCATCGTCATTGCCTGGAACCCCGCCGAGCTGCCGGACGAGACTGTCAGCCCGCAGGACAACGTGCGCGCCGGGCGCATGGCGCTGGCGCCCTGCCACTGCCTGATCCAGTTCTGGGTGGGCGACGGCAAGCTGTCCTGCCAGCTCTACCAGCGCAGCTGCGACGTGTTCCTCGGCGTGCCCTTCAACATCGCCTCTTACGCGCTGCTGACGCACATGATGGCGCAGCAGTGCGACCTGGACGTGGGGGATTTCGTCTGGACCGGCGGCGACACGCACCTGTACCTGAACCACCTGGAGCAGGCCGACCTGCAATTGCAGCGCACGCCCGGCACGCTCCCCAGGCTGGAGATCCTGCGCCGGCCGTCGAGCATCTTCGACTACCGTTACGAGGACTTCCGCGTCACGGGCTACGAACCGCAGCCGCACATCCCGGCTCCGGTCTCGATCTGAGCGCCATGCCCCGCTGAAGGCTTTGCGGAAAGGCGCCTCAGGAGAGGCGTCTTAGTGGAAGGCGGCGCCCGGCTCGAAGCCGGCTTTCTTCAGGATCATCGCCAGCGGGCAGAAGCCGCTGAAGGCGGCCTGCAGCATGTTCAGGCCGACGAAGGCCGGCAGCAGCAGCCACCAGGGCGAGAACAGCTGCGACAGCACCAGGCCGAGCAGCACTACGGAGCCTGCGAAGGCAAAGACGAAACGGTCGATGTTCATGGGCGGATCCTCGGATGACTCGTGCTCGTACTCTAAAAATTAGGTAATACTGATATATAAGTCAACATCCGTGGCGCAGTCGGTCTATCATCGGGCCCATGGCCGTGGAAATCACACTGGTGGCCGCCGTCGCCGACAACGGCGTGATCGGCGCCGAGGGCAAGATGCCCTGGCACCTGCCGGCGGACCTCGCCCACTTCAAGGCCGTGACCCTCGGCAAGCCGGTGCTCATGGGACGGCTGACCTGGGCGTCGATCGGCAAGCCACTGCCGGGTCGCGACAACCTGGTCCTGAGCCGCAACCCGGACTGGCGGGCCGAGGGCGCGCGGCGGGTCGCTTCCCTCGACGAGGCGCTGCGCGTGGCGGAGCAGACCGGCGCGCGGGAGTTGATGGTCATCGGCGGCGCGGAAGTCTATCGGCAGGCCTTGCCGCGCGCACGGCGGATCTACCTGACCCGCGTCCATGGCGAGCCCTGGGGCGATACCCTGTTTCCCGAGCTGGACCCCGACCTCTGGCGCGAAGTCAGCCGCCGCGAGCGGCTGTCCGACGAAAAGAATCCCTGGGACCTCACTTTCGTCACCCTGGAACGCGCGCGCTGAGCCACGCCGTTCAAGACCTGGCCGACGCGGCCGAAAATCACCCCGGGCGTTAAGTAATTTCCGCAGCTTGCGGACATCGCACATGTTTCACCGACAGGGATGCTGTATACCGTCATGCAAATCCTGGCTACAGACACGACTCGCCAAATGGTCCCCCAAGAGATCGAGCGCTTCATTCCGCATTTTCTGAACACCGATGGCGCCGCCGTGGCCATCCGGGACCTGGACGGCCGTTACCTGTACGCGAATCCCGGTTATGCGCGCTTCGCCCAGGTGTCCGCGGAACAGCTGGTCGGCCGTTTGCACGAAGAGATGTCTCCCGGCGAGCGCGCCGTGCTTTTGCGGCGCGGGCACGAGGCGGCCCTCAACCGTCGCGAAGGCGTTCGCATGACGGATGACGCCGGCCGCCACGTGATCACCCATTTCCCGGTATTCGATGACAGCGGCAAGCTGCTGGCGATTGGGGTGATCGCCATCGAGGCGCTGGGGATGTTTTCCGAGGCCCTGCTGCGCGCCGCCGGCAGCGAGTCGCTGGAAGAGGTGAAGGCCGAGCTGCAGTCGACCATCCTCGCGCTGGAGAAGCAGGCGACCACCGATCCGCTCACGGGCGCCTGGAACCGCGCCCGGCTGAGCGAGGCGCTGGACGCGGAAATCTACCGCCGGGTGCGTTTCGGTCACCCGGTCTCGCTGGCACTGGTCGACATCGATCATTTCAAGGTCATCAACGACAAGTACGGCCACCCGCTGGGCGACACCGTCCTGCGGGAGTTCACCGAGTGCATCGGCTCGGGACTGCGCGCTTCGGACTCGCTGACCCGCTGGGGCGGCGAGGAGTTCATCGTGCTGATGCCCAATACGCCCCTGGCGCATGCCCGCCTCACCGCGGAACGCCTGAGGGCCGCGGTGGAGAAAGAAGGCTTCACCGGCATAGGCACGGTGACCGCGTGTTTCGGCGTGGCGGAATTCTCGCCGACCGAGTCTGCCGAAGAGTGGATCAAGCGGGCCGACGAGGCGCTCTACCGCGCGAAACGCGCCGGGCGGAACCGGGTCGTCACGGATAACCCGCAAATCGACGACGCGGTCGCGGCCGATCACGTGGAGACAAACTTCGTCGAGCTGCGGTGGAAGAAGGCCTTCGATTCCGGGCATGCGGAGATCGACGGCCAGCATCGCGCTTTGTTCAAGATCACCAACGAGCTGTTGTCCGCCGTGCTCTCGGCCCGGCCACGCGACGAGATCGGGGAAATCGTCGAGCAGCTGCTGCAAGGCGTCACGCGCCATTTCGCATACGAGGAAGGCCTGCTGACCGAAGTGGGCTATCCGGAGGTGGAGGCACATGCCGAGGAGCATGCCGCGCTGAGCGCGAAGGCCCGGCAGCTCGCCGAAGCGTTCAATAAAGGCACGCTCGATGTCGGCACCCTGTTCCAGTTCCTGGCCTACGAACTGGTGGCTCGCCACTTGCTGGGCGCCGACCGGCAGTTTTTTCCGCTCATAGCCGGTCCGGCCGCCGCGGAGACCGGGACTTGAGAAACCTGCTGACGATTGTCGCCGCGGTGCTCTTCGCCTACCTGCTGGCCGCCGGGCTGGTGCTGCTGGTGGGCCACCAGGGTGGCTTCTTCACGGTCTTGCTGGCGCTGGGCCTGTTCGCGGTCGGACTGACCGCCTGGCTGCTGCGCTCGGAATCCCGCCGGCGCTGACTGCTTCCTGCATCGGCTCGTTCCGGGTCGCGCTCCACCCTTGCTGCAACGACAGCGCCCTTGGACGGGGCCGCCGGAGGGCCGTGCTAGACTCGAGCCGGGTCTGCGGGATGGTGGCGGCTGATGAGTCTGCTGGCCGAACTCAAGCGGCGCAACGTGATCCGCGTAGCGATTCTCTATGTCGTGACGGCTTGGCTGCTGCTGCAGGCCGCGGATGTCGGCATGTCCGCGCTCGGCCTGCCGGAGTGGACCGGCCGGCTGGTGCTGCTGTTGCTGGGGCTCGGCTTCCCCGTGGCGCTGGTGTTCTCCTGGATTTACGAGTTGACGCCGGACGGGCTTCGCCGTGAGACCGAAATCGATGCCGCCGGCCGGGCCAGCGCGCCCACCAGTCACAGGCTGAATATCGCCATCGTCGCGCTGCTGGTGATTGCCGTCGGCCTGGGGGTGGCGAATCGCCTGGCGCCGCGCCCGTCCGGGCCGGCCGCCACTGCTGATGAAAGCTCCACCGCGGCCGGGGGGGCGGCCACCGGAACCGCTGCCGCCGGAACCGCGGCTGACGGCCCTGCCGAACAGGCAGCGGCGTCCAGCCGGGCGGTGGAGCAGAGCATCGCCGTGCTGCCTTTCGCCGACCTGAGTCCCGCGGGCGACAACGAGTATTTTTCCGATGGCCTGACCGAGGAGCTGCTGAACTCGCTGGCTAAGGTGCGCGCGCTGAAAGTGGCCGGGCGCACTTCGTCCTTCGCCTACAAGGACCGGGACGTGGACCTGCGCGTCATCGGCGAGGAACTCGGCGTCGCGCACCTGCTGGAGGGCAGCGTGCGCAAGGCGGGCAACCGGCTGCGGATCACCGCGCAGCTGGTCAAGGCCGAGGACGGCTACCACGTCTGGTCGGAGACCTATGACCGGGAGCTGACCGACGTGTTCGCGATCCAGTCGGATATCGCCGGGCACGTGGTGAACGCGCTCCAGGTGACCCTGCTCGGCGAGGATGCAAGGCGCATGCGGGCCGGCGGCACCGACGATGTCGAGGCCTACAACGACTATCTCCGGGGCAGGTACCTGATCAACCAGGGATCGCGCCGGGACACGCTGCGCGAGGCGGTGGCCGCGCTGGAGAGCGCGCTGCAGAAAGACCCGGCATTCGCCGATGGCTGGTTCGCGCTGGGCAACGCCATGGTCAACTTGCTGGCCAACGGCTGGATCGATACGGAGGAAGCATGGGCACGGCTCGAACAGACCGCAGCGGAGACGCGCCGGCACGCACCCCAGGTCGCGGGCGGCTACATGCTGGAAGGTTATCTGCTGGCCTACCGTGATTTCAGGTGGCAGGAGGCGCTGGCGCTGATGCGCCGGGCCGTCGAACTGGAGCCAGGCAACGCGGTCGTGGCATTCAATTACGCCGTGCTGTTGCGCAGCTTGCCCTACTACGACGAGGCGGTGGCGGCGATGCGCCGGGCGGTGCAGCTGGAGCCGACCAACCTGGTCAACCAGGTCTTTCTCGGCAACATCATGATGACGGCCGGTCGATGCCCCGAGGCGAAGCCGGTACTGGCACAGGTCCTCGCGGTCGATCCCGGATTCAGCCGGGCGCATTACTACCTGGGCGTCTGCGAATACCTCGCCGGGGACCCTGCTGCCGCGCTCGCCCATTTCGACGCAGAGCCACTGGGCTGGATGCACGCCACCGGTCGCGCGCTCGCGCTTTACGCGCTGGGGCGCAGCGAAGAAGCGGATGCGGCCCAGGCGGAACTGGTGGCGACCTACGGGGATACGGCGGCCTACCAGCAGGCGCAGGTGGCGGCGCAGCGCGGCGAAACCGAGCTGGCCTTTGATCGTCTAGAGCGCGCCTTCGCGGCCGGCGATGTCGGCCTTTCCCAGCTGCTGACCGATCCGCTGATGGCGCCGCTGCGGGATGACGCCCGTTACCGGACGGCGCTGGAGCGCGTGAACCTGCTGCAGTTCCTGGACGAGGCGGTCCCGCCCGAACGCTAGCGTACGCCCGCGCCGCACCAGCGCCGCCGCCCTGCGCGGCATGCCCCGGCGTCGCGCTGCCGGGGGATCACGGCGCGTCGTCGGCGGATTTTTTTGCCTTCTTCAGCGTCATGGCGCCCTTCAGGCCTTTCTCGCGAAGCGTCTTTACGGCCACGCGCGCCGGCGTGGCGACATGGAAACGCTTGCCGTGTTTCTTTAGCAGCGCCTCGTCTACCTGCAGCCCCAGCCCCGGCGCCTGCGGGACGTCGATGGTGCCGTCGGCATTCACGAGGATCGCCGGCATGATGCCCTCGCGGGCCCCGGGCACGAAGGCCGGGGGCTCCCACGGATATTCGAGCAGCTTGCGCCGCTCCCAGGCGGCGAAGGCATGCATGTTGACCACCATGTTGAAGCCGTTCGACCAGGTGTGCGGCGTGAAGTCCAGGCCCCGCCGCCGGCATTCGTCCATGGTTTTCTTCGCGACGGTGAGCCCGCAGAACATGGCGTCGGGCTGGTACTTGTCCAGGCTTTCGTGCTCGAACAGCGGCAGCAGCTCGTGCCACCCGCCGTGCAGCTCGCCGCCGGCAATGGGCGTTTTCACACGGCGGCGCAGTTCCGCCATGCCATGCCAGTCGTGCATGTCGAGGGGCTCCTCCAGCCAGGCGATGCCCAGCTCGTCGCAGCCTCTGCCGAAGGCCGTCGCGCGCTCCAGGTCCCAGCGCGGATTCTCGCGGAACAGCGACACCGGCCAGCCCTGGTTGGCGTCCACGCCGATGACGAAGTCGTCGCCGAGGTGCTCGCGCACGCCGCGCAGCAGCTCGAGGTCCTCCTCCAGCGTGGCGTACTTGACGCGCATTTTCACCGCGCCGATGCCCATCTGGCAGAGCCGGTCCAGCAAGGGGCGACGCTCCTCGAGCGGCTTCAGCGAGCCCGTGGAGGCATAGACCGGCACGCGCGTGACGATTTCTTTCTGCGCCTGCAGCAGCTGGTAAACCGGTTTGCCCGCCAGCTTGCCCGCCAGGTCCCAGGCCGCCGCCTCCAGCCACCAGTTCCTCCAGCCCAGGTACGAGGCCTCGCGCAGGCGCTTGCGGAAGCCCGCCATGTCGTCGGCGCGCATGCCGAGCATGAACCCGCCCAGCAGGTCGCCCAGCCCGCGCCGCTCGGTCGTGAAGGCGGGACCGCCGGTCTCGCCGACCAGTCCGTCGCCGGCGTAGAAGCGGGCGAAGGTCTGGGCGACATGTGTCTGCGGATAGCCCGGAATCCAGGACGGCCAGAACGGCGCCGGCAGCGGCACGTTGACGTGCCAGAGCTCGATGCGTTCGATCCGGTTCGTCATGCCTGGTCCTCCGTGGAGGCGCTCAGTACCCGAAGTCGGCCAGTTCGCGCCGGTAGTCCTCGAGCTCCGCCTCGTAGGTCGGCAAGGCCCGCTCCAGGGCGTCGATCTCCGTGAGCAGGCGGCCGCGACGCTCGGTCATGCTGCGGGTATCGAGCAGCGCCTGGGCGCGCTCCTCGGCCGTGCTTTCTTCCGCCACCATCACGAGGCTTTGCGCGACCAGCGAGGCGTCGATGTCCTCGATCTCGCCGTAGCGGTCGGCGATGCCGCGCAGTGTGTCATTCACTCGGCTCTCGAGCCGCCACAGCTCCCTGCCGGCCCGGTAGGCGTCCTCGAAGTCCGCGGCCAGGTGCGCGGGGCAGGCGCCGGAATAGTCGCGACCCCGCGTGCCGGCCCGAAAGCCGTTGGCCGGCTGGCAGAACTCCAGCAGGCCCTCGTCGCGGCCGGCCCGGTAGGCTGCCAGGTCGAGCGAGACGCCGTGCTTCGCGCAGGCCTGCCGGCGGCCGGCGAGGCGCTCGACGCCCTGGCCCATTGCGCCGTCCTCGTAGCCGACGGTACGCCAGTCGGTGGCTTCGCACTCTTCTTTGCTCATGGTGGCGCAACCGGCCAGCGCCAGCAGGGCGAGCGTCGCGAGGGCGGTGCGGTAAAGTGTGGCGAATTTTGCGGCGCAGGGCATGGCGGTCTCCGGCTCGGGCGATGCCGCAGTCTAATTCATGCATTGCCCCGCCGCGACGGTCAATGCACACCGGCTCGAGGACAGTAATGAGCGACCCGGAGGAACTAGGGCACAAGGAGCACGTGGTCCGCGGCATGGCGGCCGCGCTGGGCGCCTTTTTCATGTTCACTGTGATGAACGTGTTCGCCAAGCTTCTCAGCGAGAACCACTCCGTCATCGAAATCGGCTTCTACCGCAACCTGATCGCCAGCATGCCTTTTCTATTCATGGTATTCGTGCTCGGCCGCCGCGATATCCTCGTGATCCGCAGCAAGCCGTCGCTGGTCGGGCTGCGCGCGGTGCTGGGCGTCGTGTCGCTGGTGACCACCTTCACGGCCTTCTCGCTGATGCCGATGGCGGAAACCACCGTGCTGCTGTTCACGTCCTCGCTGTTCATTCCGGTGCTGGGCGTGCTCTTTCTGCGAGAAAAAGTAGGGCCATGGCGCTGGTCCGCCGTGTTCATCGGCTTCGCCGGTGTCGTCGTCATGGCGGGACCGGCGGGTCAGGCCAGCATGCTCGGCGTGGGGGTCGCGCTGGCCGCCGCCCTGATGCACGCCAGCCTGCAGATCGTCCTGCGATACCTCGGGCGCTACGAGAGTCCCGAGACGGTGACCTTCTATTTCATGGTCATCGGCACGCTGGTGACCGCCTTGCCGCTGCCCTTCATCGCCGTGACGCCCACGCTGGCGGAAGTGCCGCTGCTGTTCGGCGTCGGGCTGTCCGGCGCAATGGCGCAGTGGCTGCTGTCCACCGCCTTCCGCAACGCCCCTGCGGCCATCGTCACGGTGTTCAACTACAGCGGCATCATCTGGGCGACGCTTTTCGGCTGGCTTATCTGGAACGACTGGCCGTTGCCGTCGGTACTCGCCGGCGCGGCGATCGTGATCGCCTCCAACGGACTGATCATCTGGCGCGAAAGCCGCCGCGGCGCGATCACCGGCGCGCGCGTCCGGGCGAAGTTCTGATCGGCTCCAGCGCTGCCGGCACAGCTCGCGGCCGGCTTCCGCGGGCCCTTGTCGCGCTGCCGCGGCGCAGCGTGGCAACGCGCAGCGCGAACGGGCACTATCCGAAAAATATTGCGGCGAGGTCTCGGCGGTGAACAGGATTCTTCGGGCGATATTTGCCGTGCTCGCCTTTTTCGGCAGCTTCGTCTTCATCCGGCTTTTGCTGCTGGCGCTGATGCCGACGGGCGCAGCGGCGTGGGTGGGCAGCGTGCTGGCATTGGCTGCCGGTCTTCTTGCGGCGCGCCTGGCCTGGCTGCACGCCGGCGCGCGCAGCGGCTCGCGGCTGCGCTCCGCGTTGCTGGGCGCTCTCGTCCTGGGGGCGCTCGGCTTCGCGCTCGGCTTCTTCGGCCCGCTGGTCCTTGCGCCGGACGCGAACCAGGGACCGATGCTCGGCATCTTCGTCACGGGGCCGGGCGGTGCATTGCTGGGCGCACTGCTGGGGCTGGCCCTGTACCCCGGGTCCGCGCGCAGATGAGCTTCGCTCGCACAGCGGTGCCGGCACGAGGAGCCGCATGGCCACGCCGCGCGCCATCCTGCTGACCGCCCTTGCGATGCTGCCGCTGGCGGCGAATTCGTGGCTGTGCCGCGCTGCCCTGAGAGACACCGGCATCGACGCCGCCAGCTTCACCTCGATCCGGCTGATAGCGGGCGCGTTGATGCTGTGGCTGCTGGTCAGGCTGAGCCGCAATGAGCGCAGCGGCGCGGGCAACTGGCCCTCGGCTTTTGCACTGTTCGGCTATGCGGCCCTGTTTTCTTTCGCCTACCTCAGCCTCACGGCGGCCACCGGCGCGCTGCTGCTGTTCGGCGCCGTGCAGGTGACGATGATCGGGCTGGGACTCTGGGGCGGCGAGCGGCTGCGCATGCTGCAGGGCCTTGGCGTCGCGCTGGCATTCGGCGGCCTGGTCGGCCTGCTGATGCCGGGGCTGTCTGCGCCGCCGCTGGGCGGCGCGCTGCTGATGATCGGCGCCGGCGTCTCCTGGGGCGTCTATTCCGTGCGCGGCAAGGGCCTGGGGAACCCGACGCGGGTCACTGCCGGCAACTTTCTTCGCACCGTGCCGATCACGCTCGTGCTCAGCCTGCTGCTGCTGCGCGACCTTTCTCTGGACGCCGCGGGCATCGGCTATGCGGTCGCCTCGGGCGCGCTGACCTCGGCGCTCGGCTACGTACTCTGGTACACCGTGCTGCCGATGATCCGGGCGACCACGGCGGCCACCGTGCAGCTCAGCGTACCGGTGATCGTCGCGATCGGCGGCGTCGCGCTGCTGGGCGAAGCGATCACGCTGCGGCTGGTGCTGGCCTCGGCCGCCGTGCTCGGCGGAATCTGGCTGGTGATCGCTGGCAAGCCGGCCCGGCGCGAATCGCCCGGCTGAACAGGATCGACGCGGGTTCGACAATCACATCTGCTTGTCGCATCATCTTGCCAGCCTCGCACGGGAGCACCGGGCAAAACCGATGTCTTTTTTTTCGGAACTGAAACGTCGGAATGTCATACGCGTGGGACTGGCCTACGTGGTCGCGGCGTGGGTTCTGATCCAGGTGATGGAGATCGCCGTCGAGGCTTTCGAGGCACCGGCCTGGGTGCTGAAGCTCATCGTCACGATGCTCGCGGCAGGACTGTTGCCGGCCCTGGTTTTTTCCTGGGTGTACGAACTGACGCCCGACGGTTTGAAACGCGAGTCGGAGGTGTCGCCCGAAGAGTCCGCGTTGGCGCACACGGCCAGGAAGCTCAATCTCACGGTGATCGCGCTCCTGTTGCTCGCGATGGCTATCTTTGTAGGCGATCGTTTCATGGCTTCGCCGGCATCGGCGCCGACGCAGCAGGCATCGACCGGCGCGATGCGCATTCAGCCGGCGGACACTACCGCGACGACGGCGTCGACTCAAAAAGAAACGGTCGCCGGCGCGCAGCAAGCCGCAGCCGATACCGCACCCCCGGTCGTCGCGGTGCTGCCTTTCGCCGCCCGCAGCATGGGCGGCGAGGAAGGCCGGTTTCTTGCCGACGGCATCCACGACGACCTGCTCACGCAGCTCGCGAAGCTGGAAATCTTCCGCGTGGTCTCGCGCACCTCGGTGATGGAATACCTGGACACGACCAAGAACATGCGGCAGATCGGCGAAGAGCTCGGCGCCGGTCATATCCTCGAGGGTGGCCTGCAGCAGGCGGGCGGGCGGGTACGCATCAATGCCCAGTTGATCGACGCCGTCACCGACGAACACCTGTGGGCCGAGACGTTCGAGCGCGAACTGACCCCGGACGCGATCTTCGAGATCCAGGCGGAGATCGCGCTGGCCATCGCCAGCGCGCTGAAGGCCACCTTGAGCGAAGAGGAGGCGGCCGAGCTCGCCAAGGCGCCCACTTCGAGCCAGGGCGCCTACGAGGCCTTTCTGCAGGCGCGGCTGAATACTTATGTTTATGACGCGGACGCGCGCAAGCTTTCCGTGCGCCAGTTCGAGAATGCAGTCGCGCTGGATCCGGATTTTGCCGAGGCCTGGGGATGGCTGGGGTTCGCACGCTTGCTCTCCGCGTGGTCGAGCGGCCTGAACAACCTGGGGATCACGCCGGGGGACGAACCGCTGGTCGCCAGCGCGCGCGAGGCCATCGCCCGCGCGCGCGAGCTCAAGCCGGGGCTGCCGGAAGCGGATTATGCTGAAGCGCACTACTACTATTGGGCGCGGGCCGACTACGATGCCGCGCTGCGCATGATCGAGCCCCTGATCACGCGTTTCCCGAACAACGGCGACTGGATGGCCTCGCGCGGCTGGTTCAACCGGCGCGCCGGAAACTGGGCGCAGGGAGTCGCCGACCTGGAGCGCGCGCTGGAGCTGGACCCTCGCAACGGCTTCGTGGCGCTGGAGCTGGCGTCCTTCCATATACAGCTGCGCCAGTGGGAGCAGGCGCGATCGGCACTGGAGCACGCGCTGGCCATCAGCGGCGAGCTCGAGACTTATCTCTATCACCGTGCACGGCTCGAAATGGGATGTTGCGGCGACCTGTCGGCGGCGCGCGAGCTGGCCGAGCGACTGCAAGACACCGGTCGCGACGTCATGCCCATGGTGAACGTGCTGCGTCTCGAGGGACGGCACGCAGAGGCCCTGGCGCTGCTCGAGCAGTATGGGCCGGGCGTCTCGGCTGCCGGGCCGGATGAGAACTGGCGCACGGCGATCCTGCTCGCAGGCCAAATGGGCGACGCAACGGCGCTGGGCCGCGATGCCGAGGCCTACCGGGCGCACCTGGAGACATATCTCGCCGGGCACGAGGCATTTTCTCAAGTGCACCGCGACCTGGCTCTTGCGGCGCTTGCCCTGGGCGAGCGCGACGCCGCGCTGGAGCATTATGCCGCCGCCGGCAGCCTGCGCCGGCCCGACGCGGTCTTCGACGCTTTCGCGCAGACGGACTGGGCGGAAGTGTTCGCGCTGTTCGGCGAACACGAGCTTGCGCTGGAGCACCTGGCGCGCTCGCTGGCAATGCCGGCGGGCATGAACTGGCCCCTCGTGCGGCTCAACCCGGTGTTCGACGGCCTCCGGGACCATCCGGGCTATGCGGCGCTGGAGCGAAAGTACCGGACGGACTCCTGAGCCGGGTGCCGACTGGGAAAACCGCGGGCATGGCTCCAGTCTCCGAGAAACTGCGCTATTTTCACGTCGCGTTCTGCGCCACCGTGCCGGGTCGCCTGTTCTTTCCCGACTGAAGGAGCCGTTCGCAACCATGCAACTGCACGCCGATTTCTCCCGACGGGTGGTGCTGCGCCCGGAGGACCGTGACTGGACGCCTTCCCCCATGGCGGGCGTCGAGCGGCAGATGCTCGACCGTGTCGGCGGCGAAGTCGCGCGGGCCACCTCCATCGTGCGCTATGAGCCCGGCAGCCATTTCTCCGCCCACAGCCATCCCGGCGGCGAGGAATTCCTGGTGCTGGAGGGCGTGTTCTCGGACGAGAGCGGCGACTATCCGGCCGGCAGCTACGTGCGCAACCCGATCGGCAGCGGCCACGCGCCGCGCACCGGCCCCGGCTGCACGATCCTCGTGAAGCTTTACCAGTTTGCGGCGGCAGACACTGCACAGTTCGCCATCGATACCCGCGAGGCGGCGTGGCGCCCGGGCGTGATCGAGGGCCTGCAGGTGCAGCCCCTGCATTCCCACGGCACCGAGCACACGGCGCTGGTGCGTTGGGCGCCCGGCACGATCTTCAATCGCCACACTCACTGGGGCGGAGAAGAGATCTACGTGCTGGAGGGGTCGCTCGAGGACGAGTTCGGCCACTATCCCGAGGGCACGTGGATCCGCAGCCCGCACCTGTCCTCTCACCAGCCCGCCAGCCCCTCGGGCTGCACGATCTTCGTCAAGACGGGCCACCTGCACGAGTCGGCGCTCGCCGGCTGGTCCGACGCCGCGCCCTGAGGCCTGCCGACGGCGTTGTCCCCGGGCGGGACGCTACTCCTCGCCGCGCGGCCGGTAGCTGAATTTCTGGCCGGAGATCGACGCCTCGTACATCAGGCCGCCCTTGGCGATGATGAAGGTGGCCACGCCCTTGTGGAATTCGCCGGCCGTGGTGGCGTCCTTCTTGCCGCCGCTGGCGGAGGCGCTGCTGCCCGTGGTGCTCGCGCTGCCGGAAGCCGCCGCGGTGATGACCACCGCGCTCGCGTTGGCCCCGAACTCGAAGTTGCCGGAAGTGAATTCCTCCAGCGCGCGCTTGTCCCTGAAGAACATCATCTGGCTGAAGGCCTGCCCGCCCGCCTGGAAGCCGATGCTGAGCTGCGTCATGGTGGTGTCGCCGATGTACTCGCCCTGCCGATAGACCCGGCCCTTGCCGTGCGCCCCGCCGATGCCCAGCCCGCCCTTGCCGATGGTCGGGAAAACCGCGTAGCCGTAGGACTTTGAAAAGAACTCGGCGCTTTCGCCGGCTTCCTTGAACAACTCGATGGTCTCGCTGTACTTGTCGGCGAGAGCGGGAGTGCTCGCCAGCAGCGTCGCGGCAAATACCAGCAGGGTGCGTCGGATCATTCTCGTGCTCCAGTGAAAATGGAAAATATGCTGACGGGATCAGCGCCTGAGGATCGCCCACCAGCGGGCCACGTTGAGCAGGCTCATCAGGGAGGCGGCCACGTAGGTGAGGGCCGCGGCCTGCAGGATGCGATGGGCGTGCGGCCGGTCGGTCTCGGGCAGCACTTCGTGCTCTTCCAGCATGGGAAGCGCGCGGCCGAAGCTGGCGTCGACTTCCGTGGGCAGCGTGACCAGGTGCACCAGGGTGGCGGTTCCCAGGCTCAGCAGCCCGCCAAAAAACATCAGGTAGCCCAGCGAGGGCACGCGCGTCAGCATGCCGATGAAGGGCGAGACCATCAGGATCCCGGCGCCGAATCTCTCCAGCGGGCTCATCATCCTCACCAGGTGGTGGCGCAGCCGCAATGGCGGGTAGCCCGTGCTGTCCTGCACCGCGTGACCGACCTCGTGCGCCGCCACGGTGATCGCCGTCAGGGAGCGGCCGTGGTACTTGTCGGACGTCAGGCGCACGGTCTTGTCGGTGGGGTCGTAGTGGTCGCCCTGCTGGGTTTCCTCCACCTTGACGTGGCCCAGCCCGTTCCGGTCGAGCAGGTAGCGCGCCAGCTCCGCGCCGCTCCCCTTGTAGCGGTCGTTCGGGCTGGAGTACTTGGCCAGCACGTGCTTCACCCACAGGCCGGGGCCGAACACGATGCCGAGCAACACGAGGGCGAACAGCAGAAAATGCATGACGCTATGATAAGTGAAAGCCCGCCCGGGTGCCGCACGCTGTAACATCGACTTCATGGGTTTTTACGACCGCCACGTGCTGCCGCGCATCGTGCACCTGGCCTGCAGCACACGGCCGGCAATGCGCCAGCGCGGGAAAGTGGTTCCGCGTGCCCACGGCGAGGTGCTGGAGATCGGCGTCGGCTCGGGACTGAACCTGCCCTTTTACGATGCCGAGAAAGTCCGCAAGGTATGGGGCCTGGAACCCTCGCCGGAGATGATCGAAATGGCCGGCAAGGTGGCCGAGCCCCTGCCGCTGGAGGTGGAGTTCATTCCGCTGCCGGGACACGAGCTGCCGCTGGAGGACGACAGCGTGGACACGGTGCTGACCACCTACACGCTGTGCACCATCCCCGACACGGCCGAGGTGCTCGAGCAGGCGCGCCGTGTTCTGCGTCCCGGCGGGGAGCTGATTTTCTGCGAGCACGGCCGGGCGCCGGACCGCTGGGTCCGCCGCCAGCAGGACTTCATCAACCCGGCCTGGTCCTGGCTGGGAGGCGGCTGCAACCTCAATCGCGTGATCCCCGGACTGCTCGCCGAAGGCGGCTTCGAAGTGCGGCAGCTGGACACCATGTACATCCCGGGGTGGCGCCCGGCCTGTTTCAATTACTGGGGCAGCGCGGTGCCGCGCTGAACGGCATGAAAGAAATCAATAGCAAAGAAGTCGAGCGGCTGTTCACCACCGCGCCCTTCATCCGCGAGCTCGGCCTGCGCCTGGTCTCGATCGCCGCCGGGGAGTGTCACAGTGCGCTCACGCTGGAGGCGCGCCACCAGCAGCAGGACGGCTTCGTGCATGCCGGCGTGCAGGGCGCCGTTGCCGACCACACCGCGGGAGCGGCGGCGGCCTCGCTGGTGAGCGAGACGGAGGCCATCCTCGGCGCGGAATTCAAGATCAACCTGTTGCGGGCCGCGCGGGGCACCGAGCTGAGATGCGTCTCGCGCGTCCTCAAGCCGGGCCGCACGTTGATCGTGGCGGAGTCGGAGATCTATTGCGGAGACGAGGCGGGCGAGCGGCTGGTATCCAAGGCGACAGTCACCCTGGCCGTGGTTCCAAAGAAGCGGGGCTGAGCCGGACGCGCCTCAGCCGCGGGGAGGCGGAGAAAGCTCCAGCTCCCCATAGCGCGGAAAGCCTTTATCGACCTGGAAATTCCGGTAATGGCGGCTGAAGAGGGTGGAGTCCGCGAGTTCGTCCAGCGTGCCGAGCAGGACGCCGATGTCGCCCCCGTTGCGCCGGCAACATGCCACGTATTCTCTCAAGACGGCGATGAAATCCTGGCCCGAGTGCGCCCGCAGCGCTTCATCCACTTGCATGAAATAAACCGCGCCGCCCCAGTACATCGTGGGGTAGTTGCCTTCGGCACGCAGGCGCGGCGTCGCCGCCGCGAAGGGCCGGTCCGGGTAACGGTAACGGCGCTCGGCGCGGGCCAGCTTGCCGGCGTAGCGTCGCGCGGCCTCGGCCGGCGAGATTACGCCCATGGCCGCCATCACCTGGTACTGCATGTAACTGGCAAAGCCCTCTGCAAACCAGGCGTGGCGGCGTCCCAGGTAGGGCAGGGCGAGATGACTCAGCTCGTGCGCTGCGGTCCAGTCCGAGCGCAGCGCACCCAGTGAGAAACGCGGGTCCACGTGAAAATGCACGCCCTGCACGCGGCCGCGTTCCGTGTTGGCCCAGGGCACGGGCTCGCGTGCCCCGTCGCGGCGGTGGAAAAAGATGTGCACGTCGAAGGGATAGGGGCCGACCAGTTGCTCGACCGCGGCATGCGTTTCCTCCACCCAGCGTACGAGTTTTCTTTGCTCCTCGGCCGAAAAATCGTCCTGCCAGGTGATATCGAGCGCGGCGCCGGCATTGGCGCTGACGCACAGCAGCAGCGCGGACGCCAACAGGCTCCGGGCCAGGCGCTTCAGCCTTGTGGGGTCGCGGTACATGCGGTGTGCCTCCGGGTTCTGCCCGCCTCGGGATGATGTGACCGGCGTTCTGCATGACAGTTTCGTCGCCGGCACGGCAGCGGATCCGGACAGGCTAAGATGCAGGTCAAATCCCCCGGCAAAAGGCGCAAGCATGTCCCCCTGGCTTTATCTTGGCATCGCGATCGTCGCGGAGGTGGTCGGCACCTCTTTCCTGAAGAGTTCGGAAGGCTTTACCCGCCTCGCGCCTTCGCTGGTGGTGGTGCTCGCCTACGTGGTGGCCTTCTACTTCCTGGCCCTTACGCTGAAGACCTTGCCGGTTGGCGTGGCTTACGCGGTGTGGGCCGGGGCGGGCACCGCGCTCATCGCCCTGGCCGGCTTTGCGTTTTTCGGCCAGGCGCTGGACGGTGCGGCCATCGCGGGTATCGCGCTGATCATTGCGGGCGTGGTGGTCATCAACGTCTTTTCGTCGGCCGTGCCGAGCAGCGCCTGAACACTGCAGGACGCTTGCGGCATGCGCGGGGGCTCAGAGCCCGCGGGCCCAGGCGGGACGAAGCGGCGCGCGTTCCGGCTGGGCGATCGCGCCGCGCAACTGCTCGAGCAGCCGGGCCTTGTCCGCGCCCAGCGTGCCCTTGAGCACCAGCCAGTTGGAGGCGTGGTCGGACCTGAAAATCGTCTGCCGCAGTTCTAGCGCGGACAGGAAACGCTCCATTTCGCGGAACAGCCCCGGCGGGTCAAGCGGTTCCCATTCCGGGAAACCGGCCCTGAAGCGACTCTCGCCGCGCGGAAAACTCACCACCAGTGTCGCCAGGTACTCCGGTTGAGTCAGGTTGGCGAGGCGTGCCGAGTTGTCGGCGTGCGCTTCCGAAAAATATTGCCCGCCCAGTCCATTGAGGATCATCACCGAGCGACCGATGCCGGCTTCGCCCAGCTTGTCCAGCGCCTCGCGGGTGGAGTCAAAGGTCTCGCCCTTGTTGACCCGCGCCAGCACCGTGTCGTCGCCCGACTCGGCACCCACGTAGGCCAGCTGCAGCCCGGCGGCCCGCAGCTCGGCAAGCTCGGCGACCGACTTGCGGCGCAGGTTGCGAGGCAGGCAATAGCTGGACACCCGTTCCACACCCGGCATGTGCTCTGCGATGGCCTCCAGGACGACCAGCAGGCGCCGGGTGGGCAGCACCAGCGCGTCGCCGTCCGCGAGGAACACGCGGCGGAAACGTCCGCCCGCGAGTGCCGCTGCCCGACGGATGGATTCGATCACCTCGGTCTCATCGCGAGCGCGGAATTTCTTTTGGGGCGCCGTGTACATCTCGCAAAAGCTGCACTTGTTCCATGAGCAGCCGTCGGTCACCGGCAAAACCAGCGAGCGGGCCTCGCTGGGCGGCCGGAACACGGGTTCGACGTAACGGATCGGGTCTGCCATTAGCGCAATTATAGCGCGCCATGCCGGTTTCCCCGGCGCCGGTCCCGGCGGCGGGACGCAATTGCGACGGCAGTCTGCTATAAGTTAGATAGTGCTCATAAATCCTCCAGCCGACGGCCGGCCCGCGTGACCGGGGACACGTCCATGGACGCAAGTGCACCTTCGTCAGCGGGCAGCACGCGCAACCCGAAGCAGGCGCTTCGGGATTTCGAGCTTGCGCTCGAAACGGCGGGCTTCGGCACCTGGACCTGGGACGTGCCCAGCGGCGAGGTGCGCTGGTCCCCGGCCTGCTGCCGCTTTTTCGGGCTGGCGCCGGATGCGGCGTTTACGCTGGAAGACTGGCGCGCGCGCTTGCACCCGGAGGACCGTTCCCGGGTGGAGGAGCTCACCCGGCAGTCCCTGGAGAAGCGTAGCGGGCTGGAGATTAGCTACCGGATCGTCCGGCCCGACGGCGAGGTGCGCTGGCTGCGCGCTGCCGGTCGAGCGAACTACTTGCCGGATGGCTCTGCCGGACGGGCGCACGGCGTGCTGCAGGACGTCACCAGGCAGCGTGAAATCCGGAACGCGGCGCGATCGGCGGACGAGGCATTCAGGCTGACGGTGGAAGCGGCCGAACTCGGCGTGTGGGAGCGGCGCCTGCCGGACGGCCCGCTGGAGGCCTCGGATGCCTGGTACCGGATCGTCGGGCTGCCGCGCGGTAGCGTGAAGACTTTCGAACGCCTGCTGGAACTGATACATCCCGAGGATCGCGCAGCGGCCTCCGGGGCCGTCCGGCAGGCGCTGGAAGCCGGCCGGGACTGGAAGATCGATTACCGGATCATGTTGCCCGGCGGCGGGCTCCGGTGGATCCATTCCATGGGGCGGCCCTACCCCGGCAAGGACGGCCGGCCCGAGCGCCTGCGCGGCATCGCCCAAGACATCTCGGACCGCAAGCACGCGGAAGAGGAATTGCGGCAACGCAAGGAACAGGTGGAGTTGCTGAATACCCAGCTGCGGCGCCGGGCCTTGGACGCGGAGACGGCCAAGCTGACCAAGGCGGCCTTGCTGCGCAATGTCTCGCACGAGTTCCGCACGCCGCTAAACCACATCCTGGGAGGCACGCGCCTGCTTGACATGGACGCCGAGAGCGACCACCAGAAGAAATGGCTGCGCATTATTTCGGATGCCGCGGAGGACCTGATGAAGCTGGTGGACCGCACGCTCGCGGTGGCCAGTGATTCCGGGAGCGAACTGAAGCTGGAGCGGATCGCGTTTTCGCCGGCGACCGTGCTGCGAGAGGTCAGGCTGATGATGGCGCCGCGGGCGGAGGCCAGGAAACTCGAACTCGAAGATGTCCCGCGCGACGGTATCCCGTCCGTCGTGATGGGCGATCCGGTGCGGGTCGCCGAGGCACTGATGAACTACGTGGACAACGCCATCAAGTTCACCGAGCGGGGCCGGGTCACCCTGGCGGCCCGGACCGTGCATCTGAACGGCGACACGATGTGCCGTTTCGAGGTGACCGATACCGGCCCGGGAATCGATCCGGAGATCCGCGGACGCCTGTTCCAGCCCTTCGAGCAAGGTGACACGACCATGCGGCGGCTGCAGGGCGGCCTGGGCCTGGGCCTGTCCAGCACCCGGAAACTGGTCAGCCTGATGGGCGGCGAGGTCGGCTTCGAGAGCGAGCCCGGCGAGGGCAGCACTTTCTGGTTCGCCATCCCGTGCCCGTCGGCCTGATTTCCGGGGGAGCGGCCGGTGTTCGAGATCAATGTATGGACGGTGCTCTTCGCGGCCGCGCTCACGGCGGTTGCGACGGGCCTGGGCGCGCTGCCTTTCATGTTCACGCGCGAGTTCAGTCGCTACTGGCTGGCCATGGCGAACGCGGCCGCCGCGGGACTGATGCTGGCGGCAAGCCACGGCTTGATCCAGGAAGGCTCGCAGCTGAACCTGGGCCGGACGCTGGCCGGCATCCTGCTCGGGCTGGCCTTGATCTTCGTCGCCAACAGGCTGATCGAGCGCAAGGACGCCGTGGACGTGGCGGACCTGAGCGGGGCGAATGCGCGCAAGGCCCTGCTCATCCTGGGCGTCATGACAGCGCACTCCTTCGCGGAGGGCGTGGGTGTCGGCGTCTCCTATGGCGGCGGCGAGCAGCTCGGGACCTTCATCACCTTCGCGATCGCGGTGCACAACATCCCGGAAGGGCTGGCGATCAGCCTGGTGCTCATCCCGCGCGGCACGGCGGTATGGAAGGCGGGTGCGTGGAGTATTTTCACCAGCCTGCCGCAGCCGCTGATGGCCGTGCCGGCCTTCCTCTTCGTCATGTTCTTCCAGCCCCTGCTGCCGGTCGGGCTGGGGCTGGCGGCCGGTGCCATGATCTGGATGATTTTTTCCGAGCTGGTTCCGGATGCCCTCGAGGACGCCTCCGCATCCGCCGTCGGGGTGGCGGTGACGCTGGCCTTCGCGGCGATGATCGCCTTCCAGGCGTATATGCTTTGAGTGTTCCCGGCGGCGTATCGCCGGGGAGGAGGTATTCATGAGAACGATCCCCGTATTGCTGTTGCTGTTGCTGGCCGTTGGGCTCCAGGGCTGCGAGGGCGAACCTTCACGCACCGTATACGCCTGCAAGGGGCCGTGGCAGCGCATTGTCCTGGAGGAGGACGGCCGGGCGCTGGTGACCACGGCTGCGGGCGTGCGCGAGGCGACTTATGTCAGCCGGAACGGCACGCTGAGCATCGCGATCCCGACGCTGGCGCCCGTGGATATGGAAGTCGATGGCAATCGGCTGCAGGGGGGCGCCGGCATTTCCTGCGAAAAGGTACTGGCGGATTAAGCGGCTGTCGCATTTGCACCGCCCGCTCCGCGCGCTGTTGCCGGCGGTAGGGGCCGCGATCCTGCTTGCCGCCTGCGCGACGCGTTTCGAGGAACCCGGCCCCCTGGAGCCGCACGCTACACTGTCGTTTCCCTCGCAGGAGGCGCAATGGTTTGCCGGCGTATTTCTTGCGCCGCTGGAGTTCAACGGCAGGGCGCGGCCGCGGCACTGGACCCGGCCGCGTTTTGCCGTGCCGCCGGGTCCCCTGGAGCTGCGCCTGCGGGCCGCCCGGGAGAATCTGCAGGGCAGCTGCCAGTTGAGCTTCGAGGTCGAGGCGGGCGCGACCTACGACGTGGATGCAGTGTTCCGTGACGACGAGTTCACCATCCGCGTGGCGCGGCAGGGGCGCAGCCTCGCCCGGTGCGTCTCGCCGGCCAGCCTGTTGCCCACGCCGCTGGGTCCGCCGCCCGGGGTGCCCGGCCATTGACGCACTCGTGACGCATGTCCGTGCGCGACCGGATTGCGTTACATTGCGCCTCATCCCGCTGCCACTCCACGGGAAACGATGTCACTGAACCGCCTTTTGTTCATCGCTGCCGTTTCGCTGGCAGCCGCCCTGCTGATCGCCTCGCGCGCGACGCACATGCCGATCGAGGAGCGACTGGTGCGCCTGCAGGTGGAGCAGCTGCCGCCCGAGCTCGCCCGCGGCCTGCGCCACCAGCCCGTCGAGTTACAGGCCCGCTTCGTCGATTACATGCAGGAAGAAGATCCGCTGCTGGGGCTGAAGGCCTGGGCCGCCCTGCATCGTTATCCGCGGATGGCGGGCCGGGTTCTCGAGCTTTACGGCGACGAGCCGCTGTTCCGGGAAGTCCTGAGAGAGCATGGCGAGCACGTCATTCCGCCGGTCCACTACTTCCTGGAGACCGACATCCGCTCGGTCCGGGTGATGCGCGGTTTCGAGGATGCCTGGCAATCGATGCTGGAGGCCTGGGAAGACCTGCGCGGGACAGAAACGGTTTCGCCGGCGGCGCCGGCCGAAGCCGGGCCCGAGGGCGCCGGCCCGCCGGGACTGGACCCGGTGGAAAGAGGCCGTTACGCCATACTTTTCATCCACGCTGAAGGACACGATTTCCTGGGCCAGTTCGTGGTCGGTGTCGACGGCGAGGTCGGCTGGGTACAGACCGAGCGCGCACTCGAGGGCCTGACGGGTTTCTTCACGAGCGGCACCCGCCGCCTGGAAGAGCGCTGGCGCCGCGGCGAGGATATCGAGGCGGGCGACATCTGGCCGGCCGTGCTGGACCTGGCGATTATGGTGAGCGCGGTGAAGGTGCTGCGCTTGGGCGCGGCCGCCACCCGGGGCGCGGGCGGCGCGCGAGCGATGAGCTATTCCCGGCGTGCCGCGGCGGTCGGCGCGGGCCTGTGGCGCGGCAGCGCGGTGGGCATGCGGCTGGCGGCTTACGGCGCGCCGCTGGTGCTGGCCTACGTGGCGGTCCGCCATCCCAGCGTGCTGAACTCGGTCTTCAGCTGGGCGGGCGAGCGGATCGGCTTGCCGGCCTTCCCGGCACTGGTGGCGGGCTGGGCCCTGCTGCTTTTCCCGCTGCTGCTGCTGTTGCGCTTCCTGCTGCGGCCGCTTGCGTGGCTGCTGTGGCGCCTGGCCGCGACCGGCCGTCGGCAGCCGGCCTAGAGCTCCGTGTACTTGCGCGCGTGCCCGCGGGCCTTGTCGGCGGGGTACTTGCTGGCATTGATGCCGATCTTGCGGTGGGCCGCGGCCACCAGGTCCACGTCGAGCTTGTCCGCCAGGCGCACCAGGTAAAGCTGGATGTCGGCCAGCTCCAGGGCGATCTCCGCGCGACTCTTGTCCGTCAAGGCCTCGCTCTGCGCCTCGCTCAGCCACTGGAGGTGCTCCAGCAGCTCGCCCACTTCCGCGGCAAGCGCCATGGCGAGATTTTTCGGAGAATGGAACTGGTCCCAGTCGCGCTCCGCGGCAAACTCGGCCAGCCGCGGGCTCAGGTCTTCGAAATCGCCTTCGTTCATGCCGCCGCTCTGCGCAGTTCGGCGCCCAGGAATTCGGCCACCCGGTGCATGCCGCGCCGCGTGTTGCCCGCCTCCCGTTCCGCCTGCTGGTTGTAGTTGGTGTTCATGTTGACGTCGTAGACAAAGCGCCGCCCGGCGGCATCTTCCACGTACTCGGCCGCGGCGATCTCGGCGTCGTTCGCGGCGAAAAAACGCTCCAGTTTGCCGACCAGCGCGGCGTCCGGCGCGGTTTCGGCGAGCCGGAACTTGTTACGCGGCTGCTCGCCGGGCGCGGGGCAGAAGGCGTCCCCCGCCTCGCAGCCGTCCGCCGGGCACAGCTCAAAGCCGCCCGAGCTGTCCACTTCCACCCGGTAGAAAAACTCTCCGCCGATGAATTCCATGCGGCTGATCACCCCGTCTGCCGGGCGGATGTATTCCTGCAGCAGTTCGATGCCGTCCAAGGAGCGCTCCGGCTGGCCGGACAGGTAATTTTCCAGTTCTGCCACGCTCTCGAACAGCCGCACGCCCAGTCCCTTGCCGCCGCGGTTTGGCTTGAAAATGAAGGGCTGGCGCCCGAGCGAACGCGCCGCCTCGAGAACCTGCCGGTCGCCGCTGGCGGCCAGCGTCCGGGGAACGGGCACGCCGGCGGCGCGCAAGGCGAGGTATTGCTCCAGCTTGGAAAGCTCGAGCTGCAGGGCCCGCGGGCCGTTGACGATCCGCCGCCCGTGGGCGCGCAGCCACGCCAGCAGCGGGGCGGTGAATTCCGCTGCGAAGCGGTGGCCGCGCGTGTGCGAGGAGGCGCTCATCCGGTTGTAGAAGACGCCGGGCGGCGGCGGGCTCGCGAGGTCCAGCGTGCCGCCGTCCACGAACCACTCGGCGTAGGGGACGCCCTGTTCCGCAAAGGCGCGGCGCAGCGGCTCGACCCATGCGTCGTTCTCGTGGATGACATGAACCCGCGACATCGTATCGCCTTTTTATCGCCAGTCCGGCACTCTAGCACCGGCACACATCGCAACGAAATCGCCCGTGTTCGATCGCATCATCACCTTCGCGCTCGCCCCCCTGCTTATCGTGCAAGGCCTGCGGGTCCGGCGCGTGACGCCGCGCCTGCCGGCGGGCGCGGGGCCGCGCGAGGGCGCCGCCGGCGAGGGGCCGGGCTTGCGCCTGTTGATCGCGGGAGATTCCGCGGCCGAGGGCGTGGGCGCCGCAACCCAGCAGGAAGGCTTGTCGGGCAGGGTAGTGGAGGCGCTGGCGGCGGATTTTTCGGTCTCGTGGATGCTGAGCGCACGCACGGGCCGCAAGACCGCGGATGTGATCCGGCGCCTGGAATCCGTGCCCGCCAGCCGTTTCGACGTGGCCCTGCTGTCCACCGGCGTCAACGATCTCACCGGCGGCACGCGCTCGCGGGAGTTCATGGCGCAGCAGCGCCGGCTGATCGCGCTGCTCAAGTCGCGTTTCGGGCTGCGGCTCGTACTCCTGACAAGCCTCCCGCCGGTGCATCGTTTTCCCGCCCTGCCGCAGCCGCTGCGCTGGTGCCTGGGCCGCCGGGCGCGGTTGTTCAACGGCCTGCTGGAGGCGCTGGCGGCGGAGGATCCCGCCTGCGAAGTCGTCCGGCCGCGCTTCCCGCTCGATCCGGGCTACATGGCCAGCGACGGTTTTCATCCCGGCCCGCCGGCCTACCGGGCATGGGCCCTGGAGGCGGCCGCCATCATCCGGCGGCGGCTCGGCGGATCGCGAAGCGTCAGATGAACCGGACCGCCGTGGTGGCCGCGGTCAGGACGAAGATCCGGTCGTTGTTGCTTTGCGGGTCGGCGGGGAACACGAAGAAGCCCTTGCGGGCCGGCGAAAAACCCTGCGAGTAGCCGGTGAGCGTTTCGCCGTCGCTGAAGTCCACCTGGATTTTCTTGCCGAGCCCGGCGCGCTCCGTGTCGCTCTGCTCCCGGTAGTCGGGATCGCCCGCGAAGTCCTTGACGAAGAACACCGCCTTGAGGTCCGACAGCGGCACTTCCCGTATCTCACCGGTGTCCTTGTCCGCCAGGTGGAACTTGTCCTTGTTGGGAAAGAAGTTGTTGGTGACGCCCTTCAGGAGCGTCCCGTCGGGGAAATGCACCACCACGGTGTTCTGCATGCAGCTTGCCTCTCTGGGAAGTTGTTGTTCTAGGAAAACGCGATCGCCACGCGCTTGTTGCGCTTGCCCTTGTTCTCGACCTTGGCGACGGTGACGGCGCCGATTTCGCCGGTGGCGGCGACGTGCGTGCCGCCACAGGGTTGCAGATCCACGCCCGGGATTTCAAGGAGCCGGATCTGTCCCGCGCCGCGCGGCGGCTGCACCGACAGCGTGCGCACCAGGTCGGGCCGGGCGTCGAGTTCCTCGCCGGTGATCCAGCGGGAACGGACCGGGTGATTGGCGCGCACCAGGGCGTTGAGCGCGTCGGTGACGCGGGCCTTGTCGATGTCCTCGCGGGTGTCGAAATCCAGCCGGCTCTTCGCCGCGCCCACCTGTCCCCCGGTGACGCCGTAGCGCAACACCGCGCCCAGCAAATGCAGGCAGGTGTGCATGCGCATGTGGGCATAGCGGCGGTCCCAGTCGAGGGTCGCCTCGACCTCGAGACCGGGCTCGGGCGCACTCGCGTCGCCTTCCAGCAGGTGCCGGATATGGCCGCCGTCCCCCCTGCGCGTGTCCGTCACGCGCCATGCCCTGCCGTCGGCCGCCCGCAGGAGACCGGTGTCGCCGGGCTGGCCGCCGCCCAGGGGATAGAACACCGTCCGGTCGAGCATCACGCCCTCGGCGTCCGCCGCGGTCACGGTGGCTTTGCAGCTGCGCCGATAAGCGTCCTCGGTATATAGCGCCTCGCCTGGGTTCATCTGGCCGCCTCCTGTGGGATCAGCGCCAGTTTACCGATGGTTTGCCCGGATTCGAGCCTTTGCTGCGCTTTGGCGGCTTCCGCCAGGGGATAACTCTCCACGGGCAGAGGCCGCAGGCGGCCGTCGGCAAAGCGCTCCAGCAGCCACAGCATGCCGGCGCGCAGGCTGGGCGCATGGGACTGCAGGAAGCTGAGGTTCGCGGCAAGCACGCTGCGGTTTTCCTGGGTCATACGCAGGGGATTGAAGCGCGGCGTGCGCAGCCAGTCGCGGGCCAGCGTGAGCGGGTTGGGCCGTCCGCCGCGCGGCAGCATGCTGTGAAAGCCGTAAACCACCAGCTTGCCGGTGGGCGCAAGATGCGCGTAACTCTGGCGCAGCGTGCCCACGCCGTTGGCGTCGAACACGGCATGGAAGCCCTCCGGCGCGAGGCGCTCCAGCTCGGGCCAGGGCGAGGCGCGGGACTTGTCGACGACTTCATCGGCGCCCATCGCCAGGGCGTGCTCACGCTTGTGCGGCGCGCCCACGACGCCGATCGCCCGCACGCCGGCGAGCCTGGCCAGCTGGAGCAGGGCCGAGCCGACGCCGCCGGCGGCCGAATGCACCAGCCAGGTCTCGCCCGGCACCGGATGGACCTGGCGGTGGACCATCCACCACGCGGTGAGGAACACGGTGGGCACCGTGGCGGCCTGCAGGCTGTCGAGCCGCGCCGGCCGCGCGAAAACGCCCTCGGCGGGCAGCTTCAGCCGGTCGGCATAACCATTGAACAGGGTGAGCCCGATCACCGGCTCGCCCGGGACCCGGCCGTCGACGCCCGGCCCCACCGCGGCGACTCGGCCGGCCACCTCGAATCCCGGCGTGATGGGATAGCCATGCAGCTTTTTCGCCGAAGCATAGAGTCCCATCCGGATGATGCCGTCGGCGTAATTGACGCCGCAGGCCTCGCAGGCAATGACGACCTCGCCGGGCCCGGGCTCGGGCTCGGGCTGCTCGACCAGCCGGAGGGCGTCATAACCGCCGGGTCTGGAGATCACGATGCTTTGCATAATGTCCTAGGATGAGGGTGTGAGTAGAAGCATGTCGATCAAGACGCGCGCGCTGGAACACGGCGACATGGCCGAGGCCGTCGACCTGGTCGCGCGCGCGATGCTCGACAATCCCATCCATGTCACGGCCTTCGGCCGCGATGCCGCGCGCCGCGAAGCGGCACTGCATGCCATGTTCACGGCCGTGCTGGGGCACCAGCTCAGCCGGGGGATCGTGCTCGGGCTGTTTCGTGGCGGCAAGCTGGCGGGTGTCGCGGGCATGTTGCCGCCCGGCCGCTGCCCCTCCACGCTCACCGGCAAGCTGACCGCCGCGTCCACGCTGCTGCTGGGCAGCGGCCTGGCCCAGTCCCGGCGTGTGCAGGCGTGGCTGGAGGACTGGGCGAAGACCGACAGCGCCGTGGAGCACTGGCACTTCGGTCCGATCGCGATCGACTCGCAGCTGCAACGCACGGGACTGGGCAGCATCCTGTTGCGGGATTGCTGCGAGCAGATGGACGGGGAAGGGATGGCGGCTTACCTCGAGAACGACAAGGAAGAAAATCTGCCTTTCTTCGAGCGTTTCGCCTTCGCCGTCGAAACGCGCCACGAAGTGCTGGGCGTGCCCACCTGGTTCATGCTGCGTCCCGGGCGGGACTGACGCCCGTCAGCGGATCAGCCCGTCCCGGCGCAGGCGGTCCGCGACGGCGCGGGCCGCCTCGCTCATGATCTCCAGGCGCGTTTCCCGCGGCGGAATGACCGTGTCCACGCTGTAGAGCAGCGTACCGCTCCGCACATCGTAGACGTCGGTGGAAAGGCTGACGGCGGCGGTGGGCACGAGGTAGATATCCCGCTCGGTGATCTCGTAGTCATAGCGAAAGAAATCCAGCGGCGTGTCGTACCTGCGTCTCGCCCTGATGCTGCCGGGCTCGCCGGCCTCGCGCACGTCGAGGTCGGCGTTCACCAGGCGGGTCACGATCACGAGCCGGGCGCCCGTCCTGTCGACAGCCTCCTGCACAGTTTCGCGGCGCAACGGGGCCTGCGTGTCCATCTTCCTGCTGCTGGCCCAGGCCCGGGTCTGTTCCCCGCTCACGCGCTGTGCCACGAGGTCCTCGAAACGCCGCCGGCTGTTCAGATCGGGCGTCACGGCGATCACCAGCGCCTTGTCGGCGGGCAGCCCGCTCCGTTCACCGTGCCACTCGGAAGCGACCTTGACCGATTGCGCGCAGCCCGAGAACAGCAGCGCGGCGGATGCAGCAACTGCGAGGCTGCCGAGGCGTTGATATGACAAGGCGCAAATTCCTTTTGTGGCTGGCGACGATTATTCCACCCGCGGGAACGCCCCGGCAAGGCGCGGACGGTTAAGATGCCCCCATGGCGCTTGAACGCAAGCTTTACGGCGGTCGGGACTTCCGGCGCGCGATCTCGATTGCGGAGTTGCGCGGCGTGGCGCGACGGCGCGTGCCGCATTTTGCCTTCGAGTACGTGGAGTGCGGCGCGGAGGACGAGCTGACGCTGCGCCGTAACCGCGAGGCGTTCGAAGGCTTGCGCTTCGTGCCCAGGGCCCTGGTCGACACCACGGCGCGGCAGCAGCGCGCAAGGCTGTTCGGGCGGGAGAGCAGCAGCCCGCTGGTGGTCGCGCCCACGGCGATGAACGGCATCCAGCACCGCGACGGCGATACCGCGCTGGCCCGCGCGGCCGCTGCGTCCGGCATCCCCTTTTGCCTCAGCACCTTCTCTAACGTGCGGCTGGAAAAGCTTGCCGCGGAGATCGATGGTCGCCTGTGGATGCAGCTCTACCTGCTCGGCGATCGCGCCATCGCCCGCGACATCGTCGCGCGCGCCCGGGAATCCGGTTACGAGGCGCTGGTCCTGACCACCGACGCGAACGTGTTCGGCTTTCGCGAATGGGACAAGCGCAATTACCGCGGCCCGGGCAAGCTCACCTTGCGCAACATGCTGGACGCCGCGCGCCACCCGCGCTGGCTGGCCGGCGTGACGCTGCCGCGCGGATTTCCGCGCTTCGAAAACCTCGCCGGCTTCCTGCCCCCGGAAGCCAGCAGCGCGCGCGCTGGCGTCGCGCACCTGCCGCGCCTGCTGGTTCCCGACCTGGACTGGAAGGACCTGGAGTGGCTGCGCGGGTCCTGGCCGGGCAAGCTGCTGGTCAAGGGCATATTGCACGCCGACGACGCCCGGCGGGCGGTCGATGCGGGTTGCGACGGGATCGTGTTGAGCAATCATGGCGGCCGCCAGCTCGACGGCTGCATTTCGCCCATGGAGGTCCTGCCGGAGGTGGCGGAAGCCGTGGGCGGGCGCTGCGCGGTGCTCATCGACAGCGGTTTCCGGCGCGGCGCGGACGTGGTCAAGGCCGTGGCGCTGGGCGCGGACGCGGTGATGATCGGCGCCGCCACGCTGTACGGGCTGGCGGCCGGCGGCGAGCCCGGGGCCCGGCACGCCATCGGGATCCTGCAGGCCGAGATCGATCGCGTGCTGGGGCAGCTGGGCTGCAACAGCCTGGACGAGCTCGACCCGCGGCTGCTCGCTTAGAACTTCTCCGGGCGCAGCACGCCCACGTCGCTGAAGTACATGACCATGGCGTAGTGGTCGTAATAGTGCGCCCGCAGGTGCGCGGCGATTTTCTCGGCGGTGGCGTCATCGCAGATGACTTCCACGCGGATGTTGCTGCTGGCGTCCCAGCGTGCGGCGCGCACGCCCCGGCTGCCTTCTCCGCGGGCGTCGCTGACGGTATAGCCGTGCGCCCCCAGGCGCTTGAGATCATCCGCCAGGTGCCGCTCCAGGGCGGCCTCGGTGACTATCGTGACCAGCTTTCGATCATCGGTGCGCATCTCAGACTCCGGGACCGTGCAGGAACTCGGCAAGCCGCTGGTAGATCGGGATGCCGACGAGAATGTTGAACGGAAAGGTCACGCCCAGCGACGCGGTCAGCGACAAGGCCGGGTTGGCGGCCGGCAGCGCAATGCGCATGGCCGCGGGGACGGCAATGTACGACGCGCTGGCGGCCAGCGTCGCCAGCAGCATGGTGCCGCCGATCGACAGTCCGAGCAGCCAGCCCAGCGTGCCGCCCACGGCGGCCCCGAACAGGGGAAACAGTATGCCGAAGCCGACCAGGAAAAAACCGTGACGCCGCAGGCTGCCGAACTGGCCCGCGGCTACCAGGCCCATCTCCAGCAGGAACAGCGCGAGCACGCCGGGAAACAGGTCGAAGAACAGCGCCGAGACGGGCTCCAGCGCCACCGGGCCGGCGGCCCAGCCGATCAGCAGGCCGCCGAGCAGCAGCACGATGCTCTTGCCGAGAAACACCTCGCGGGCCAGCAGTCTCCAGTTGGTTTCCGCGGAGATTCCGCGCGCCAGCATGATGCCGACGAGGATGGCGGGCATTTCCAGCAGCACCAGCATCAGCGGCATGTAGGCCTCGAAGGCGATCTCGCGCGAGACCAGCCAGGCGACGGCCACCGCGTAGGTGCCGACGCTCACCGAGCCGTAATGCGCGGCGATGGCCGCGGCGTCCACGCGGGTCAGCCGGCCCAGCGCCCGCAACGCCGGGTAAGCGGCCAGCGGCAGGGCCAGGCCCATCAGGATGACGGCGATCATCTGCGGCAGCAGCGAGCCCGGCGACTGCTTCGCCAGCTCGACCCCGCCTTTCAGGCCGATGGCGAGCAGGAGCACGACGCTCAACAACTCGTAGACCGCCGTCGGCAGGCGCAGCTCCGAGCGCATCAGGCCCGCGACGAGCCCGAATATGAAGAACAGCACGATAGGGTCGAGATCCGGCATGGCGGCGATTATGGCCGCGGTCCCGGCCGCGGACAAACGGCGACCCGACCGGGCCGGGATTTTTCTGTATCTTGGCGGGCATGATGGATAGCGCACAGCTGGAACATTTCCGCGGACGCCTGCTCGCGCTGCGGGCCGAGTTGCAGGGCATGGCGGAGTCCTCCGCGGAGGACTCGCGGCCCGTGGAGCTCGACCAGGCGCGCGTCGGCCGCCTGTCCCGCATGGACGCGCTGCAAGCGCAGGCGATGGCGCAGGAAACGGCGCGCCGGCGCGCCCGCCAGCTCGTCGGCGTCGAGGGCGCCCTGCGCCGCATCGACGCCGGGGACTACGGTCATTGCTTCCTCTGCGGGGAGGAGATCGATCCGCGAAGACTGGAGGCCGACCCGCTGAGCACGCGCTGTATCGGCTGCACCGAGCCGGCCTAGCCTTCTCGCCGCATCACGCGCGCCGCCGTGGTGCCGTGCAGCACCACCGAGGCCAGCACGATGAAACCGGCCACGGCCCACAGGAGGCGCGCCTGCTCTTCGTCGAATTGGCCGTGGTTGAGGGCATGGGCGAGGTAATAGAAAGCGCCGATGCCGCGGATGCCGAACACCGCCATGGTGGCGCGCTGCGAGAGGGTGGCGTCGGCGCCGGCCAGTCCCAGCATGCCGGCCAGGGGGCGCACCAGCAGGAGAAAGCCCAGCCCGAGGAGGACGCCCGCGGAATCCAGCGGCAGGAACAGGCCTTCGGTGATGGCGGCGCCGAACAGCATCAGCAGCACGGCCATGAGCAGGGTTTCCACCTGTTCCGAGAAATCGTGCAAAGCGAGATGATAATCGTGGTCGTACTCGTAGCGGCGAAAGGCCAGCGCCGCCACGAATACGCTGATGAAGCCGTAGCCGTGGATCAGTTCCGCGCCGCCATAGGCCACCAGGGTGAGCGCGATCGCCACGAAACCGTCGCCGACCGGGCCGGGCTGGCACAACCTGAAGACCAGCACGCCGATGCCGTAACCGATGACGACCCCGGCCGCCACGCCGGCGGCGATTTTCCACAACAAGTCGACCAGCAGCCACTGCGTCATGGCATCCGTGGTCACGCCGGCCGCGGCCACCACGATCGCCAGGTTGACGAAGGGAAAGGCGAGGCCGTCATTCAGGCCGGCCTCGCTGGTGAGCCCGAAGCGCGACTCTTCTTCCTGGCCCTGCCCGGGCCGGCCGACCTGCACGCTGGCGGCCAGCACGGGATCGGTGGGGGCGATCACCGCGCCGAGCAGGATCGCCACGGCGAGCGGCAGCCCGAGCAGCCACACGCCGCCCAGGGCGAGCGCGGCAATGGACAGCGGCATGGTGATGCCCAGCAGCCGCCAGGTAGACGCCCACCGGGTCCAGCCCACCGGGCGGTCGATCTTCAGCCCGGCGCTCATCAGCGAAATGATCACCGCCAATTCCGTCAATCGCTCGGTCGCCAGCCCGTATCGCACGGGGTCGATGCGCGGCGTGTCGCCGAAAGTCATCGGCAGTGCGATCCCCACTGCGACATAGACCATGGGCAGCGAGATGGGCGTGCCCCGCAGGAAGCGGGGCAGGGCCGCGGCGGCGAGAAAAGCCAGCCCGAGAATGACGACGGCGAGCTCGTAGTTCATGGCAGGGGTCATCAGGCCGGGATGCGCAGCATGCCCTCGGCGACGGCCACTGCGGTGCCGCCCACCCGCACTGCTGTGATGGCGCCCTCGGCCAGCTCCACCTCCACCATCAGCGTGCTCGGCCGCCCCAGGTCGATGCCCTGTTCGATGCCGATGGTCAGGATACCGTCGCGCGTACCCATGCGAGGCACCAGCCAGCCGGGGAAGGCCGTGGCCGCGGAACCCGTGGCGGGATCCTCGAGGAAGCCGAGCGCGGGCGCGAACATCCGAGTGCGGTAACGCGTCCCGCCGTGACCTTCCAGCGGCGCTGCCAGGTAGACATTGCTCGCCCACCAGTCCTTGAGAATCTCTCGCCAGCGGTCCACCTGCAGCCGTGCTCGCGCCAGCGTGTCGGCGTCGCGCACCGGCACCACGAGATAGGGAATACCGGCCGACACCGCGGCGGGCCCCCAGGCGCCGGCGAGTATGTCGGTGGGACGCAGTGACAGCATGGCGGCGAGCGCATCCGTCGGCGGCGGCGGCGGCCCGGTTTCCGGCATCTTCGCGGCCCACAGCCAGGCGCTGCGCTGCTGCTTATGCCGGCGCAGGCTGACCCGCACCGGGCCGATGCCCTCGCCGAACACCAGTTCGTCCTTGTCCCAGCCTTCATCGGCCAGCGCCAGCGCGGCGCCGATGGTGGGATGTCCCGCGAACGGCAGCTCGCAGGTGGGCGTGAAGACGCGCAGCCGGTGCGTTTCGCCGCGATTGCGCGGCGGCCGCACGAAGGCCGTTTCGGAGAGGTTGAACTCGCGCGCGATCTGCTGCATCTGGTGTTCGCTCAGGCCTTCGGCTTCCGGCAGGATGGCCAGCGGGTTGCCGCCGTAAGCGCTCTCCGTGAACACGTCCAGCACGCGGTAGCGGCGCATGTTGCGATTCATGACCGCGTCTCCTTGCCGCCGCGGGGCCGACGGCGATGGCGTTGCAGCAGCCAGGCGGGCAGCGCCAGCATCAGCAGCACCCCGAGCACCACCAGGACCACGGCGACGCGGGTGGAGCGCAAGGCCTCCGGCAGCAGCTGCGGGCCCGTCTGCAGCAGCTCGAGCACACCCACGGCCAGCAGCGCCGCCCCGATGGCGTCGAGGACCAGGAGCCGCCGCGGGACCGGCTGTCGATGCAGTCGTGCCGAGTGCTTCATGCGCGCGCCTCGAGGAAACGGGTGGCCACCCAGCTGGACCACGCGGCGATCGACATGGCGGGCGGTCCGCCGGGAGACGCCGGCAGTGCCGCGCCATCCGCCACGAACAGGCCGGGAAAGCCGTGCACCTGGCCGCTGCCGTCCACCAGGCCGCCGCTTTCGTCGGGGCCGAGCACGGCGCCGCCCAACGGATGGATGGTGAGCGGCCGCCGGCGCGGCTGCACGGGCTTGCCGGAAATTTCGGCAAGGCGCCTGAAGAGCGTCTCGGCGCGCTCGAATACCGGGCTGGCGTCCCGGTCGTAGCGGACGCGCAAACGACCGTGGCGCAGCTGCACGCTGCCGTCGGCGCGATCCGCGCCGTTCGCCAGCAACAGGACGCCGCGTCGCAGGCGACGGCGCAGCGGCCGCGGCAGCGGAATGCCGTCGATGCCGACCAGGCCCAGTTCCGTCACCAGGGGATCATCGGGACGCTGTTTCTCGCGCGGGGCCACCGGGCCGTGACACGGCAGACCGCGGCTGAAGTCGGCCTCGGCCTGCTGCAGCGACCACCATGCAAAGCTGTCGCCGTTGGTGCCGAAGCGCTGTCCCAGTGACGGCATGCCGTCCAGCCCGCGCGCCTCGTCGCGGCTGACCAGCAACAGCCGCAGCGTGTTCATGGTCCCGGCGGCGAGCACCACGTGCTCGGCATAGAAGGGCTCGACCCGGCCGGTGTAATGGTTGCGCGCCTGTACGCAATAACGCGCCGTATGGGTCTGGCGGCAGAGATGCACGGAGATCGCCTCGTGCAGGTCCAGCACGCGCAGGCCGCGACGCATGGCCGGGGCGAGCAGGGCGAAGTCCAGCGTCGTCTTGGTGCCGAAGCGCGAGCCCAGCAGCCCGCCGTCCTTCCAGTCGGCCTCGCGCCGCCGGATGCCTTCCCCCCAGTCGATTTCGCGACTGGTTCCCGGCGTTTCCGGGAACTGCAGGCCGTAAAGCGGGCGCTCCAGCGCGTCGCCGGCGGTCAGCTGCAGGGATTCCCGATAGCGCTGCGCGGTGAAATTCGGAATGGCGTCCTCGAGCCTCGGCGCGCGGCCGCCCATCTCCGCCAGCACCCGCTGGTAATGCGTTTCCATCGCGTCAGCGGAAACCTCCGGGTGGTGCCCGTCCCAGTAATTCGGCACGCGCGGACGGTCGTTCAGCGCCGTGTAAACGTGGCTGCCGCCGCCGACGCCCGACGAGCAGATTGCAGTCACGTCGCCCGCGGAAAAAAACTCGAACAGGCCGTAGCGTGAAAGCGAGATCCCGCCACGGGGCAGGAAGCGGCTGTTGATCCGCTTGAGGCCGCGCGAGAACACTTGCCGACCCGCGGGATAACGAATGCGGTTCGGAATGCCCATGGACTGTACCGGCAGCGTATCGCGCCACGGGCCGCGCTCCAGCAAGGTGACGTCCACACCCGCTTCAGCAAGCCGGGCTGCCGCGACGCTGCCGCCAAAGCCGCTGCCAATGACCAGTACTTCGTGGACGCGGGCCATTGGGCCTCCCCGGGCTGCTTCCGTAGTTGCGAAATGTCTTAAGTAAAGCGCTGACGCAAAAAACTCGAACGAAGTGAAGAATATAGGTAAAAATGCGTAGAATCGAGAACCTGTGCGTGGCCGCGCGGCGAAACCGTGGCCGGACGTTCTAGCAAATCGGAGTTGCCGCATGCGGTTTTCGGCGGAGAAGGACACGGGCGAATGCCTCGCCGCCTGAGCAGGATCATGATGCCATGACGCTGTTCGGCGAACTCAGGCGGCGGAATGTTTTTCGCGTGGGCGCGGCCTACGTGGTCGTCTGCTGGCTGCTGTTGCAGGTGGCCGATGTGCTGCTGGACAACTTCGGTGCGCCGGCATGGGTGTTCAAGTCCTTTACCACGCTGCTGGC
>DATFKW010000120.1:0-2371 GCA_035268405.1 Gammaproteobacteria bacterium
CTCGATGAAAGACATGCGCCGCTTCGTCGAGCGCTACGGCGCCGCCGTGGTGAAGCCGCTGGACGGCATGGGCGGGCGCTCCATTTTCGTGCTCCGCCCGGGCGACCCCAACACCGGCGTGATCCTCGAGACGCTCACCGACCACGACCAGCGCTATGCCATGATCCAGCGCTACGTGCCGGAGATCGTCGCGGGCGGCGACCGGCGCATCCTGCTGGTGGACGGCGAGCCCTACGAGTACGCGCTGGCGCGCATCCCGGCCGAGGGCGAGAACCGCGGCAACCTGGCGGCGGGCGCCCGCGGCGAGGGCCGCGAACTGACGCCGCGCGAGCGCGAGATCTGCGCCCGGGTGGGCCCGGTGCTGCGCGACAAGGGCATCCTGTTCGCCGGGCTGGACGTGATCGGCGACCGGCTCACCGAGATCAACGTCACCAGCCCGACCGGCGTGCGCGAACTCGACCAGCTCTACGGCGGCAACATCTGCCGCGGGCTGTTCGACGCCATCGAGCGGCGGCTGGAGGCGCGGTGAGGGCAGCGCGCGCGGAGCTGTTCGTCCGCGGCGCGGTGCTGGTCATCGCCGGCGCGGCGCTGCTGCTGGCCGGCTGCGGCCCGGGCGAGCGCGAGGTCGAGACGCGCCATCGCTTCATGGCGATGGGCACGCTGGTGGAGGTCACCACCTGGGGCGTGCCGCAGGACGAGGGCGAAGCCGCCGCGCGCGAGGTCGAAGAACTGTTCCACAAGCTGCACCTGGCATGGCACCCGCGGGGCGAAGGCGCGCTGGGCGAGCTCAACCGGTCGCTGGCGGCGGACGGGCAGGCGCGGCCGGACCCCGACCTGGAGCCGCTGCTGCGCCGGGCGGCCGCCCTCAGCCGCGCCAGCGGCGGCCTGTTCCAGCCCGCCATGGGCCGGCTGGTGGCGCTGTGGGGCTTCTCCGCCGAGGACACCGTGCCGGAGGCGCCGCCGCCCGCGAGCGCCGTGCGCGCGTGGCTGGAGGACGCAGTGACGCTGCCCGCGCTGCTGCAGGACGACGGCAGCCTGGCCGGCCCGGCCGGCGTGCAGCTGGACCTGGGCGGCTTCTTCAAGGGCGTGGCGGTGGACCGCGGCGTCGAGCTGTTGCGCGCGCGCGGCATCGAGCACGCCATCGTCAACGCCGGCGGCGACCTGCGCGCCATCGGCCGGCGCGGCGAGCGGCCCTGGCGCATCGGCATCCGCGACGCCGACGACCCGGCCACCGCAGCCGCCGCGCTGGAGATCGAGGACGACGAGGCGGTGTTCACCTCGGGCGACTACGAACGCTTCTTCGACCACCAGGGCGAGCGCTACCACCACGTGCTGGACCCCCGCAGCGGCTATCCGGCCGAGGGCATCCGCTCGGTCACCGTGCTGCACCACGACGCCGGCTGGGCCGACGCGGCCGCCACCGCGCTGATGGTCGCCGGCCCGCGCGACTGGCCGGCGGTGGCCGCGGCGATGGACCTGGAGGCCGTGCTGGTGTTCCTGGACGACGGCGACGTGGAGCTCACCCCGGCGATGGCGCCGCGCGCCTGGTTCACCGACGAGGCGCAGGGCGGCGCGGCTCGCGTGCGGACGCTGCCGTGAGCCTGCTGCGCGGCGGCGACCTGGTGGTGGTGACGGCGGCGGCGCTGCTGGTGGGCGCTGCGTGGGCGGCGCTGTGGCAGGACGCCGGGCCCGCCGAGTATGCCGAGGTGAGCGCCGCGGGCGGCCACGCGCAGCGCCTGCCGCTGGACCGTGACGCGACGGTCGCAGTGCGCGGCCGGCTGGGCGAGAGCCGCATCGAGCTGCGCGACGGCGAGGTGCGCTTTACCGACTCGCCCTGCGTCGGCCGCCTGTGCGTCCACGCCGGCTGGCTGTCGCGCAGCGGCCAGGTGGCGGCCTGCCTGCCGAACGGCGTGGTGCTCGAGGTGGGCGGCGGCGAGCGGGAGTTCGATGCCTTCGCCTTCTGACGCGGCCGCCGGCGGAGCGGCCGCCAGCCCAGCCGCCGATCCCGCGGCCAGCCCCGCCGCCGACGCTCGCGACGACCGGCTGATCGCCGGCTTCGCGGCGCTGGCGATCGCCATCCACATCCTGGAGGCGACCCTGCCCAGCCCGCTGCCGGGCGTGAAGCCCGGCCTGGCGAACGTCATCACGGTGGTGGTACTGCTGCGCTACGGCTGGTACACGGCGGCCTGGGTGGCCGGCCTGCGCGTGCTGGCCGGCAGCCTGCTGGTGGGCACCTTCCTGAGCCCCACCTTCATCCTCAGCGCGGGCGGCGCCGTCGCCGCCCTGCTGGTGCTGTGGCTCGCGCGGCGGCTGGCCGGCCGCTGGCTGGGGGCGGTGGGCTACAGCGTGTGCGCCGCGCTGGCGCACATGG
>DATFKW010000121.1:0-3716 GCA_035268405.1 Gammaproteobacteria bacterium
GCCGCCGCCGCGATCGACGATGTGCTCGCCGCGGAGACGACGGCACGGCAGGCCATGGAAGCCTGCCGCAAGACGGCCGAGGAAACTCTCGAGGCCGCGCGGGAAGATGCGCGCCGCATCCGGCGCCGCGCCAACCAGCGCATTTCCCGGCTTCATAACCACTGCGATCAGCGCGTCCGCGAGCGCATCGAAAGCCTCCGCAAGGACGCCGCACAGGACGCCGTGCGCACCGAGCTCGATGCCGCCGACCGGGAGATGCTGGCACGCGCGGTGGAGCGCCTCGCAAGGCAACTGACCCGGCGGGGCGATGGCTGAAGACCCCCGCCTCGCCTACCTGCAGGCACGGTTGCAGGCCCGCCACGGCGATCGCCCGTCCGGCGACGACTGGCGCCTCGCCGAAAGCAGCGCGGACCTTTCCCATTACCTGGAAGCCGTGCGTCGCACCGCCCTGAAGCGCTGGCTCGGCGAGATCAACCACGAGATGCCGCCCGAGGCCATCGAGCGCCAGCTGCGCGCCGCCTGGCGCGAGGCGGTGGACACCGTCGCCGCATGGTCGCCGGAAGACTGGCGCGCCGCGGTCGAGTGGCTGCGCTGGCTGCCGGAACTCCCCGCGGTCTCGCACCTGCTCAACGGCGAGCGCGTGCCGCCGTGGATGCGCGCCGACCCGGTGACGCGCGAGTTCGCCTTCGAGGACGAGGCGCGCCTGCGCGACGCGCTCTCCGAGCAGCCGCTCGCCCCGCTGCTGGCGGCCGATCCGACCGCCAACACGGCCACCGGCACCAGCGAGACCGCTTACTCCAGGAACTCCGCCCGCCGCGGCCGCAGCGAAGCCCCCGCCACGGCCTCCCCTGTCGTCCGCGCATGGATCGACGAATGGCGCCGGCGCCTGCCGGGGGCCGGCTACTGCGGCCGCGCCAGCGGTGAGGAACGCCGCCGCCTGGACCAGGTGCTCGAGCAGGTCCAAACCCACGTCGAGGCGATGCGCGCGAGCGAGCAAGACGACGGGCGCGCATTGCGCAACGCCCTCGCAGGGCGCCTCCTGCGCCATTTCCGCTACGGCGCCGGCACTGCCGTCGCGCTGTTCGCGCACCTCGCGCTGGACGGGCTGGAGCTGGAACGACTGCGCGCCGGCGTCGTCACGCGGCAGCTGCTGCCGGGCCGCGCGGAGGGTCGCTCATGGGCATAAGACCGCAGGCCGCCCGCTGGTTCGAGCTGCTCACGCCGCGCGACGAGCTCACCAAGGCGCTCGAGTGCCTGGCCGACACCCATGCGGTGGAACTTCAGACCCACAGCCAGCCGGAACACGCGCTGGAGCTGCCGGGCCTGCACAAGACGCTGGAGACCTGGGGCGAGCTGTCGCGCCGCTACGGGCACTGGTGGCCCGAGGGCGAAGTGCCGCCCGTCGAGGAAGCGCTCGAGCCGGTGAGCGCGATGCACGACGCGCTGGAGCGGCTGCAGGCCTGGGTCGATGACGCCGATCCCCTGATTGCCGAGGGCGAGCGCCTCGAGATCGAGGCCGCGCGACTGGGCGAGCTGGCCGAAGCGCTGGACGCGCCGGGCATCCGCTTGCCGGACCTGCACCGCCTGGCGGCGGCCGGCCCGCTGCTGGGCGCGCGCATCTACCGCCTGCCGCCGCGCACCGTGCCACAGTCGCTGCCGACCTCCGTGATCACTGAGACCTACGCGAGCGCCGAGGGCGCCGCGCACCTGCTGGCCGCCGGCCCGCTGGCGCAGCTGGAGGGCCTGGACCGCCAGATGTCGGCGCTCAAGGCGCGCCGCGTCGAACTGCCCGAGTGGCTGCCGGCCGACCCCGCCGAGGCGCGCGAGCAAGTCGGCGAGCGCCACCGCGAGGTGCAAAAGAGTCGCGAGCAAGTCGGCGAAAAGCTGGCCGCGCTGGAAGAGCGCCACCAGCTCAAGCGCGCGCTCGGCACCATGGCGCTGATGGAATGGTTCGCCGGCCACGCGCCCTCGCTGCCGGTCACCGAGCATTTCGCCTGGGTCACCGGCTGGACCAGCGACCTCGACGGCCACGAGATCAACGAGGCGCTGGAGCGCGGCAACGTGCGCCACCTGCTGCGCTACAAGCCGCCGCCGGAGGGCGCGGTGAGTCCGGTGGTGATGCACAACCCGCGCTGGGTGAAGCCCTTCGAGCTGTTCCCCTCGCTTTTGGGCACGCCCGGCGCCGGCGAGGCCGATCCCAGCCGCATCGTCGCACTGGTGGCGCCGCTGATGTTCGGCTTCATGTTCGGCGACGTCGGCCAGGGCGCGGTGCTGCTCGCGCTCGGCCTGTGGCTGCACAAGCGCGTGCCCGTGTTCGGCCTGCTGATCCCCTACGGCGCCTCGGCCATCGTGTTCGGCTTCCTGTTCGGCAGTATCTTCGCCAACGAAGAGTTGATCCCCGCCCTGTGGATGCATCCCATCAATCATCCCACCGAAGTGATGGCGCTGGCGCTCGGACTGGGCGTGGTGGTGCTGACCACCGGCCTGCTGCTGGACGCGCTGGGTGCGTTCTGGCGGCGCCTGTTCGCCTTCTGGCTGGCGACGCGCGGCGGGCTGCTGGTCGCCTACCTGGGCGCGGTGGGCGCCTTCCTGCGCCCCGAGCTGCTGAATTTCATGTGGCTGGGCTTCGCCTGGTTCGTGCTCGGCATGGTACTCACCTCGGAGCACAAGCTGATCGAGATTCCCAAGGCGCTGGGCGAGCTGGTCGAGAGCATGCTGCAGCTGGGCGTGAACACCGTGTCTTTCGTGCGCGTGGGCGCCTTCGCCCTCGCCCACGCCGGCCTGTCGGCCGCCATCATCGGCATGGCCGAGGCCACCGGCGGCGGCATCGCGTGGCTGGTCGTCATGATCCTGGGCAACGCGCTGATCATCGCGCTGGAAGGCCTGATCGTCGGCATCCAGACCACCCGCCTGCTGCTGTTCGAGTTCTTTATTCGTTTTCTTACCGCCGAGGGCCGCCAGCTTCGCCCGCTGACCGGCCCGGGCACCGCCATCCGACCCACCGGAAGGAGTTCCACATGAGACTCGGGATGTACATTGTCGTGGCCATGACGGCCGTCACCGTCTGCGTCGTGCTCACCGCCACCTACCTGCTGTTCACCGCCGGGGTCGCCGGCGCGCAGGACGCCGCCGTCATCGCCGGCGAAGCGCTGGATCCGGTGGTCCTGAAATGGGCCTTCATCTCCGCCGCCGCCTCGGCCGGCCTGTCGGCGGCCGCCGCCGGCTATGCCGTGGCCCAGGTGGGCAGCGCCGCGGTCGGCGCGCTGGCCGAGAAGCCCGAGCTGATGGGCCGCGTGCTGGTCATCGTCGGCCTCGCGGAAGGCGTCGCCATCTACGGCCTGATCGTGGCGATCCTGATTCTCAATCAGTTAGCGTGATGACTCAGCCGATCGTCATCGCCGACCGCCTCACGGCTGCGGGCTTCCGGCTCGCGGGCCTGCGGCCGCTGGTGACGCCGCCCGAGGACGCCGCCGCGGTGTTCGCCGAGGCGATCGGACAAGGCGGGCGACACGGCGGGCCGGTCATGATCACCGCCGCGCTGGCCGGGCATGTGCCGGCCGCGCAGCTGTCGCGCGCCATCCGCGCGGCCGCCCCCCCTGTGGCGGTGATCCCCGACATCACGCGCAGCGTGGAACCGGCCGACATGGGCCGCGAAGTGCGGCGCGCCCTTGGAGTGGAGACATGAAGGAAAGCGACGGCATCGTCGGCACGCAGTC
>DATFKW010000122.1:0-7067 GCA_035268405.1 Gammaproteobacteria bacterium
CCGGCGTGGGTGGCGATGCTGGAACGGGTGGTCGTCGTGCTGCGCGCGCTCGCCGGCGAGACGCCGCCGAACGTGTCCGACCGGTTCGTCATGGCCGACTGGCTGGCGTCGTGGTCGGTGGCGAGACAACTGAAAGGTCTCGACATGCAGGGCCGACGCGACCTGCTGGATCTGTTCACCAAGAGCGCCGGGGACCTGCTTGACGACTGGTTCGAGTCCGACCCTCTCAAGGCCGTGCTCGGCTGGGACGCCATCGTCGGGAATTTCGCCAGTCCTTACACGCCCGGCACGGCCTATGTGCTGCTGCATCACGTGTTCGGCGAAGTAAACGGCAAGTCCGGCGCGTGGGGCCACGCCATCGGCGGCATGGGCGCCATCAGCGAGGCCATCGCCGCCGAAGCGCGCAGCCGCGGCGTGGACATTCGCTGCAACACCGCCGTCGAGCGCATCGAGGTCAGGGACGGCCACGCCACGGGCGTCGTACTGGCAGACGGCAGCGTGCTGCGCGCTGGCCGGGTGGTCGCCGGCGTCAACCCGAAGCTGTTGTACACGCAGATGTTCGACCCGGCCGACCTGGATCCGGACGTCCTGGAACGCTTTGGCCGTTACCGCTGCGGCTCGGGGACTTTCCGCATCAACCTGGCGCTCGCCGAACTGCCGGATTTCCGCGCCGCGCCAGGCATCGAACTACAGCCCCACCATGCCAGCGGGATCCTGATCGGCGACTCGCTGCCCTATTTCGAGCGGGCCTACTTCGACGCCCGCTCGCGCGAGCACAACCCGGGCTGGGCGCGCCAACCGGTCGTGGAAATGGTGATTTCATCTGCGCTGGACGACAGCCTGGCGCCGCCGGGACAACATGTCGCCAGCCTGTTCTGCCAGCACGTCAATCCCGCGCCCGACGGCGGCTGGGACAGCCACCGGGAAACCTTCGCCGACCTGGCGATCGCCACGGTGAACCGTCATGCGCCTAACTTCGCCGCCAGCATTCTCGGACGCCGCCTCCTCTCGCCGCTGGATCTCGAGCGCGAGTACGGCCTGCTGGGCGGCGACATCTTTCATGGCGCGCTGGGCCTCGACCAGTTGTTCAGCGCGCGGCCGCTGCTCGGCCAGGCCGACTATCGCGGCGCCGTGCCCGGCTTGTACCTGTGCGGTTCCGGCGCCCACCCGGGTGGCGGCGTCACCGGGTTGCCGGGGAGGAACGCAGCGCGCGAGATCCTGCGTGACGGACTCAGTCGCAGTCGGCGCAACCGTGCTCGCCGCCACCGTCCGGCGGGGTCGCCGGGCTGAGCTCTCCGGCCACCCACAGCACGGCGCGCTCGGTCACTTCCTTGCGGTTCTGGCTGGTGACGGCGACTTTCATGACGATCTCCGTGGGAGCCACAGCAGCTAGCGAAGTGGAGCGGGTGATGGGAATCGAACCCACGTTCGTAGCTTGGGAAGCTACTGTTCTACCATTGAACTACACCCGCGCGCAGGCACTGCGCGACAAGTGTGCCCTCAGGTCACATACTGGATCAATAGGCCGGGTCAACAGGCCGTATCACGGGGCCACGCCGGCATAACGGCGGTTCAGCCACCATCCCGCGACCAGCGCGACCGACAGCGGCCCGAACCAGGCGAGATAATTCAGCAGCGCCGGGTCCGCACCGGGCACCAGGGAGCGGAGCCCGATCGACATGAAAGCCACGTGGGTCGCGACCCCGTTGCCGATCATCGCGCCGAAATGCTCCTTGAGCCACCAGAGGCGGTCGTTCCGGATGCGCCGCCTGATGCGCATCCCGCCGACGCTCAGCAACGGACCGATTGCGCCGAAGGCGGCGAGAATCGCAGACCCGCGGCCCAGGCCGAGCACGACGACGGCCGCGCCGCTGCAGGCCACCAGCCCCAGCAACAGCCAGTACGCCGATCCCGTATAGCGCTCCGGGCGTTTCCTGTCCCGCACTGCGCGCCACGCGGTCCAGCAGGTGAACGACACCAGCAACAGCAGGTAGCCGAAGAACGCCGCGAACACCATGGCGCCCTCGGCTGCAAAACGGGCAACCAGCGGAATGCCGGAAATAATGATGGCCAGCATCGCGACCAGGTAGGTGCGCCCGGCAAGCACGTGGGGCCGGCTGCCCTTGCGCGCCAGGGCCGCAAACCAGAAGGCCGCCAGCGCAACGGTGCCGGCCGCAACGTGAATGGGCAGGGCCAGTGTCATCAGGTTCATCGCAGTTCCTCCCCGTAGTAGCGGCAACAATGACATCGGCGGCGCCCGGGGGCAGGTGCCGATGGTCATCTCGCCGGGGTGCCGAAAGTCACCTTTTGAGGCCCGGGGCTTGTCCTGAGCCGAAGCGCGGGTCAATCTGCCCGCAAGATGACAGGCATGCGCTCATCGCTGGATCGCGCAACACGAGGGGACGCTCTCGCGTGGCCGCTGCTCGCGGCGGCGGTGGTCGCATGGGGGGCGGTCTGGCTGACGAGCGTCGGGCAGCTCAGTGCGCAAAATCCCGCCCTGGCCTGGCCCGCACGCGCCGGGCTGATCCTGTTCATGCTGTCTTTCATCGTGTCGGTCGCTTGCGAAGGCCGGGCCGGCCGGCTACCGCGTGACCTGGGTTACATCGGCCAGCTGCTGGCGATCTTTTTCCTGTTCGGGCTCGGCCGCAGCGGCAGCACCGGCATCCTGATGGTGCTGTTCGTGGCGACCTTCACGCTGCGATTCTCCACGCGCGTCGAGCTGGCCCTGCTGGCGCTACTGAACGGGGCGCTGTTCTCGATCATGACCTGGCGCTGGGGCATGAGCCTGCAGGCCGCATTGACCATCATGATGGCGTGGGGCGGGTTCCAGGCTTTCGCCGGCCTGACCATGCGTTATGCCAGGCGTGCGGAGAACATGGCCGACGAGCTCCGGACGGTCAACGCGGACCTGCTCGCGACGCGCTCGCTGCTAGAAGAAACCGCCCGCGACCAGGAAAGACTGCGCCTGTCGCGCGAGCTGCACGACCTGGCCGGCCACAAGTTGACCGCCCTGAAGCTGAATCTTCGCTCCCTTGGCAGAGAAAGCCATTCTGCCGGCCGGGAGGAACTCGCCGTCAGCACGCAACTGGTGGACGAACTGCTCGAAGACCTGCGCGGCCTCGTGAAGCACCTGCGCAGCAACGATGGCCTGGATCTGCGCGAGTCGCTCCACCGCCTGGCCCGGCCGCTGCCTCGCCCTGAAGTCGAGATCGCGGTGGAATCCGGCAGCCGCGTGCCGCGCGCCGAGCAGGCGGAAGCGCTGCTGCGCGTCGCCCAGGAGGCGCTGACCAACGCGGCTCGGCATGGCGCCGCCCGCAAGGCCTGGCTGGTGCTGGGCAGCGCGGGCGATGACATCGAGTTGCGCGTCGACGACGACGGCCGCGTGCAGTGGCCGCTGTCGCCCGGCAACGGGCTGACCGGCATGCGCGAGCGCATCGAGGCGCTGGGCGGTGAAATGGATATGCAGCGGTCTCCGCGCGGCGGGCTGGGCCTGCGCGTCACCCTGCCGCGCGAGCTGCCGGCATGAGCGTGCGGATCGGGCTCGCCGACGACCAGGCGCTGGTGCGCCAGGGTCTCAAGGCGGTGCTCAACGATATCGACGGCTTTGCGGTTCTCGTAGAGGCCGCCGACGGCGCGCACATGCTGGCGGAACTCGCCACCACGCCAGTCGACGTCGTAGTCACGGACATACGCATGCCGGGCATGGACGGCATGGCGCTGTGCAAGCGGATCAGACAGGCGCACGCGACGCCCGTGATATTGCTGACGACTTTCGACGAGGACGGCCTGCTCGAAGCGGCCGTCGAGGCCGGCGCCTGCGGTTTCCTGCTGAAAGACGCCTCGCCCGAGGACCTGGCCGCCGCCGTCCTGTGCGCGGTGCGGGGCGAGACCTGGTTGCAACCCGTGCCGACGGCGCCGTTTCGCGAGCGGCTTGAAGGCGGCCAGCCGCATAGCCCCGGGGAGTCTTTCTCCGTTCGCGAGCTGGCGGTGCTGCGCCTGATGGCGGGCGGCTACTCGAACCGCGAGATCGCTCGCTCCCTGTTCCTCGCCGAGGGAACAGTGAAGAACTATGTGTCGGATATTCTCGCCAAGCTGGAGGCCCGGGACCGCACGCGTGCGGTCCTCAAGGCCATCAGCCTGCACATCATCTAGCGCTCAGGGTCCGGGGCTCAGGTCTTGGACGCCTGGTAGATGCTCTCGATGGAGGCGTCCAGCATGGCGTTGAATTCCTCGTCGCTCTGCTGCGCCGAGAGACCCTCGGTGAGCGCGCGCGAGAAGCTGGCCACCATGTCGTGCTGGCGAGCCAGGCGCTCGTTGGCCTCATCGCGCGAATAGCCACCCGAGAGCGCCACCACCTTGAGCACGCGCGGATGCGCGATGCATTCGGCGTAGAGGTTGTCCTTCTCGGGCAGCGTGAGCTTGAGCATCACCAGTTCGCCCTCGGGGAGCGCGTCCAGCTGCTTCGTGATCTCGGCCTTGAGCAGGTCTTCCGCCTCGGCCTTCGCCGGGCAATGGATGTCCACCTCGGGCTCAATGATCGGCACCAGGCCGGCGGCCACGATCTGGCGGCCGATCTCGAACTGCTGGTCCACGATCGCCTTGACGCCGCTCGGGCTGGCCTGCTTGATGACGGAGCGCATCTTCGTGCCGAAAATGCCCTTCGATTTCGCCCTGTCGAGCAGTTCGCCCAGGCCCGGGATGGGCTTCATCAGCTGCACGCCGTCGGCCTCGTCCGCCAGGCCCTTGTCCACCTTCAGGATCGGCACCACTTTCTTGACTTCCCACAGGTACTCGGCAGTCGGCTTTCCCTCGATCTCGCGGTCCATGGTGTCCTCGAACAGGATCGCGGCGAGGATGCGATCGCCGTCGAAAGCGGGGCTGGTGATGATCCGTGTCCGCATTTCGTGGATCAGGTCCATCATCTCCTTGTCGTTGCTGTAGGCCGTCTCGGGGACGCCGTACAGCCGGAGGGCCTTGGGCGTGCTGCCGCCGCTCTGGTCCAGCGCCGCGACGAAACCGGGCTGGGTCTGGAACTTGGCTTTCTGCTGCTCGAAATTGCTCATTGCGGGGCCCTCACTGGCGACAGCTCATGTAAAGCGTCATTGTCGCGAATTTTGGCGCCCGAGGCGACTGTGGCAGTCCGCAGCACGCGCATGCAGGCGAAAACCGGCGTTGCAGCCCGAGGCGATGCCGCGGTGGGCAGTTCGATGAGATGGCAACGGCCCGCCGGGCCGCTGTCCTATCATTGGGCTATCCTCGCAGCAAAAGCTGCCGCGACCGTTTCCCCTGGCGCCGATGATCCTGCTCCATGCCCCAAAGCACACAAAGAAACACTGTCCTGCTGGCCATCGGCTTCGTGCTGCTGTGGAACTCCGGCTTCGTCGGCGCGGAGTACGGGCTGGACTACACGGGCGTCTTCACCCTCCTGTGGTGGCGCTATGCTTTGCTGACGATCGTGCTGCTGATCTACCTGGCAGCGCGCGGGGGGTTGTACTGGCCGGGCCCGAGGGCCGCCAGCCTCACGGCGGTGGTCGGCATTTTCGCGCACGGGGTGTGGCTGAGCAGCGTGATGCTGTCGCTCGTGATCGGCATCCCCGCGGGCATCGTGGCGCTGGTGGTGGCGCTGCAGCCGATGACGGTGGGCGCCTTGTCGGGCCGGGTGACCGGCGAGCCCACCTCAGCCCGCAGCTGGATCGGCCTGGTGGTGGGGTTCACCGGCGTGCTCATCGCCGTGCTGGGTCGCGCCAGGCTGGAAGAGGCGCCGTCGCTGCTGCCTTACCTGGTGCCGTTCGGCGCGGTCGTCGCGTTCACCATCGCAAGCCTGCTGCAGCGCTGGATCGACCTCTACAGCCCGCCTGATCACCTGCCGGTGCCGCTGACGCTGTTCTACCAGTGCCTCGCGACGGCGCTTGTCGCCGCGGTGCCCGCGCTCGCGCTGGAGGGCATGGCCACGCGCTGGACGCCGGAATTTTCCGCCGTGCTCGGCTGGCTCATTTTTGCGGTTTCGCTCACCGCCTATGCCTTCATGTGGCACCTGATCGAGCGCATGGACGCCACGCGGGTCGCCAGCCTGTTCTACCTGGGCCCGCCGGTCACCATGCTGATGGCCTGGATCGTGCTCGGCGACACCCTGCAGACCACCGACCTGGTCGGGCTGGCGGTGACCGCGGCCGGGGTGCTGCTGGTGCACGAGGCCGATCACCTCCGCCTGCACCGCCGAACGCGGCAATCCCGGGGCGTCGAGTAATACAGCGCCGCGGCAGAACGGGCTAGTGGCCGCAGTCGTCGCCGCAACCTTTGCCGTGGTGCTGATGACGGCCGTCGTCGTGATCGCCGTGGTGTTCGTCGGCCGTGGGGCCGACCGGCCGCAGCGCCCCGCTGAGCCACAGCCTCGCGGCCCGTTCGGGATCCTTCTCCGCCGTCACCACTGCGCGGATACCCTTGCGCGCCATGCGCCGTCGCAACCCGGCGCCCATGCTGCCGGCAATCAGGACGTCGACGCCGTCGAGCGGATGGGGCGCGTCGCCGGCACTGTCATGGAAGGATTCTTCCCTGGCGAGCTCGAGCAGCTCGCGACCGATGAGCTCCTCGCCATCCGCCTCGAACACCCAGAACTTCCGGCACCGACCTGCGTGCTCGGTGACTTCTCTGCGGTTCTGGCTGGTCACTGCGATTTTCATCCTGCATCTCCTGTTCCGGGGTCCGGATTATGCGCCGCGACAAGGCGCGACACATCAGTTGCGATCATCGCAATACGGCCAGGTCCGGGTAGGCGCCGAATCCTTGGCAGCGGGAAGTAAGTCGTGCATACAGATTGCGGGCCGGCTCCAGCTCGCCTCGCAAGACAAAGGCTGCGGCGAGCCGGGCCAGCGAGTCGGGATCGCGCGCGCCGTCGATCGCCGACTCAAGCTGCTTGGCCAGGGCGCCGCGCTTCGAGCCCTTTCCGCCCTCCGAGCTCAGGCTCAGCAAGGCCGTATAGTAGTACCCGAGATGCGCGGCCATGCTATCGGGCGCGTTTCCTTCCGCAAGGTCGCGCTCGGCCAGGACGGCGGCTCGCTCATAGGCCT
>DATFKW010000123.1:0-11562 GCA_035268405.1 Gammaproteobacteria bacterium
GATGGGCACGATGATGCCGCGCATGTTGATGACGCCCTTGATGAAGGGCGGGGAGTTGGCGATCTTGGTGACGGCGTCGTAGCCGCGAATCTCCTGCACGTTCAGGATGTTCAGGCCGTACTCCTCCTTGCCCAGCCGGAACGTCAGGTACTCGCGCGCGTCCTCTTTGACGGCCGCCGTCAGGCTCTTGTCCTCGCTCATCTGTGGATCCTCAGCTCAGTGCATGTGGCGCAGGCGCAGCAGCATGTCGACGTCGAGAATCATGGCGACCTTGCCGTCGCCCATGATGGTCGCGCCGGAGATGCCGGGCACCTTGCGGTAGTTCGTTTCCAGGCTCTTGATCACGACCTGGTGCTGCGCGCCCAGGCCGTCGACCAGCAGCGCCGCGCGGCCGTCGCTGGCGGCGGTGATGATCACGATGCCGTCTTCCGGCCGGCGCGCCTTGGGCTCCACGCCGAAGGTCTCGTGCAGCGCGATCAGCGGCAGGTAATCGCCGCGCAGGTGCACCACGCGGCCGACGCCGCCTACGGTGCCGAGCTGCTCGGTGCTCGGCTGGATGCTTTCCAGGATGGCGGTCAGCGGCAGGATGTAGGTCTGGTCGCCCACGTGCACGGACATGCCGTCGAGGATCGCCAGCGTCAGCGGCAGGCGCAGGATGATGTGCGTGCCTTGGCCCGGCGCGGAGTCGATTTCCACGCGGCCGTTGACGGCCTCGATGTTGCGCCGGACCACGTCCATGCCGACGCCGCGCCCGGAAATGTCGGTCACCTTCTCGGCGGTCGAAAATCCGGCCGCGAAAATCAGCGCCCAGACGTCGCGGTCAGGCATGCTGTCGCTGACGGGCAGGCCCTGGCTGGCCGCCTTGGCCAGCAGTTTTTCCCTGTTCAGGCCGGCGCCGTCGTCGGCGACCTCGACCACGATATTTCCGCCCTGGTGGTAGGCCTTGAGCGAGATCTGCCCGGCGGCCGGCTTGCCCGCCGCCACGCGCTGCTCGGCCGACTCGATACCGTGGTCGATGGCGTTGCGCACCAGGTGCGTCAGGGGGTCGGCCAGCTTCTCGATCAGCCCCTTGTCCAGCTCGGTTTCCTCGCCCTCCATGCGCAGTTCGACGCTCTTGCCCAGCGCGCCTGCCATGTCCCTGACCACCCGCGGGAAGCGGCTGAAAACGAAGCTGATCGGCAGCATGCGGATGCCCATCACGCCTTCCTGCAGCTCGCGCGTCTGGCGCTCGAGTTGCCCCAGGCCTTCCCGCAGGCGTTCCACCTGGGCGACGTCGAACTCGCCGTTGGCGTTGCCGACCTGGTTGAGCATCGACTGGGTGATGACCAGCTCGCCGACCAGGTTCACCAGCGAGTCCACTTTCTCCACGGCCACGCGGATCGAGCTCGCATCATTGCGGCGGGCTGACTCGGCCGGCCTGGCGGCGACGGCCGGGGTCCCGCCGGTGTCGGGCCTGCCCCCCGCCGGCGCCGGAAGGGGCGCGTCGGAGCTCGCACCCAGCGACTCGAGCCGCAGCTCGCATTCGTCTTCCACCCAGTCGAACACGGCCCGCAGCTCGGCCTCGTCGGCCGTGGCCTGCAGCTCGATTTCCCAGTGCAGGTGGCAGGTCTCGGGTTCCATGTCGGACAGCGAGGGCAATGCGTCGGCCCGTGTCTTCACCGACAAGGGGCCGAAGCGCTCGAGTTCGGCGATCAGCCGAAGCGGGTCGTTGCCGGTCTTCATCATGTCGGCGTGGGGCTTGAAGACGATGCGCCAGCCGCACGCGGCCGCCGCCTGCTCCGCGTCCTGCACTGCGTCCTGCCCTGCGGCTTCGGCCGGCGGCGTCCCCAGCAGGTTTTCGATGGCCGCGCGCGTCTCCAGCAGCCTCGCGGTGTCGGCCTCGCCGCCGTCGCTGGCGGCGCGCAGCATGTCGCGTATGCAGTCCACGGCGCACAGCAGGGTGTCGCTGATCTCGCGGTTCATGGGCCGCTCGCCCTGGCGGATCTGGTCCAGCAGGGTCTCGGCGCCATGCGTGAAGTCGCTCACTTCCCGGAAGCCGAAAGTGCCGGCGCCGCCCTTGATCGAGTGCGCCGCCCGAAAGATCGAGTTCACCGCCTCCGGGTCGTCCTCGTTGAACTGCAGCAGCCCGGCCTCCATCAGGTCCAGGCCTTCGAAGCTTTCTTCGAGGAACACGCCGACGAACTGGGAGACATCAAGGGTCATTGGCCTGGCCTTTTAACCGAGCACGCGCTGAACCGTGGCCAGCAACTGGTCCGGGTTGAATGGCTTCACGATCCAGCCGGTGGCGCCGGCGGCCTTGCCTTCGCTCTTCTTCTCGGGCGACGACTCGGTGGTCAGCAGCAGGATGGGGGTGAAGCGAAAGGCGGGCAGGCCGCGCAATGATTTCACCAGCGTGATGCCGTCCATCACCGGCATGTTCACGTCCGAGATGACCAGGTCCACGGCGCCGGCCTGCGCGGCGTCCAGCGCGGCCTTGCCGTTGTCGGCCTCCCGCACTTCGTGGCCCGCGTGCTGCAGCGTGAAAGCCAGCATCTGTCGCATCGAGGCCGAGTCGTCTACGGCGAGGATTTTTGCCATGTGCCTATACCTTCGGTCGGCGCCCTGCGGCGCCTTTCTTGTCGGGGAGGGAGAGGGTTTCCTGCAGGCCCAGCCGCTGCACGGCGGTGGCCAGCGTTTCACTCGCGGACGCCAGCCGCAGCTCGCGCCCGCGCCGGCCGGCCTCGGCCGCGGCGGCGACCAGCAGCTGGATGCCGCTCGCGTCCAGGCGCGCCACCTCGCGACCATGCAGGCGCAGCGGCCCGGCGCCTTCCAGCGCGGCCAGCAGTCGATCGCGCACGGCTGCGGCCGCGCCGATGCGCATGTCTGCGGGTAGCTTCAGAGATTTCATGTGCGGGTCGCCCGTCAAGTGGGTTCTAGGGGGATATCGGCCACGAAGCCGCGCACTTGAATCGGGGCGCTATCCGGGCAGCTGTCCGCGCAGTTGCCGGCGTTGCAGCGATTGCAGCCCGCGCTCCAGGCGATGGCGGTCGCGGGGGTCCTCGAAGACGAAGCGCGTGCTGGCTTCCAGCTGCCCGGTGCGCGGATTGCTGCGCAGGCGCACGCACTCGAGATGGCAGTCGATGTGTTTCTCGCCGGACAGGAAGAAGCGGCAGCCGGTCATCAGGTAGCCCCGGTACAGCCCGGGGTCGCGCGGGAACACCGCTTTCAGTCCGCTGGCGGAGAGGTCCAGCAGTTGCCCCTGCAGGCCGCCCTGCGCGCTGCCCAGCTCGATGACGCTGTCGTGGCGCACCTGGCTGCCGCTCAACCGGAAATGCCTGCGCCGCTGGTGATAGCGCAGCACGCGGGGCATGCGGGCGAGGTAGGCCGGCAGCCGCGTTTCGCCCTCGATGCGGAGCACGCGGGTAGCGAAGTCCAGTTGCACGCCGCGCAGCTTGCCGTGCACGTGCAGCAGCGTGCCCGGCTCGACGCGCGCGTGGCCCTCCTCCGGGCTCAGGGCGTCCAGCAGGATCCGGCCGCTGCATGAGTCCACCTTCAGCAGGGCGCTGGTGTAGGAGGCGCGCACGCCCGGCAGCACCACGTTGACGAGGAGCGGCGGAAACACGCTCGCCTGCAGCAGGCCGGCGATGCGCGCCGGATCCGTCACGGTCTCGGTGTTGTTGGTGTTGCCGGCGGGCGCGCGCGCCAGTGCCCCGGTCGCAAGCATTGCGGAGTGTTCCTGTTCAGGCCTGTGCGAGCGGCCGGGTACCTCCCGCTGCGCGGGTGTCGCCGTGGCTGTCGTAGAGCGCGGTCCCGTGATTGTCGCCACGCAGCGCGGCCAGCGCCTTTTCCGTGGCGCCGCGGCTCGCTGCGACCACGCCGCCGTTGACCTGGTTGAGCTGGCGGCAGCGCTCGAAGCTTTTCTCCAGCCGCTCGCGCAGCGCGGGGTCGGCTTGCGGCAGGTCGGCCAGGGCCGGCGCGCCGGCCTGCAGCTCGAGCAGCAGCGCGCGCTTGCGCTCCGCCACCTCGATCAACGGTTCCGGCTGGCGCTCCTGCAGGGCCCGCTGCTCCTCGAGCAGGGCGGCCTCCAGCCCGTCGAATATCTCGGCGCAGCGCAGCAACGACCGCGAATCATGCCGGCGGTCGCTCCCGTGTTCGGTGCCCTCGCTCATTGCGTTCTCCCGTGCTCAGCGTTCCTCGTCGGAGCGGATCAGCGCGTCCGCGATGGCCTGCGGGTCGGGCTTGTAAAGCCCCGCCTGCACCGCCTCGCGCAGCTGGCTCACTTTCGCCTCGTCCACCACCGGCTCCGCGGACAGGGCCATCGGCAGGCTCGCGAACGTTCGCGCGGCCTCCGTCAGCGTGACCTTTTCGTCCGAAGGCCGGGCCGCCGGCGCTTCGGACCGGCGGGCCCCGGGCGCCTCCCTGGCTGGCGAATTGCTTGCCGCCGCCCGGCCGTTCTGCGGTCCCTGCGGAAACAAGTTGTTGATTTTACTGTTCATTACAAATACTACGCACTCTCAAGAAAGGGCTTCTTGAAGAGCGTATCGGCGCGGGGCGTCAAAACTTTAACGCTTTCCGCTATTCATCGGCCGGCGCCCGGCAACCCCATCGTGACGAGCCCCTTCCCGGCCACTCGCCCTTCCACGACCCGCCGGGTGGCCAGGTTCCTGACCCGCACCCGCTCGCCGAGCGCGCCGGCCGCCAGCGCCTCGCCCTCCACCTGCACCGCGATGCCGCCGCCGGCCGCCTCCAGCACGACGCGCTCGCCACGGCTGACCAGCTCCGGCGCTTCGGCCAGGCCGGCGTGCAGCACGGCGCGCGCCTGCACCGGGCGACGCAACTGCATACCGGCCACCTCGTCCGGGTCGGTCAGGTAACCGGCCCGCAGCGTGGCCAGGTCGCGCCGCTCCAGGGCCAGGTCGGTCGCGCGCAGCGTGGCGCCGCGCCCCCGCGAGACGGCCATCACCACCACCGGGCGGTTGACGCCGACGCGCGCTGGCACGAACAGCGACCAGCCGGGGGCCGTGCAGCGCACGCCGACCGCGACCGGGCCGATCATGCGGGCGCCGGGGGGCAGTTCCGTTTCCAGGGGACTGCTACACGCGGGCAGTCGCAGGCGGCTGTCCAGCCGGTTCACGCTGATCTCGATCTCGACCTGCCCGTCGTCCTGCCAGCGGGCGGCGGCCTCGGCCTGCAGCCGCGCGCTGACGGCCGCGGCGATGCTCTGCAGAGACTGCACCGGCTGGGCGGCGCGCGCGGCCGGGACCGCCATGCCGATCGCCAGCAGGGCGGCGAGAGCCACGCGCATGACGCCCCGCGGGGCCTTATAGTCCGCGCCGCGATGGCGGGCGCTCGAGCGGCGTATTAACAATGTGCGCACGGTGCGTTTTCCTCGGCGCCGGTTTTCCGGCGGCCAGCCAGGGGTTTCACCAGGAGATGCAATCTCCGTACCAACGACCTGGAAAGATCGGCGCGGCGCGCGGCTTCTTGAAGGGCGTATTGAGCGCGCGGGCTCAAGAAAAGCCCGCCGGCGCCGACAAAGCTAGCGCACGCCCAAAGAGAACCCGCATGTCACGGTCGCTGTCCAAGGCTCCGCCAGAGACGCACTCTCCGCCGCTGGAACTGTTGCTGTTCCGGCTCGGCGACGAGCAGCTCTACGGCATCAACGTCTACAAGGTGACCGAGGTGGTGCACTGCCCGCCCCTGCGGCGGATGCCCGGTTCCCACGAGGTCGTCGCCGGTATCGCTTCGCTGCGGGGCCATGCGGTGCCGGTGATCGACCTCGGCCGGGCGATCGGCCAGGAGCCGACCGAAGCCGTGCCCAGCCGCTACGTGATCCTGACCGAGTTCAGCCGCTCCCAGCAGGGCATGCTGGTCAGCGGCGTGGAGCGCATCATCTCCACCCGCTGGGAAGAGGTGCGCGCGCCGCCGGGCAAGGGCGGGCAGGGTTTCGTCACCGCCATGACCAGCATGAACGGCGAGATGGTGGAGATCCTGGACGTGGAACGCGTGCTGGCGATGCTCGATCGCGCCGAGGCGCAGGTGCCGCAGGCGATGATCGACGGCGCCTACCGGCGGCTGCCGGCGGATCTCGCGCCGGTGCTGGTGGTGGACGACTCCTCCGTCGCCCGCAGCCAGGTGCAGCGGGCCATCCGCGCGCTGGGGCTGGAATGCGTGCTCAAGAACGACGGCCGCGAGGCGCTGGAACAGCTGCGCAGCTGGGCCGAGCTGGGCGCGCTGGACGAGCGCGTCAGCATGCTGATCTCCGACATCGAGATGCCCGAGATGGACGGCTACGAACTGCTTTCGCAGGTGCGACAGGACGGCCGCATGGCGCGGCTCAAGGTGCTGCTGCATTCTTCTCTCAGCGGCCGTTCCAACGAGGATCGCGCGCGCAACTCCGGCGCCGACAGGTTCCTCGCCAAGTTTCATCCCGAAGAGCTGGCGGCCGCCGTCATCGAGGAACTCGCGCTGCCCGCCTGAGGCCGCGCGGGCGGCAAATCCTTGCCGCCCGGCCGGCGGGTTGCCGCCGCGGCGCCTGGCCGGCGCCCCGCCCACGCCGTCAAAAAATCGTCGTCCGCCGCTGCGGGACTGGCGCGAAGCCCGCCAGTACTGGCTTCGAGCCGGGTTGGCACGCCGTTTGCAGCATCTTCGCCGAGCCCGTCCCTTTGCGGGCAGTGCGGAGGACAGCAAGCATGAGTTCGATTACCGATCGCGCCCTGGGAATCCATCCCCAGGCTCTCCAGGTCGCCTCGCGGCGCATGGAGCTGCTCGCGTCGAACATCGCCAACGCCGACACGCCCGGCTACAAGGCGCGCGACCTCGATTGCCGCGCGGCCCTCGCGCAGGCCGCCGGCGAGCAGGGCGCGGGCCGGGTGAGAACCACGCATCCGGGCCACCTGCAGACGGGGGGCGGCCAGGGCGACACCGGGCCGGCGCTTTATCGCGTGCCCAGCCATGCCTCGCTGGACGGCAACACCGTCGACAGCCAGCAGGAGCACGCCACCTTCGCCGAGAACGCCATCCGCTACCAGGCGTCGCTGGACTTCATCAACAGTCGCGTCAGCAGCCTGCGCAAAGCGATCAAGGGAGAGTAAGCCGTGGAACTCAGCAAGATCTTCAACATCTCCGGCTCGGCGCTGAGCGCGCAATCGACGCGCCTCAACACCATCGCCAGCAACCTGGCCAACGCTGATGCCGCCACCGGCGACCCGAAGACCGTCTACCAGGCGCGTCACCCGGTGTTCGCCAGCGTGCTGGAGCAGGCCAGCGCCGGCAGCCCGCCGGGCGCGCAAGCCGCCGCCGGCGTGCAGGTGACCGGCATCGCGCAGAGCCAGGCGCCCGCCATCGCGCGCTACGAACCCGGCCATCCGCTCGCCGACGAGCAGGGCTACATCTACCTGCCGGCCATCAACACGGTCGAGCAGATGACGGACATGATTTCCGCCTCGCGCAGCTACGCCAGCAGCGCGGAGGTGCTCTCCACCACCAAGGAACTGATGCTGCGCACGCTGCAGCTCGGTCGGGGCTGACCATGACAGGCATAGACATCACCGCGCTGGACCGCGCCGGGCTCACCCGCAGCCCCCAGGCCGACAACAAATCCGCCAATGAGCTGAACCAGGAACAGTTCCTCGAGCTGATGGTGACCCAGCTGCGCAACCAGGATCCCTTCAAGCCGATGGAGAGCGGCGAGTTCCTCGGCCAGCTGGCGCAGTTCGGCACCGTGTCGGGCATCCAGGACCTGCAGAGCTCGTTCCAGGGGCTTTCCGGCTCGCTGCAGTCCAGCCAGACGCTGCAGGCCGCCAGCCTGGTCGGCCGCTCGGTGCTGGTGCCTTCGCAGGAAGCCTGGCTGGTGCCGGGCGGCGAGGTCACCGGCGCCGTGGACAACCCGGACGGCGCGCGCGAGCTGAGCGTCGGCGTTTACGACCTGTCCGGCCGCCTGGTGGCGACCGTGCCGGCCGAAGGACAGGGCGAGCGCGCGTCCTTCCGCTGGGACGGCACCGGCGCCGACGGCGAGCCCATGCCGCCGGGATTCTACGCGATGCGTCCCGCGGGCCAGCTGGGCGGCGAAGCCGTCGCGCTGGACGCGATGGTGCGCGGCAAGGTCGAGAGCGTGAGCATCGACCGGCACTCGGGCGCCCTGTCGCTGACCGTGACCGGGCTGGGCGAAGTGGAACTCTCGAAGGTCCGCCAGATCGGCTGACCGGCCGCACCATTTTTCGCGGACCGCCCGGGCGGCCGCCAACGAGGAGTACAGGAACATGCCTTTCAGAACCGCCTTGAGCGGCTTGAACGCCGCCTCCGCCGACCTTCGGGTCACCGGCAACAACATCGCGAACTCCAGCACCGCGGGCTTCAAGCAGTCGCGCACCGAGTTCGCCGACGTGTTCGCACGCTCGTCTACCGGCATCGCCTCGAACGCCATCGGCACCGGCGTGCGCCTGGCCGGCGTCACCCAGCAGTTCGGCCAGGGCAATGTCGATTTCACCGGCAACAACCTGGACCTGGCGCTCAACGGCCAGGGCTTCTTCGTGCTGAACGACGGCGGCAGCCAGGTTTACAGCCGCAACGGGGCCTTTTCGGTCGATCGCGACGGCTTCGTGGTGAACTCTTCGGGCCAGCGCCTGCAGGCCTATCCGCCGGCCAACGCCGACGGCAGCAGCTTCAGCACCGGCACGCTCAGCGACCTGCAGCTGGATGCCAGCGAGGCGCCGCCGCGTGGGACCTCCGAGGTCACGGCCACGCTCAACCTGCGCGCCGACGCGCCGGACCTGTCGGCCACCGCTTTCGACCCGGTGGACGCCGAAACCTTCACCTACACCAGCTCGCTGACCAGCTACGACTCGCTGGGCCAGGCGCACACCTCCACGCTGTATTTCCGCAACGTCGGGCCCCTGCAGTGGGAGGCGCACACCGCCATCGACGGCAACATGGTGGGCGGCGCCCAGCTGCTCGAGTTCGCTGCGGACGGCACGCTGGCCAGCCCGTCGGGCGCGGTGAGCTTCGGCGCCTACGACCCGGGCAACGGCGCCCAGCCGATGGACATCGCGTTCGACTTCACCGGCGCGACCCAGTACGGCAGCACCAACAGCGTCAGCGCGCTGAACCAGGACGGCTACAGCACCGGCCGGCTGTCGAGCATCGACATCGACGCCTCGGGCGTGGTGCTGGCGCGCTTCACCAACGGCCAGTCCAACCCGCTGGGCCAGGTGGCGCTGGCCAACTTCTCCAACCCGCAGGGCCTGCAGAAACTGGGCGACAACGCCTGGGGCGATGCGTTCGCCGCAGGCGAGGTGGTGCTCGGCGCGGGCGGCAGCGGCAACTTCGGTGACATCCAGTCGGGCGGCCTCGAGGGTTCCAACGTGGACCTGGCGGCCCAGCTGGTCGGCCTGATCACGGCGCAGCGCAACTTCCAGGCGAACGCCCAGGTGATCAGCACCGCCGACACCGTCACCCAGACCATCATCAACCTCCGCTAAGCGGTGAGGCAGCCATGGACCGGATGATCTACCTGGCGATGACCGGCGCGCGCGAGACGATGCAGGCGCAGGCCGGCGTCAGCCACAACCTTGCCAACGCCAACACCACCGGTTTCAAGGCGAGCCTCAACCATGCGCAGACGCTGGAGGTGGTCGGCCCGGGCCACCCGGCGCGCGCCTACTCGATGGGCATGGAGCGGCTCGCCGACCTGTCGCCGGGGCCGCTGCAGACCACCGGCCGCTCGCTGGACGTGGCGGTGGAGGGCGCGGGCTGGATCGCCGTGCAGGCGCCCGACGGCGGCGAGGCCTACACCCGCGCCGGCGACCTGCGCGTGGATTCCCTGGGCCGGCTGACCAACGGCGCCGGCCACCCGGTGATGGGCGAAGGCGGCCCGATCGCGCTGCCGCCCTTCGAGCAGCTGGAGATCGGCCGCGACGGCACCGTCACGGTCCAGCCCATGGGCCAGCCGGCCAATGCGCTGGCGGTGGTGGAACGCATCCGGCTGGTGAATCCCGACCCCGCGACGCTGGCGCGGGGCGAGGACGGCCTGATGCGCACGGCGCCCGACGCGCCGCCGCCGGCCGATGCCGGCGTGCTGTTGCGCACCGGGACGCTGGAGACCAGCAACGTGAACACCGTGTCCTCGCTGGTGGAGATGATCCAGCTGTCCCGCCAGTTCGAGGTGCAGGTGAAGATGATGAGCGCCGCCGAGGACGCAGATCGCGCGTCCGCGCAGCTGCTGCGGATGAGCTGATCCGACTGAATTCCAAGGAGACAGGTTATGAATCACGCCCTGTGGATCGCCAAGACCGGACTGGACGCGCAGCAGACGCGCATGTCGGTTATTTCCAACAACCTCGCGAACGTCAACACCAACGGCTTCAAGAAAGGCCGCGCGGTGTTCGAGGATCTCATTTACCAGAACGTGCGCCAGGCCGGTGCGCAGTCTTCCCAGGACACGCAGCTCCCGTCGGGGCTGATGCTGGGCACGGGCGTGCGCACGGTGGCCACCGAGAAGAACTTCACCCAGGGCAACCTGGTGCAGACGGACAACTCGCTGGATGTCGCCATCAACGGCCGCGGCTTCCTGCAGATCCTGACGCCGGACGGCACGGTGGGCTACTCGCGCGACGGCTCCCTGAAGGTGGACAGCAACGGCCGCTTCGTCACCGCCAGCGGTTACGAGGTGCAGCCGGGCATCGTGCTGCCGCAGAACACGCAGAGCGTGAGCATCAGCGCCGACGGCATCGTCACCGCCGCGGTGCCGGGCTCGGTCGCGCCGGTGCAGGTGGGCACGCTGCAGCTGGCGGATTTCATCAACCCCGCCGGCCTCCAGCCGATGGGCGAGAACCTCTACATGGAGACGGCCGCCAGCGGGTCGCCGCAGGTCGGCAACCCCGGGTTGAACGGCATGGGCAGCCTGATCCAGGGGACGCTGGAAGGCTCCAACGTGAACACCGTGGAAGAGCTGGTCAACATGATCGAGACGCAGCGCGCCTACGAGGTCAACTCCAAGGCGATCTCCACCTCCGACCAGATGCTGCAGTTCGTCAGCAACCAGCTGGGGCGCTAGCCATGCCGCAGCAAAGGCCTTTCTCACTCGCGCTCCTGCTGCTGGTCGGCCTCGGCCTGGCCGGTTGCGCCTCTTCGCCCCCGCCGATCGCGCGCGGCGACGACGGCCGCTTCCAGGCGATCCCGGCGCAGGGGCCGCTGCCGGCGGAGGACAACCACGGGGCGATCTTCCAGGCGGCCAGCGCGGCGACGCTGTTCGAGGATTTCAAGGCCAGGCGCGTCGGCGACATCCTCACGGTGAGGCTGGCCGAGCGCACCGACGCGCGCAAGTCGGCCAACACCGCCACCTCCAAGGACAGCAGTCTCGAGATCACCGACCCGGTGCTGGCCGGCCGGCCGGTGACCGCCGGCGGCGTGCCGATCCTCAACAACCAGCTCGACATGACGCGATCTTTCGACGGCGAGGGCGATGCCGCGCAGAGCAACCAGCTCGAGGGCTCGATCACCGTCACCGTTTCCGAGGTGCTGCCCAACGGCAACCTGGTCATCCAGGGCGAGAAGTGGGTGAAGATCAACCAGGGCCAGGAGTAC
>DATFKW010000124.1:0-26221 GCA_035268405.1 Gammaproteobacteria bacterium
CGTCGGCGAGCGCGCGATCACGCTGCAACTGCACCCCGAGGACGCACGGCTCGTCGAGGAACTGCTGGGCGCACAGGACGGCGGCCCGAGCTGCCGCATCACCCGGGATCCGGCCATCACCCGCGGCGGCGCGCGTATTTCCACGGACATCTCGGCCATCGACGCGACCCTGGAGACGCGCATCAACCGGGTGTTCGACCGCATGCTGGGCAGCGACCGGCAGGGCGACGGGGCGGACGCCTGATGAGCGCCGCCGCGCTGCCGTCGCCGTCACAGCGCAATGCGCGGCTGTGCGCCTCCCTGGCCGAGCGTCGCGCGCGCGTCGAGCGCGCCGAGCCGCTGATCGCCGAGGGGCGGCTGGTGCGCATGGTGGGACTGACCCTGGAGGCGGTCGGTTGCGAGGCGCCGGTGGGCGGGCGCTGCTGCATTCACGGCAGCGGCGGCAACCTGACCGAGGCGGAAGTCGTCGGCTTCGCGGGGGAGCGCGTGTTCCTCATGCCGGTGGGCGACATCGAGGGCCTGACGCCCGGCGCGCGCGTGCGGCCCCTGTCGGGCGCGCGCAACACCGCGGTGGGCGAGCAGCTGCTCGGCCGCGTGGTGGACGGCAGCGGCCGGCCGCTGGACGGACGCGGGGCATTGCGCTGCGAGACGATGATGCCGCTGCGCGGACGCTCCGTTAATCCGCTCTCGCGCGCCCCGCTGGAGGAGCCGCTGGACGTGGGCGTGCGCGCCATCAACGGCCTGCTGACCGTCGCGCGGGGCCAGCGCATGGGCCTGTTCGCCGGCAGCGGCGTGGGCAAGAGCGTGCTGCTCGGCATGATGACCCGCTACACCGAGGCGGACGTCACGGTGGTGGGGCTGATCGGCGAGCGCGGCCGCGAGGTGAACGATTTCGTGCAGAAAACGCTCGGCCCGGAGGGCATGAAACGCGCCGTGGTGGTCGCCACGCCGGCGGACCATCCGCCGCTGATGCGCCTGCACGGCGCGATGCTGGCCACCACCATCGCCGAGTATTTTCGTGACCGGGGGCTCAAGGTCCTGCTGCTGATGGATTCCCTGACCCGCTTCGCCCAGGCGCAGCGCGAGATCGGCCTGGCGATCGGCGAGCCGCCGGCGACCAAGGGCTACACGCCCTCGGTGTTCGCGCGCCTGCCGCAGCTGGTGGAGCGCGCCGGCAACGGCGAGCGGGGCGGCGGCTCGATCACCGCTTTCTACACCGTGCTCGCCGAGGGCGACGACACCAACGACCCGATCGCCGACGCCGCGCGCGCGGTGCTGGACGGCCACGTGGTGCTGTCGCGGCGCGTGGCGGAGGCCGGGCGCTATCCCGCCATCGACATCGAAGCCTCCATCAGCCGGGCGATGAACGACATTTGTGCTCCTGAGCACCGCGCGGCCGCCGCGCGTTTCCGGCATCTCTACGCCACCTGGTCGCAGCATCGCGACCTGCTGAGCGTGGGCGCCTACAAGCCCGGCGCGGACCCGCAACTGGACGAAGCGGTGGCCTTCCAGCCACGGCTGGAGAGCTGGCTTGCGCAGGACATGCACGAGGCCGTATCGCTCGCCCCCAGCCTCGAGACACTCGCCGCGGCCGTGACGCCGCAAGACAAGGAAGACAGCCATGGCTGAATCGACGCGAAGCCGCCGCATAGAGCCGATCGCCCGGATCGCGGACCACAAGGAGCAACTGGGGGTCAAGGAGTTCGCCAGCCGGCAGGAAGCGCTCGCCGCGCAGGAACTGCGCCTGGCCGAGCTGCGCGCCTGGTGGCGCGATTACGCGGACGGCATGAAGAACAAGCGCTCGCCGGGCGGGCCCGGCATGCTGCGTGACGGCCGGCTGTTCCTCGCCCAGCTGAGCGGCGCGATCCAGCGCCAGCAGGAGGTGGTCGAGCAGGCGCGCATGGAGCTGGAGGCCGCGCGCGCCCGCTGGCTGGCGCTGCGCATGGACCACGAGGCCCTGGAAAAAGTCGTCGCGCGCTGCCGCGACGAGGAGGAGCGCGAGGCCCGCCGCAGCGAGCAGCGCGAGCAGGACGAATGCGCGGCCCGCGCCACGGCGGCGCGGCCCTTGTGAACAGCGGCGCGCATGAACGGCCGCTCGCAGGCGCATGGCACGCTTCCTGCAGCGCTTGCAGGCGTATTCAGGAAATCGTTTTACGAACACCAGCGCGCCGCGCCCTGCTTCGAGGCCCGCACGCCCCGCAACGGAGATTCCGATCATGATGTCCAGGCTGCCCATGGCTGTTGAGAATGACGCCGCCCGCCAGGCCGCGGGCGTCCATGGCGATAGCGGCGCGCGCGCGTCCGCCAAAGGCGGCAAGGCCGACAGCGGGTCGGCGTCCGGTTTCTCGATCGCGCTGGCGCAAAAGCAGGCGGACGGCAAGACGCCGCCGCCGGACGGCGAGAACTTGCCGCCCGCCGACGCCGCGCCCGCTGCGGGATCATCGTCCGGCAGTGAAGCGCCGGGCACGGAAGCGTCGCGTCTCGACGCGCAGGATGATCCGTCGCAAGACGCCGGGACGACCGCGGACAATGACGGCGAGCACGGCGCGGGCGGCGAGCACGGCGAGAACAGCGAGCATGAGGTCGACCTGTACGCGCACCTGCCCGAGTCCCTGCGCGCGCTTTACGAACTGGACGGGTCGCCGCCCGGCGGTACCGAAGCGCTTGTCCCGGCGACGCCGGCTTCGCTCCCCGGCGGGGGACACCCGCCGCTGGCGCAACTCGCCGCGCAACTGTCCGCTCAGCCGGCCGGCCATGCGAGCGGGCAGCCCGGCGGCCAGGCGAGCGGCCAGGCGATCGATTACGCGTCGCGCGGCCTGCCGGAAGGCGGGCCGGGAGCGCAAAGCCTGTCGCTGGAAGCGAACTCGCTCGCGCGGGTGCTTGGCGTGGTGCGGGCGCTGCACGGCATGCCCGCACAGGCGCCGGGTGAGGGCGGCGGCGAGTTCATGCGCGCGCTGGCGGCGACCGGCGCGGATGCCCCGGAAACCCGGGCGCCCGCCTCGCTGCTGGCGGGCGCCGCCATGCAGGCGCCCGCAACGTCAGCCGGCGGGTCGGCCGCCAGTGGGACGACCGGCGGCGCTGTGCCGACGCCGCCCTCGCTGTCGATCCCCATGGCGCCCGATCGTCCCGGCTGGGGCGAGGCGGTTGGCCAGCGCGTGCTGTGGATGGTGTCCAACAAGAGCCAGGTCGCCCAGCTGCGCCTGAACCCGCCCGACCTCGGCCCCGTCGAGGTGCGCGTGCGCACCGATGACGACGGCGTGCGGCTCAGCATGGCGGCCGGCAACAACGCCGTGCGCGAGGCGCTGGAATCGGCAGCACCCCGGCTGCGCGAGATGTTCGCGGCAGAGGGCCTGCAGCTGGACCACGTGGACATCGGTCACCAGGGCTCCGGCCAGGGCGACGGCGAGAATGCCGCGCAGGCCGGCGACGCTGACGAGGCGCTGCGCAACGAGGCGCACGGCGAGCCGGCCGTCTCCCAGGGCCCGGAATCAGCCGGCGGTGCGGGGCTGGTGGACTGCTTTATCTAGAGTTTCCGATCTCGGCGCCGCCACGCAGCCCTGCGCCGCGTCGGCGCCTCTCCCCGCAGGCCATGCGGACGCGTTGACGCTTCCCCGCGCGGCGCGCGTCAAGAAGCTGACAGCCCCGCCGCAAGCTTCCCCAAGTCACTGTTTTTAAAAGACTGTGCCTGATGGCACGGCTCTTGCTTCCATGGGTGCAGGAGACATCAACACGCGCGCGCCGCATGCGCCGGCGCACCAGGAGAGAGCCAGATGCCAGACCCGCAAGCCCCGTCGGCCGAGCTTTACGAGGAAGAACTCGAGGAACAGCTCGAGGGCGAGGCGCTCGAGCCCGCCGGCGCCCCCCGCAGGAAGCGCGGCGGCCTCTGGTTGCTGCTGCTGCTCGTCCTGGGCCTGTGCGCCGGCGGCGGCTGGTTCGCCTGGCAGCAGATGGGGGAGAGTGCGCCGGCCAAAGCGGACGCCGACGCGCCGGCCGGGGAAGAGCCGGGCGCGCGCCGCGACGCGCAGTACATCCCGCTGGACCCGCCGCTGGTGGTGAATTTCGCCGGCGGCGGCAAGTTGCGCTACCTGCAGGTCTCGCTGGAGGTGATGACACCCGACAGCGGCGACAAGGCGACCCTCGACCGCCACGTGCCGGCCATCCGCAATGCCCTGATCGCGCTGTTCAGCGAGCGCGACTACGAGGCGCTGCTGACGCGGGACGGCAAGGAGGCGCTGCGGGGGGAAGCCCTGGAAGTGATCCGCGCAGAGATGACCGCGCTCACCGGCGACCCGGTGGCCGAGGACGTTTATTTCACCAGCTTCGTGATGCAATGACATGAGCGCAGAAGACCTTTTATCGCAGGACGAAATCGACGCGCTGTTGCACGGCGTGGACAACGGCGAGGTGGACACGGAGGACGACCTGCGCGCGCACGACGGCGTCGCCCGCGAGGTCGATCTCTCCAGCCAGGACCGGATCGTGCGCGGCCGCATGCCGACGCTGGAAATGATCAACGAGCGCTTCGCGCGCCACTTCAGGATCAGCCTGTTCAACCTGCTGCGCCGCTCCACCGAGATCTCGGTCGGCGGCGTGCGGCTGGAGAAGTTCGGCGAGTACGTGCACACGCTGCCGGTGCCGACCAGTCTCAACATGATCCGGGTCAAGCCGCTGCGCGGCACCGCCCTGTTCGTGATGGATGCCCGGCTGGTGTTCACCCTGGTGGACCACTTTTTCGGCGGCGGCGGACGCTTCCACGCCAAGGTCGAGGGGCGCGAGTTCACCCTCACCGAGACGCGCGTAATGCGCATGGTGCTGGAGCTGGCCTTCAAGGACCTGCTGGACGCCTGGGGGCCGGTGCTGCCGCTGGAGTTCGAGTTCATCAACTCCGAGGTCAACCCGCAGTTCGCCAACATCGTCAGCCCCAGCGAGGTGGTGGTGGTGTGCAGCTTCAAGCTGGAGCTGGAGGGCGGCGGCGGCGAGCTGCAGCTCACCTTGCCCTACTCGATGATCGAGCCGATCCGCGACCTGCTCGACGCCGGCATCCAGAGCGACCGCTCCGAGGGCGACGGCCGCTGGCTGAAGGCGCTCAAGGAAGAGATCCGCCTGGCCCTGGTCGAGGTCAGCTGCAAGCTGGTGGAAGTGGAGCTGAGCGTGGGCGAGGTGCTGCGGCTCAAGCCGGGCGACGTGCTGCCCATCGACATGCCGGAGCGCGTGACCCTCTACGCCGAGGGCATACCCGCCTTTCACGGGCGCTACGGCGCCTCCCAGGGCTATCACGCCCTGCAGATCATCGAACCGGCGCGCCGCGAATCCGGCGGCGCCGATATCAAGCAGAAAATCAGCCAGGAGCGCACAGCATGAGCGAGCAGACGACCGACACGGGCATGGACGACTGGGGCGCCGCCATGGCCGAACAGGCGAGCGTGGAGGCCGCCGCGGCGCCCGCCAAGGGCAACGGCAGCGGGACGCCCGCGGCGGGTAACGGCGGCGCCGCGGTCGCGCCGGCCGCCCTGAAGGACGCCGGCAAGCCCGGCGACGAAGACGTGAACCTCGACGTGGTGCTGGATATCCCGGTCTCGCTGGCGATGGAGATCGGCCGCACCCGGCTGCCGATCCGCAACCTGCTGCAGCTCAACCAGGGCTCGGTGGTGGAGCTCGACCGGCTGGTGGGCGAGCCCATGGACGTGATGGTCAACGGCACCCTCATCGCCCACGGCGAAGTCGTGGTCATCAACGAGAAGTACGGCATCCGCCTGACCGACGTCATCAGTCCGGCCGAGCGCGTGCGCAAGCTGCGTTGAGCGTCATGAGCAAGCGCCCCCGCACAAGCTTCCTGGTCATGCTGCCGGTCCTGCTGTTGCTGCCCGCGCTGGCGCTGGCGGCCGAGCCGCAGTCCGCGCCGGGCATCGCCGGCGCCGGCCAGGTTGCGCGCATGATCGCCGGCCTGCTGGTGATGGTGCTCCTGATCGTGGGGCTGGCGGCGCTGCTGAAGCGCTTCAGCGGCCTGCAGCGCGGCGGCCCGGGCGCGATCCGCGTGGTCTCGTCGGCCTCCATCGGCGCGCGCGAGCGACTGCTGCTGGTGGAGGTGGGCGGCCAGCAACTCCTGGTGGGCGCGGCGCCGGGCCGGATCCAGACGCTGATGGTGCTGGACGAGCCGGTGAGCCCGCCGCCCGGCGCCGCTCACGCCGCGGACGGCGGTTTCGCGGCGCGCCTGCGCGACGCTTTGCGGACCGGGACAGGGGAGCCGCGCTCGTGAAACAACACCTCCTCGGGTGGCTGCTGCTGGCGGCGCTACTCGCCTGGCCCGCCGCGGCCGGCGCCGACAACGGCCTCGAGCTGTTGTCGGTGAGCACCGCCGAGGACGGCACGCAGCAGTACTCCGTGACGCTGCAGGTGCTGCTCCTGATGACCATGCTGAGCCTGCTGCCGGCGGCGCTCATCATGATGACTTCCTTCACCCGCATCATCGTGGTGCTGGCCATCCTGCGCCAGGGCATGGGCACGCAGCAGACGCCGAACAACCAGGTGCTGATCGGCCTCGCGCTGTTCCTCAGCCTGTTCGTGATGTCGCCGGTGCTGGAGCGGGTCTACGAGGAGGCGGCGCGGCCCTACCTGGAGGAGTCGCTGAACGCGCCGGCGGCGATCCAGGCGGCCAGCGGCCCGGTGCGCGAGTTCATGATGTCGCAGGTGCGGGCGCCGGACCTGGAGATGTTCGCCGGCCTGGCGGGCCACGAAAGTTTCGAGACGCCGGACGACGTGCCCTTTTCGGTGCTCGTGCCTTCCTTCGTCACCAGCGAACTGAAGACGGCCTTCCAGATCGGCTTCCTGCTGCTGGTGCCTTTCCTGATCATCGACCTGGTGGTGGCGAGCGTACTCATGTCCATGGGCATGGTCATGCTCTCGCCGCTGATCATTTCGCTGCCCTTCAAGATCATGCTGTTCGTGCTGGTGGACGGCTGGTCGCTGGTGATGGGCACGCTGGCCGCAAGCTTCGCGGCGGGGTGAGCCATGACGCCTGAAATGGTGATGGACATCGGGCGCGGCGCCCTCTCCGTGACGGTGATGCTGGCGGCGCCGATGCTGCTGATCGCGCTGGTCTTCGGCCTGATCATCGGCATGGTGCAGGCGGCGACCCAGATCCAGGAGATGACGCTGTCCTTCATCCCCAAGCTGCTCGGCCTGGTGGGCGTGCTGGCCTTCGGCGGCCACTGGATGCTCGGGCTGATCGTGGACTACACGCGCGACCTGATCACGGCCATTCCCGGCCTGGTCGCGGGCTGAGCCGATGGACGCCGCCTTCCAGTTCACCCAGCACGAGCTGAACACCTGGATCGCCAGCCTGATGCTCGCCTTCACGCGCATCATGGCCATGCTGGTCACGGCGCCCCTGTTCGGCGCGCGCTCCGTCCCGATGCGCGTGCGCGTGTCGCTGGCGCTGGTGCTCTCGCTGATGATGCTGCCGCTGCTGCCGCCCGCGCCGGCCATGGACCTGCTGGGCTTCAGGATGATGCTGGCGCTCGGGCGGGAACTGCTGATCGGCGCAATGGCGGGTTTCGTGCTGCAGCTGGTGTTCGCGGCGCTGGCCATCGCGGGCGAGACTATCGCGCTGGGCATGGGGCTGGGTTTCGCCACCATGGTCGATCCGGGCTCGGGCGCGCGCGTGCCGGTGGTCGGGCAGGTGTACACCATCCTGGCGACGCTGCTGTTCCTGGCGCTGGACGGCCATCTCGCGCTGATGAGCTTCATGGCGACCAGTTTCAGCGACACGCCGATGGGCGGCGGGATCAACTTCCAGGACTTCGCCGCCATCGCCAACTGGGGCAGCGTGATGTTCGCCCACGCCATCATGATCGCGCTGCCGGCGGTGGGCGCCCTGCTGCTGGCGAACATTTCCATGGGCGTGGTCACGCGCGCGGCGCCCTCGCTGAACATCTTCGCGGTCGGCTTCCCGATGACCCTGATGCTGGGCTTCGTGCTGCTGTGGGCCACCGTGGACGGCATGGCCGGCCGTTTCGAGCTGCTGCTCGGCGAGGGCTTCACCCTGGTCGGCTGGCTGCTGGGAGGCTGAAACGATGGCCGAACAGGGACAGGACCAGTCGCAGGAACGCACCGAGCAACCGACGCCCAAGCGACTGCAGGATGCCAAAAAGAAAGGCCAGGCGGCGCGCTCGCGCGAGCTGAACACCACCGCGGTGCTGCTCACGGGCGCCACCACGCTGTTGATGTTCGGCGCGCCCATAGGCCGCGGCATGGTCGAGATCATGGTGCAGGGCCTGAGCCCGGCGCGGGCACTGGCTTTCGACGCACCGCTGATCCCGCAGGTCTTCGGCGAGATGGCCTTCACCATCCTGCTGCTGCTGTTGCCGCTGTTCGCGGCGGTGATGGCCGCGGCGCTGATCGGGCCGGCCATGCTGGGCGGCCTGGTGTTCAGCGCGGAGTCCATCAAGCCCAAGCTGGAGAAGCTCAACCCGCTGGCCGGCCTGAAGCGCATCTTTTCCGCCAACGGGCTGATGGAGTTCGCCAAGACGCTGGCCAAGTTCATCGTGGTGACCGGCTCCGGTCTGCTGGTGTTGCGGCTGATCGCGCCGGACCTGCTGGCGGCCGGCGGCAATGCGCCCGAGCTCGCCATCCCCGGACTGGCGAAGACGGCCCTGTGGGTGCTGGTGGTGCTGTCAGCGGTGATGCTGCTGATCGCCGCCGTGGACGTGCCCTTCCAGCTGTGGACCCACCACAAGCAGCTGCGCATGACCCGCCAGGAAGTGCGCGACGAGATGAAGGAGACCGACGGCCGGCCCGAGGTCAAGAGCCGCATTCGCCAGCTGCAGATGGAGATGACGCAGCGACGCATGATGGAGGCGGTGCCGCCCGCGGACGTGGTCGTCAGCAACCCCACCCACTACTCGGTCGCGCTGAAGTACGACCCGGACGGCATGGCCACGCCGCGCGTGGTCGCCAAGGGCGCGGACCAGGTGGCGCTGAAGATCCGCGAGATCGCCGCGGCCCACGACGTGCCCCGCCTGGAAGCGCCGCCGCTGGCCCGCGCGCTTTATTACACGACCCGCCTGGACGAGGAGATCCCGGCGGAGTTGTTCCTCGCGGTCGCACGGGTGCTGGCCTGGGTTTACCAGCTGAAGAGCGCGCCCGCCGGCACCCCGCCGCCGCAGCCTGACGGGCTGGAAGTGCCCGAACACCTCACCCGCCGCCAGACCGGCCGGAGAATCTGATGAGCCAGCTCGGACAAAGCCTGGGCAACTTCGTGCGCACGGGGATGGGCACGCCCGTCCTGCTGATCGCCCTGCTGGTGATGATCGTGCTGCCGCTGCCGCCGATGGCGCTGGACATGTTCTTCACCTTCAACATCGCGCTGGCGCTGGTGGTCATCCTGATGACCGTGTACGCGCCGCGGCCGCTGGAGTTCTCCGTGTTTCCCTCGGTGCTGCTGCTGGCGACCCTGCTGCGGCTGGCGCTGAACGTGGCCTCGACGCGCGTGGTGCTGATGAACGGGCACGCCGGCACCGACGCCGCGGGCAAGGTCATCGAGGCCTTCGGCGACTTCGTGGTGGGTGGCAACTACGCGGTCGGCTTCGTGGTCTTCGCGATCCTCGTCATCATCAACTTCGTGGTGGTCACCAAGGGCGCCGGCCGCGTGTCCGAGGTCAGCGCCCGCTTCACCCTCGACGCCCTGCCGGGCAAGCAGATGGCCATCGACGCGGACCTCAATTCCGGGCTGATCACCCAGGAAGAAGCGCGCCTGAGGCGCACCGAGACGGCCGCCGAGGCTGATTTCTACGGCTCCATGGACGGCGCCAGCAAGTTCGTCCGCGGCGACGCCGTCGCCGGCATCCTCATCCTGTTCATCAACATCATCGGCGGCCTGGTGATCGGCACCACCACGCACGACATGGCCATCGGCGACGCCGGCCGCACCTACGTGCTGCTGACCATCGGCGACGGCCTGGCCGCCCAGATTCCCTCGCTGCTGCTGTCCTCCGCCACCGCCATCATCGTGACGCGCGTGTCGGCGGCCGGCGACATGGGACAGGACGTGATCCGCCAGCTGTTCGGCAGCGCGCGCGCCATCAGCATCGCCGCGGTGATCATAGGCATGCTCGGCCTGGTGCCGGGGATGCCGAACCTGGTGTTCCTGGCGCTCGCCGCGGCGCTGGGCACGGCCGCCTGGTTCCTGCACAAGCGCTCGCAGCAGGTGGAGGTCGAGGTCCTGCCGGACGAGCCGGTCGAGGCTTCCCAGCCGCGGGACCTGCAGTGGGACGACGTCAGCCAGGTGGATCCGGTGGGCATGGAGGTCGGCTATCGCCTGATCCCGCTGGTGGACCGCGGGCAGGGCGGCGAGTTGCTGGAGCGCATGAAAGGCGTGCGGCGCAAGCTGTCCGAGGAACTCGGCTTCCTCATCCCGCCGGTCCACGTGCGCGACAACCTCGACCTCGGGCCCAACGGCTACCGCATCACGCTCAACGGCGTGCCGGCGGCGCGCGGCGAGATCCACGCGGACCGCCAGCTGGCCATCGACCCGGGCCGCGTCTACGGCCGGCTGGAAGGCACCGAGACCAGGGACCCCGCCTTCGGCCTGCCGGCCGTCTGGATCGCCACCGAGCAGCGCGACCACGCGCAGACCATGGGCTACACGGTGGTGGATCCCGCCACGGTGGTGGCCACGCACCTCAGCCAGCTGCTGCACGACCACGCGCACGAGCTGCTCGGCCACGACGACGCCCAGCAATTGCTGGACCGGCTCGCCCAAAGCCACCCGAAGCTGGTGGAGAACCTGGTGCCCAAGGTGCTCAGCCTGGGCGTGGTGCTGCGGGTCATGCAGAACCTGCTGTCGGAGCGCATCCCGATCCGCGACATGCGGACCATCGCCGAAACTTTGGCGGATCACGGCGCCAGGAGTCAGGATCCCGTCGCCCTGACGGCCGCCGTGCGCACTGCCCTGGCCCGCTTCATCGTCCAGGGAATCACTGATTCTGCTGAAGATTTGCCTCTGATCGCGCTCGATCCGGGGTTGGAACAAGTCTTGCAACGTAGTTTGCAGGCAACGGGTTCGGCGGGTCTCGGAATCGAGCCGCAGCTCGCGGAAAGGCTCCAGAGAGGCGCGAGCGAGGCGGCGGAACGCCAGGAGATTGCAGGCGAACCCGCGGTGCTGGTCACTTCGGCCGAGTTGCGGCCCTGGCTGGCGCGCTGGCTGAGACCGGTGGTTCGCGGGCTGCATGTGCTGGCCTACACGGAAATCCCCGACAGCCGGCCGGTGAAGGTGGTAGCGACCCTCGGCGGCGCCGAGGCCCAGGCAGCAACCGCGTGAGCGGCACTGCAAGGCACTGAGGACGAACATGAAGATCAAGCGATTTTTCGCACCCGACATGCGCCAGGCGATCCGCACGGTGCGCGACGAGCAGGGGCCCGATGCGGTCATCCTCTCGACGCGCAGCACGGCCGGCGGCATCGAGATCGTCGCGGCGGTGGATTACGACGCGGAACTGGTAAACGGCATCTTCGGCGATGCGCGCGGCACAAGCTCGCGCAAGCCGTCGGACGAACGCGCCGACGAGCGCGGCGGCGATGAGGCTGGCCGCTGGTCCGGCGACCCGCCCGGCGAACAGGACGACGACTGGTCCGGCGAACGGGCCGGCGCGCGGCCCGGCGAGGATGAGACGGCGGCGGCATGCGACCACCGGTCCCCCGAGCCGGGTGGGGCTGCGGCAACGCCGCGCCAGTCCCGGCCGGCGCACGCCTCCCCGTCGGGGGACGCACCGCAGGACGCCCCCGGCCATGCTTCGTGGCCCGAACCGGCACTGGCGCGTGAGTCGGCGGCCGGGAACGGGGCCGCGGAGCGGCGCATGCCTCGCATCGAGTGGAGCCAGGACCCCATGCTGTCGGCGATGCAGGACGAGCTGCGCTCGCTGCGCGCCATCCTGCAGGACCAGGTGGCCCGGCTGGCCACCGCCGATTACGACCGCCGCGACCCGGTGCGAGCGGAAATCGTCCGCCGCTTCCTGGCCTGCGGTTTCGAGGAGCAGACGGCGCGGCGCATCGCGGCCGCGACCAGCGACGGCGCCGAGCCCGCACGGGCCTGGCGCGAGGCATTGTTCCGGCTGGCCAACTGGCTACCGGTCGCGGCCGCCGACCCGCTGGAGCGCAGCCAGGCCATCGCGCTGGTGGGCGCGACCGGCGTGGGCAAGACCACCACCGCGGCCAAGCTGGCCGCACGGGCCTGCCGGCGTTTCGGCAGCAAGGCGGTCGCGCTGGTCAGCACGGACGATTTTCGCGTCGGCGCGCATCGCCAGCTGGCCTCTTACGGGCTGTTGCTGGGCTTGCCGGTGCGTCACGCGCGCTCGGCGGCCGAGCTGGCCGACCAGCTCGAGGAATTCGACCACCGCCGCGTCGTGATCGTGGACACCGCCGGCGTCGGCCAGCGCGACGCCCGGCTGATCGACGAGACGCGCTCGCTGATGCGCACGGGCGAGCTGCAGAGCCACCTGGTCCTGTCGAGCAACGTGCAGCAGGACGTGATGGAAGAGGTGATCGAGGCCTTCGGCGCCGACCAGCTCGCCGGCTGCATCCTCACCAAGCTCGACGAGGCCACCCGGCTGGGGCCGGCCCTTTCGACGGCGCTGGCGCACCAGCTGCCGATCTCTTTCGTCAGCAGCGGCCAGCGGGTGCCGGAAGACATCAAGATCGCCAGGCCCCGCGACCTGGTGGCGCGCGCGCTGTCCTCGCCCGGGCGCAAGAAAGACAAGACAGATACGCCCTGGACCGCCAGCGCGTCGAGTGCACACCAGGAGGTGCCTCATGAGCATGCATGACCTCGCCCGCCAGGCCTCGGGCCTGGCGTCCTTCAGGCAGCCGCGACCGGTCCGGGTGATCGCCGTGGCCAGCGGCAAGGGCGGTGTCGGCAAGACCAACGTCTCGGTGAACCTCGGAGTGGCCTTCGCCGCCATGGGACGCCGCACGCTGCTGCTGGATGCCGACCTGGGTCTCGCCAACGTGGACGTGCTGCTCGGGCTGCAGGCGCCGTACAACCTGTCGCACCTGTTGCGCGGTGAGCGCGAGCTGGAGGAGATCATGATCTCCGCGCCCGGCGGGCTGCGCATCGTGCCGGCGTCGTCCGGCGTCGCGCAGCTCGCCGACCTCGCGCCTGCCGAGCTGAACGGCATCATCAATGCCTTCGGCAGCCTGGCCGAGGACGTGGACGTGCTGCTGGTGGACGTGGCGGCGGGCATCAGCCCGTCGGTGCTGCAGTTCTGCGCCGCCGCCCAGGACGTGGCGGTGGTGGTGTGCGACGAGCCGTCCTCGCTGACCGACGCCTACGGGCTGATCAAGGTGCTGGCCCGGGATCACGGCGTGCGCCGCTTCCACACGGTGGCAAATCGCGTGGACTCGGTCCAGCACGGCCGGCGCCTGCACAACAAGCTGCAGGCGGTATGCGACCGCTTCCTGGAAATCCCCCTGCAACAGATGGGGGCGATCCCGGAGGACCCGCTGCTGCGCCGGGCGGTGCAGATGCAGTCGCCGGTGGTCACGGCTTACCCGTCCAGCCCGGCCGCGCGGGCATTCAAGGAAACGGCCAGGCGTGCCGATAAACTCCCTGAGCCCCGCGGCATGAGCGGCTGCATCGAGTTCTTCCTGGAACGACTTGCCGGCGCGCCCGCAGGGGGCGACGGCCTCGAGGCGGTGAACTGACATGTATGCCGCAACGAGGGAATTCGATTACGAACAGCTGGTCGAGCAGCATCTCGGCCTGGTCAAGCGGATCGCGTGCCACCTGCAAGGCAGGCTGCCCGCCAACGTGCAACTGGAGGACCTGGTGCAGTCCGGCACCATCGGCTTGCTGGAGGCCGCCCGCGGCTACGAAGCCTCGCACGGCGCGAGCTTCGAGACCTACGCGGGCATCCGCATCCGGGGCGCGATGCTGGACGAGGTGCGGCGCAACGACTGGACGCCGCGCTCGGTGCACAGGAACGCGCGGCGGGTATCGAGCGCGGTCCGGGAGGTCGAAGGGCACACCGGCCGCGAGGCGCGGGCCAAGGAGATCGCCGAGACGCTGCAGGTGGGGCTGGACGAGTACCACTCGATGGTGCGGGACTCGGCGGCGGCGCGCTTGTTCAGCCTGGGTGACCTGACCGAGGAGGACGGCGGCTTCGACGACATCCTGCCGGGCCAGGAGATCGGGCCGGCAGAGGCATTCGACCGGGAGGCGTTCCGCCGGGACCTGGCCGAGGTGGTCGGCGGCCTGCCGGAACGCGAGCAGCTGGTGATGTCGCTTTACTACGAGCAGGAACTGAACCTGCGGGAGATCGGCGAAGTGCTGGGCGTGACGGAGTCGCGCGTGTGCCAGCTGCACGGCCAGGCCCTGGCGCGCATCCGCGCCCGGATGGGCGACTGGACCGGCGCGGGAGATGAAGACTAACAGCGGCGCGGCCGCGAAACGGGCGAGAGGCCCGGGAGGTTTCGAGTGAACAAGGACATGCGCATCCTCGTGGTGGACGACTTCTCCACGATGCGGCGGATCATCAGGAACCTTCTCCGCGAGATCGGTTTCCAGAACATCCAGGAAGCCGATGACGGCAATACCGCCTGGCCGATGCTGCAGGCGAGCGAATTCGATTTCCTGGTCACCGACTGGAACATGCCGGGCATGCCGGGCATCGACCTGCTGAAGGCGGTGCGGGCGGACGACCGGCTGAAAACGCTGCCGGTGCTGATGGTGACCGCCGAGGCCAAGCGCGAACAGATCGTGGAGGCCGCGCAGGCCGGCGTGAACGGCTATATCGTCAAGCCGTTCACCGCCGAGACCCTGCGCGAGAAGCTCGACCGCATCTTCGCGCGCCTCGAAGCGACGGCCGCGGAGGCGGCTTCGTGAGCGCCGCCGGCGCCGGTTCCGGGACGGCCCCCGGCATGGCAGGCGGCAGCGCCGCGGAAATCGCCCGGCAACGGCTCGCCAAGGCCCGGCTGCTGGTGTCTAGCCTGGAGGCCGGCAGGGAGTCGGAAGCCAACGCGCTGGCGCGCGAGGTTGCCGGCATGCGCGACCTGGGCGAAGAGCTGGGCCGCATCACCCGCGAGCTGCACGACGCGCTGGCCGAACTGCGGGTGGATCCGCGCATCTCGGAACTGGCCGCCAACGAGATCCCGGACGCGCGCGAGAAGCTCAGCTGGGTGCTCACGCTCACCGAGCAGGCCGCGCACACCGTCATCAATGCCGTGGAAGAGGGCCTGCCGCTGGCTTCCCGCCTGGCCGCCCACGACACGGCCGACGAGCCGTTGCGCGCGGACGCGCAGCGCCTGCACCAGCTGTTGTCCGACATCCTCATGGCGCAGAGCTTCCAGGACTTGACCGGCCAGGCGATCCGCCGGGTCATCGAGGTCTCGGGCGAGCTCGAGAAACAGCTGGCGCTGTTGCTGCACCGCTCCGGCGCCCGCGCCGGCGAGCCGCCGGCGGCGAAGGACGTCGCGCCGGGCGCGGAGAAGATGCGGGGCCAGGACGAGGTGGACGATCTCCTGTCCGGACTGGGTTTCTGACGGAGCGCAATGATGCTCGATTCCGGCGACGAGCTGCTGCAGGACTTCCTGGTCGAGGCCGGGGAACTCCTGGACGCGCTCGGGGAACAACTCATGGAGCTGGAGCAGTCGCCCGACGACAAGGACCTGCTCAACGCCCTGTTTCGCAGCTTCCACACGGTCAAGGGCGGCGCGGGCTTCCTCGGCCTGACGCCGCTGGTCGAGGTCTGTCATCGCACCGAGGACGTGTTCAACGGGCTGCGCCAGGGCACGCTCGCGCTGGACGGCCTGCTGATGGACACCATCCTGGTGGCGGTGGACACGGTGACGGCGATGTTCGACGCGCTGCGCGCGGGCGAGACGCTGGCGCCGGCCGACCCGGCCTTGCTCAAGCAACTGGAGGACGCCCAGCGCCCGGCGGATGCGCCCCCGGCCCAACCCCCGGCTGCAGCGCCGCCGCCCCCCGCCGCGCCGTTGCCCGAACCGGCCATTGCGCCGGCTGCCGGCGACGAGATCACCGACGACGAGTTCGAGGCCCTGCTGGACCAGCTCCAGGGTGCGACTCCGGCCGCCGCCGGGAGCGCCGCGCCGCCGCCCGCCCCCGAGGCCGCGCCGCCCGCTCCGCAGCCGGCCGCGCAAGCCGGCGCGGCGAAAAAACCCGCGCCCGCGTCGCGGGCCGCGGCGTCGCCGGCGGGCAAGGGCCCCCCCGCGGACACCACCCTGCGGGTGGACACCAGCCGGCTGGACGCGCTGATGAACCTGGTCGGCGAACTGGTGCTGGTGCGCAACCGCCTGGTCACTCTGCGGGTGCGCGGCTCGGGCGAGGTCGCCGAGCAGGCGGTGTCCAGCCTGGACATGATCACCAGCGAGTTGCAGGAAGCGGTGATGAAGCTGCGCATGCAGCCCATCCGCAAGGTGTTCGGCCGCTTTCCGCGCGTGGCGCGCGACGTCGCGCGCAGCCTCGGCAAGGAGGTGGAACTGCACCTGGAAGGCGAGGAAACCGAGCTGGACAAGAACCTCGTCGAGGTGCTGGCCGACCCATTGGTGCACCTGGTGCGCAACGCGGTGGACCATGGAGTGGAGTCGCCGGAGGAGCGCGCCGCCGCCGGCAAGCCGCGCGCCGGCCAGGTGCTGCTGTCGGCGGCGCAGGAAGGCAACGCGATCGTCATCGCCATCGAGGACGACGGCAAGGGCATGGATCCGGAAGTGCTGCGGCGCAAGGCCGTGGAGAAAGAGCTGTACTCCGCCGACGCCGCACAGCGTCTCACCGACACCGAGGCCTGGGACCTGATCTTCCATGCCGGCTTTTCAACCCGCGCGCAGGTCAGCGACGTCTCCGGCCGCGGCGTGGGCATGGACGTCGTGCGCACCGCCATCACGCGGCTCAACGGCGCCATTTCCATCGACTCGAAGGTGGGTTCCGGCACGCGCCTGGAGATCCGCCTGCCGTTGACGCTGGCTATTTTCCCCACGCTGCTGGTGACCGTGGCCGAGCGCCGCTACGCGTTGCCCCTGGCGAGCGTGCGCGAGTTGCTCGAACTGGATGACTGCCGCACCCGCCGCATCGAGGGCCGCGAGGTGGTGATGGTGCGCGACGAGACCATGCCGCTGCACTGGCTGTCCGACTGGTTCACGCCGAACCGGCCGCGCGTCGAGGCGCACCACGGCGTGGTCGTGGACCTGGGCGCCGGCGAGCTGGCGGCGCTGGTCGTGGACGAGCTGCTCGGCCAGGAAGACGTGGTCATCAAGCCGCTGGGCAGCGTGCTGGAAGGCCTGCCCGGTTTCTCCGGCGCCACCATCACCGGTGACGGCAACATCGCGCTGATCCTGGACGCGCGCAGCCTGGTGGCGCGCCACACCGGGTCGGCGCCGGCCAGGGAAGCCTCGTGAGTGCGACGGGAGAATCCTTAGGCGCGGGGCCGGAGGCGCGGGACGGGGCGGGCGCCGAGGCGCAGTCGGACGGGCGGGCGGCGCCGGGCGGCCTGGACGTGGCCAGCATGGCGGGCATCGGCCTCGCCCTGTTCGCCATCCTCGGCGGCAGCATCCTGAAGGGCACCGGGCTGGCGGCGCTGTGGAACGTGGCGGCCTTCGTCATCGTCATCGTCGGCACGCTGGCGGCCACGCTGATGCAGTTCCGCATGGCCGCCTTCAAGCACGGCATGCGCATGTTCAGCTGGGTCATCCGCTCGCCCGCGAACGATCCCGCGGAGGCGGTGCAAAAGATCGTCGCGTGGAGCCAGGTGGCGCGCAAGGAGGGCCTGCTGGGCCTGGAAAGCACCGCCGAGGAAGAGCCGGACCCGTTCCTGCGCAAGGGGCTGCAGCTGCTGGTCGACGGCAGCGAGCCGGAGATGATGCGCAACATCCTCGAGGTGGACATCATGACCCGCGAGGCCAAGGACAACCAGGGCGCCAAGGTCTACGAGAGCATGGGCATCTACGCGCCCACGCTGGGCATCATCGGCGCCGTGATGGGCCTGATCGCCGTGATGGGCAACCTGGCGGACCCCAGCAAGCTGGGCTCCGGCATCGCCACGGCCTTCACCGCCACCATCTACGGCATTGCCAGCGCCAACCTCTTTTTCCTGCCCGTCGGCCAGAAGCTGAAGAACGCCGTGGCCGCCGACACGACCTACCGCGAGATGCTCGTGGAGGGCATGGTCTCGATCGCGCACGGCGAAAACCCGCGCAACATCGAGACCAAGCTGAACGGTTACCTGGGCGCGGACTGAAGCGATGCGACGCAAGAAGAAACCCGAGGAGCACGTCAACCACGAGTCCTGGGCGATCCCCTACGGCGACCTCGTGACGCTGTTGCTGGCCTTCTTCGTCGTGATGTACGCGGTCTCCTCGGTGAACGAGGGCAAGTACCGGGCAGTCGCCGATTCCCTGGTCGCGGCCTTCCGCGGGCCGCCGCGGGCCATGAACCCGATCCAGGTGGGCGCCTTCCAGGTGCGCGCCGACGCCGAGCTGGAAACCAGCGTCCCGCGCACCCTGGTGCCCTTCGAGGTGGACGGTTTCCCGGGCGTGGTTCGCTCCATGGCAGAAGAAGAAGAAGGCGAGGAAGTCGCGGACGCCCGCGACGGACCGCAGGCGGTGCCGGAGGCCGGAGCCGGGCCCGCGGTCGGCGCAGGGCCGGCGGACGGGTCCGGCCTGGAGGAGACCCCGGAGGATGACACTTCCTGGGTGGTGATCGAGCGGCTGGAGGACGAGGTGCTGGTCGCGATGGCGCCGCTGATCGAGGCGGACCTCATCCGGGTGCAGCGCGTCTCCTACTGGCTCGAGGTGGAAATCAACACCAATTTCCTGTTCGCCAGCGGCAGCGCCGCGGTGGCGCCGCAGGCCTTGCCGGCGATCCGCAGGCTGGCCGGCCTGCTCGGCGAAGCCGGCGTCCGGCTGCAGGTCGAGGGCCACACCGACAACGTGCCGATCAGCACCGACCGTTTCCCCTCCAATTGGGAACTGTCCGCGTCGCGTGCCGCCAGCGTCGTCCACCTGCTCTCGGCCTACGGGCTGGACCCGGCCTCCATGGCCGCGGTCGGTTACGGCGAGCATCGGCCGGTGGCGGACAACGACACGCGCCGGGGCCGGCGCAAGAACCGCCGCGTGCTGCTCATCGTGCTCTCGGGGCGGCAGCAGGAACGCGAGCTGGCCGGGGCTTCCGCCGACGCGGCCACGGAGAGCGCATCATGAAGACCTGGGCCATCGCCAATCACAAGGGCGGCGTCGGCAAAACCACGACGGCGGTGGCGCTGGCCTCGCTGCTGGCCGAGCGCGGCCGGCGCGCTCTGGTGGTAGACCTGGACCCGCAAGGCTCGCTGTCCTCGTGGCTGCGGATCGAGCGGCGCGACGGCGCCGGCGTGGAAGCGCTGTTCAGCGAGGACCCGGCCGTGGTCATGCGCCGTGACCTGCGCAGCGTCTCGGACGGCCTGGACCTGCTGCCCGGCTCGGCCGCGCTGGCCACGCTCGGCCGCAAGCCACTCAACGGCAGCGGCCTCGCGCTGCGCAACGGGCTCGACGTGGTGCGCCATGAATACGCCTTTGCGCTGCTGGACTGCCCGCCCGCGCTGGGCATCCCGATGATCAGCGCGGTGGCCGCCTGCACGCGCCTGCTGGTGCCGGTGCAGACCGAATTCCTCGCCCTGGAGGGGCTGGCGCAGATGCTGCGCACCCTGGCGATGGTCGAGCGCTCGCTGGCCCGCGAGGTGCCGCTCAGCATCATCCCCACCATGTATGACGCGCGCACCGGCGCGGGCCGCCGCGCCCTGGAAACTCTGCGCGCGCAGCATGCGCGGACCTGGAGCGGCGTCATCCCGGTGGACACCCGCCTGCGCGACGCTGCCGAGGCCGGCGTGCCGGGAAGGGGCGCCCCCGAGCGGGCGGGCGCCGCCTACGCGGCGCTGCTGGGCTGGCTGGAGGAATTGGACGAGGTGTCTTCCGAAGAGGTGGCGGCGTGAACGCCGGGCCGGTGGAAGACTGGGTCGCGGGCCTGTTGTCGCCCGCGCCTGAACCCGCGGCGGCGCGCGCGCCGCCCGAAGGAGCAGTAGTCATGAATAGCAATGTGCAGCCGGCGGCGGATCGCCCGCCCGAAGCGCCCGCCGTCCCGGTCGAAGAGAACGCGGGCCAGCCCGAAATGCCGACGCGTTTCGTCACCTTCCGGGTCGCGGGCGAAACCTATGCCCTGGACGTGCTGCGGGTCAGGGAGGTGCTGCGCACGGCGGACATCGTGCCGGTGCCCGGCGCGCCCGATTCCGTGCTGGGCGTCATCAACCTGCGCGGCAGCATCGTGCCGGTGGTGGACGCGCGCCACCGCCTCGGGCTCGCGCCGCCGCCGCCGGAGATTTCCAGCCGCGTGCTCATCATGGAGAGCGGCTGGCAGGCGGTCGGGCTGCTGGTGGACAGCGTTGCCGACGTGACCACTGTCGGCGCCGGCGACTACGAGCCGCCGCCTGCCGTCGGCAGCGGCGAGTCCGCCCGTTGCCTGCGCGGCGTGGTGCGGCGGGAAGACGAATTCATGATCCTCGTCGACGTGGACGACCTGCTGCCCAGCGCCCGGGACGCCATGGTCGAGCGCCCCGCGTGAACCCCTTCAGGCCGCTCGCGCCGGTGGAGCCGGTGTGGCCCCATCGGCCGTCGAAGGACCCCCGCGACCGGTCCGGCGACAAGCCGCGGAATCCGCCCGGGTCTCCGCCCGCTAAGGAGCCCGCTGCAGAAGAGGACCAATCTGGGCGACAATCCGACGATGTGAAGCCGCCGCTACCCGGCCGCATCGTGGACGACTACGCATGAACGATCACCAGGTTGCCGCCGCCGTCGCGGTCATTCTCGTCCTGGGGCTGGCCCTCTGGCTGTCGTTGCGCGGCCTGCGAAGGGCCGAGGAGACGCGCGCCCGCCAGGATGCGCTGGAGTCCGGACTGGCGGAGTCGGCCGAGCACCTGCAGCGCCTCGAGACGGCGCTCGCGGCAGCGGCGGCGGAAAACGACCGTCGCCATGCCGATATCGAGCAGCGCCTGGAGAAGCTCTTCGAAAACCAGGAACAGCTGAGACTGCTGGACGAGGACAGCGGCAGCTACAGCCACGCCATCCGGCTGGCGCGACGCGGCGCCAGCGTCGAGGAACTGGTGCGCGACTGCGGCCTGAACCGCGGCGAGGCCGAAATCCTGATATCCCTGCACGCCCGGGCCGGACAGGAATAGACTTGTTGCGGCCTGACGCCGCCGCAGCGAGGAAGAAACCATGAGCCTGCTCCAGGGCAAATCCAGGGCCAAGACCGGACGCCGGGTCGTCATCGACCTGCAGAAAGCCGAAAGGGCGCTCAAGGAAGGGCACGACAAGGAAGTGGCCAGGCTGTGCGCGGAGGTGCTGGAGGAGCGCCCGGACAGCACGCAGGCCTGCCAGCTGATGGCCGCCATGCTGATCCGCCAGGAGCGCCTCGACGAGGCGATGGACTGGATCGCGCGGGCCCGCCAGGCTGAGCCGGACAATCCTCGCAGCCTGAATCTCATGGGCACCGTGCTCGAGCGTCGCGGCGACCTGGCCGGGGCCGAAGCCGCCTTCCGGGAAGCCGTCGGCGGGGACCCCGATTACCCGGACGCGCTGGCCAACCTGGGCCATGTGCTCCTGGCGAAAGGCGACGCCGCGGAGGCCGAGCGATACTTTCGCCATGCCATCCGCCACCACCGGGAACACGGTCTCGCCAACCTTTCGCTCGGCCGGCTGCTGCACGCGCAGGGCAAGCCGGCCGCCGCGGTGCCGCTGCTGCAGGCGGGCATACAGAGCGAGCTGTCGAATCGGCCCGGGCAGTACACGCTGGCGGTGGCGCTGCAGGAGCTGGGCCGCCTGGACGAGGCGATCACGGCCTATCGCCGCCTGGTCGCGGCGGGCGACAAGGATCCCGAGGTCTTCGTCGGGCTGGCGGAGGCGCTCGTAGCCACCGGCGAGCCGGAGGTGGCCATGGCGGGCTACGAGACCGCGCTGGAGTTGCAGCCGGAGCACGCGCGCGCGGCCGCCGCGCTGGCCCGGCTCCTGGCCGAGGCGGGCCGGGCCCGCGAAGCGCTGGCATTGACGGCGCCGCGGGTGGAGCGCGGAGACGCGCCCGCCTGCCTGCACCTCGCCCATGCGCGCGCCCTGCGGTCCTGTGAGCGGGCGGACGAGGCGCTGCTGCATCTCGCCGGGCTCGTCAAGCGGCCTTTGGAAATGGACGAGCTGGCAGCGGCGCATTGCCTGCTGGGCCAGTTGCTGCACGCGCGCGGCGAAACCGACCGCGCCTTCGCGCAGCACCGGCGCGCAAACAGGTTGCGCGGCGATCGTTACGACGCCGCTGCCCAGGAGGCGCGCATGGACGGGCTTGCCGGGACTTTCAGCCGGGACGCGCTGGATGCGCTGCCGCGCGGTTCCGACTCGGACGTCCCGGTATTCGTCATCGGCCTGCCCCGTTCCGGCGCCGCCGCCCTGGAGCGGCTGATCGCGGGCCATGCACGTGCCGCGGGCGCCGGCTCGCTGCCGCACATCGAGCTGTGCGCCGGCCGGCTCGGGCGCTACAACAACGCCGCGCTGCCTTATCCGGAGTGCGTCACATCACTGCGCGAACGCGACCTGCGCGAGTTGTCCGCTTCGTATCTCGCCCGCCTGTTCGCGGCCGGCGGCGAGCGCGCCCGGCGCATCGTGGACTCGACCTGGTCGAACTTCCTGCATGTCGGCCTGATCGAGCTGATGTTCCCCAGGGCCCGGCTCATCCATTGCCGGCGCTCGCCGGCGGACACCGGGCTCGGCAGTTATTTCTGCTGTCGCGACGAGCTGCCGGAGGCATTCGGCGCGGACTTCGACGATTTCACACACTACTACGGCCAGCATTTGCGCCTGATGGATCACTGGCGCGAGACCACGGCCTTGCCCATGCTGGAAGTCGATTTCGAGGCGCTGGCGCGTGACCGCGAGGCGGAAGGACGGCGGGTGATCGATTTTCTCGGGCTGCCGTGGGACCCGGCCTGCCTCGCTGGGATGAGCGAGGCACTGGACGGGCAGCCGGCGCTGGACGAGGCGGGGTGGTCGGCGCGCTACGGGCGCCATTTGCAGCCGTTGCGCGAGGCGCTGGCCGCGGCCGGGCACTGAAAGAGCACGGAAAGGACATTGAAAAGGGCGACGGCCCGCAGGTCGTCGCCCTTGTTGCGCTGTCTTGCGGCCTTGCCGGCGCCCGGCCGGCGCCGGCCTCGCCGGGACTGCTCAGCTCGAAGCGGTCGCCTTCTTGCTTGCGGCCTTCTTCTTCGACGCGGACTTCTTGCGGGCCGCAGTCTTCTTCTTTGACGCGGTCTTGCCGGCGGTCGCTTTTTTCGCGGCGGACTTTTTAGCAGCCGGCTTCTTCTTCGCGGCGCTCTTCTTCGTGGAAGCTTTTTTCGCTGCCGGTTTCTTGCTGGCTGCCGCTTTCTTCTTGCTGGCCGTCTTCTTTTTGGCAGCTGGCTTTTTCTTCGTCGCCGCTTTCTTCTTGGCGGCCGGCTTCTTCTTCGTGGCGGCCTTCTTGCGCGTGGTGGTCTTGCGCTTGCTGGCGGGCGCCGGCGCGCTGGTGCGCTTCGCCCATTCCTTTTCCACTGCCGCCACGGCCCGGTCGATGCCGCTGACCCTGCGGAAGTAATCGTAGGCGCGCGCCGCCTCGCTCTTCAGCCATTTCTGGTCCCGGGTGACGGCGTCCAGCTCCTTGCGGGCGTCGGTGAGCATGCGCTCGATCCGCTTGGCCTGCGCGGCTGCCGCCTTGGAACCTTCATCGACCGCTTTCTGGGCCTGTTCCTGCAGGCGACTGGCGAGCTCGTTCACCCGCTCCGCCGTCTTGTTGGCCCGCGCGGTGAGCTTGTCCAGTTCGCGGCGCAGCCCGTCGTAGGTCCGTTGCGCGGCGTTGATCAACTCCTGCCGGGCGTCCTGAAAGGCCTTTTCGATTTCGTTGAGCTGATTGTCCATAGGATTTCCTCACGCGTGGAGCACAGGCGCGCAGCGCCGAACAGGCCGACTATAGTCCAGCACGGCGTCCCGCTTCAAAAAAACCGCGCTTCGGATTTCCGCTACGCATTTCGGGTAAGCGGTTTTTGCGCGCGTTTATTACGACGCGCTACTCGACGCGTTGCACGCGCACGCTGCGGTTCAGCCCCTCGGGCGACAGCATGAAGGAGCCGAACAGCGCACGCTCGATCACGACCTTGCGGTCCCTGCCGGAATATTCGTAGCGCCCCGTGCCGGTCTGCTTCCACACCTGGCCGTTGTCCAGTTCGAAGAGGGTGTCGCCGCTCCAGCCGGCGAAGCCGCCCACCACGTTCGCGGAAATCGAGTCCAGCACGTCGCTCGGTGTCTTCTGGGGCTTGCCGAAGGCTTCCTCAGGCGCCGCGCTGCCGGCCGCCTCGGGCGTCGCGTTGGCGTCCGCCGTCGCTGCAGTCCCTGTCGCTGCGCCCGCTGTCGCCGCGGCGGCCGGGGCGGCGCTGTGCATGCCCGGCACGCCCAGTTCCACGACCTCCCGCGCCAGGCGGTCATAACATGACAATCGCGCCTCGTCGTCCGCGATCTCCAGGCAGCGCATGAAAGCGCGCGTCGGCTCTTCGGCGGCCACCGGTCCCGCGCCCGGCACCAGGGCGGCGGCCAGCAGTGCAGCCGCCGCCAGCCGGGGGGTGACGAGTGAACGGGCGAGGCGGTCGAGAGGAGCGAGTGTCAGCATGTTGGTTGCCCAGGGTTGCGCCGGCGGATTCGGGTTCGAGGGGTGCCATGATATCGCCGCGGGGCGCGCATCGCGATCTCCGGTATTCTATGCGCCCTCTGGACTGGCACGATGACTTTGCGCGATCGCGCGGGAGAGCACCATGGAGCGAGCAAGCGGCAGCGCGGCACGGGACCGTCTCGACCGGGACGAGTGGGCGCGTTTCTGGGCGCGCGGCTCGCTGACCACCTTCGAAGGGCACTTCCGCGACAACTATGACGCCGAAATCCTGGACTTCTGGTGGGCGGAGTTCGCCCGGCTGGCCGACGGCGCCGTGATCGTGGACCTGGCGACCGGCAACGGCGCCGTGCCCCTGCTGGCGGCGCGTTTCGCCCGCGAGCAGGGCAAGACCTTTGCCATCACCGGCGTGGACAATGCGGTCATCGACGCGGATCGCGTGCGCGCGGCGCGGCCGGAGCTGGAACAGGACCTGGCCGCGGTCAGCCTGGCGGGCGAGACGCCGCTGGAAGAGACCGGGCTGGCGGAGGCCTCGGCCGACCTGGTCACCAGCCAGTACGGCTTCGAATACGGCGACACTGCGGCGGGCGCCGGGGAAGCTGCCAGGATCCTGCGTCCGGGCGGCCGGCTGGCCATGATCGTGCACCACCACGAGTCCGCGATTCTCGCCCAGGCACGCGAAGGCCTACGCCAGGTCGCGCTCTGCCTCGAGGAGGAGGGCTTTGTCCGCCTGGCGCAGCGCATGATCAAGCTTTTCCGCGGCCTGCCGCCGGGCACGGGCGACGGCGGCCTCAACTGGTCGCCGGGCGCGCTCAAGCTGCGCGAAGAGCTGCATGCCGCCGGTATGCGGCTGCAGCGCTACGCCCGTCAACCCGAGGTGCGCGCGCTGGATTCGGGTTTTATCGAGTTCCTGTTGCCCACGGTGATGCAGCTGGTGGAGCGGTCCCGCACGCTGGAGCCGGGCGTCATCGAGGGCGCCTGGACCGACATCGAGCGGGAAGCCGAAAGCTACCGCCTCAGGATGGCCGACCTGGTATCGGCGGCACGAGACGAGGCCGGCATGGCGCGCATCCAGGCGCAGCTGGAGGCGGCGGGATTCTCCGCGGTGGTCTTCCAGCCCTTTAGCTACAAGGACTCCGTGCTGCTGGGGTGGAGCCTGGAAGCCACCCGGAACGAGGCGGCCCCGGCGGCCGTGTAGCGGCGAAACCACAGGCCCCGGCCGGGTGCCTGTTGCAAAAAAGACACAGTCGTTGTGCCGCAAGGCGGGGCCCCGTCGGCCCTGGCCCGCCCCCGGGAAGCATCGCGAAACACCTGTATCCATTGATTATTGGACTGAGTCCAAGGGTTTTCCGAAACACCGGCGTTTTGCGGCAAACCGAAAAAAAGTTTCGTCCAGGTGTTGTCAGCGGACAACAAGGTAGGCTAGTCTCCGCCAACCGGTGTTCAGGCCGAGCAGCGTTTTCGCATGTTCCGGACGACACGACACTTGGATTAAGGGGAGACCGTCTCGACGACGTTGCGCAA
>DATFKW010000125.1:0-4402 GCA_035268405.1 Gammaproteobacteria bacterium
CGCCGCTAAGCAGGTCATCCAGGTTCATCCGCAGCAGCGCCGGATTCTTCTTCTCCGCCTTGCGCCGCCAGCGCTCGAAAGCCGGCGCCGAGCAGATCTGCGCCGGCACACGCGCCGCGTAGAACTCGCTGAGCGCCTCCGCGCCGGCCAGCAATTCCCGCCGCCTGAGCCGGGCTTCCATGGCGCGGACTTCTTCCACACGTTGCCGGTTGGCCGCAAGGAATTCGCCGCGCGTGCGCAGCCCGCCCCCCGCGAGCGCCTCCCGCAGGAAAACCTCGCGCGCCCGCGGCCGGTCCACGCGCGCATAGTCGACCCGCCGGTTCGCCGCGAGCACCAGGCCAAACAGGCTTGCCTGCTCTTTCGCGGCGACGAAACCACGACCGGCCTGCCAGTGGGGGTCGGACCAGCTGCGGCGCACCAGGTGCGCGCCGGCCGCCTCGATCCAAGCCGGCTCCACGGCGGCGGCCATCCGGCCCCAGACACGCGCCGTTTCCACCAGCTCCGCGACCACCACCCAGCGCGGCGGCCGTCCCGCCAGCGTGGAATCCGGAAACAGCCGGAAACGCAGGTTGCGCGGTCCGCGGTACTCGCCTTTCTCCTCCAGCTGGCCGATGTGGGACAGCATGCCGGCAAGAATCGCCCGATGAACCGGGGCATAGTCGGCCGCGACCTCGTTCGGCCGCAGGCCCATCTCGTTCAGCAGGCCGAGCAACTGCCGGTGCAGGTCCTGCCACTCGCGCAGGCGCAGAAACGAGAGAAAATTCTCCCGGCACCAGCGCCTCTGGGCGCTGCCGGAATCATGCTTGCGCCGTTCCTGCCACTGCTCCCAAAGCTTGAGCAAAGACATGAAATCGGAGCGCGGATGCCGGAAGGCGGCGTGACGCTCATCGGCCTGGGCGGCCGCGTCCGCCGGCCGCTCGCGCGGGTCCCTGATCGAGAGCCCGGCGGCGATCACCAGCAGCTCCTTCAGGCATCCCAGCTCGCCCGCGGCCAGCAGCATGCGGCCCAGCCGCGGATCCACGGGCAGGCGCGCGAGGCGCCGGCCGAGGCCGGTCACGCCGCGTGCCTCGTCGACCGCGCCCAGTTCCCGCAACAGGCGGTAACCGTCGTTGATGAAACGCCGGTCGGGGGGGTCCAGGAAAGGAAACTCGCCGATCGCGCCCAGGTCGAGCGTCTCCATCTGCAGGATCACGCTGGCCAGGTTGGTGCGGCGGATTTCGGGGTCGGTGTATTCCGGCCGGGCGTCGTGGTCCTCTTCCGAATACAGGCGGATGCAGATGCCCGCCCGCTCCCGGCCGCATCGCCCGCGCCGCTGCCAGGCGCTGGCGCGCGAGATCGGCTCCACCTGCAATCGCTGGATTTTGGCGCGATAGCTGTATCGGCTGATGCGGGCCAGCCCGGAATCGATCACGTAGCGGATGCCGGGCACGGTGAGCGAGGTCTCGGCGACATTGGTGGCCAGCACGATGCGGCGGCGTCCCTCGCGCCGGAACACACGGTCCTGCTCCGCGGCAGAGAGGCGGCCGTACAGCGGCAGCACTTCCGTGCCGGGCGGATGATGCTTGCGCAGCGCTTCGGCGGTCTCGCGGATCTCGCGCTCGCCCGGCAGGAACACCAGGATGTCGCCCTCCGCCGGCATGTCGCGGCCGGTCAGTTCGTCCACCGCGGCGAGCACGCCGTCCGCAAGACGCCCCTCCTCCGGGTCGGCCGGCGGCCGGTAGCGCACCTCCACGGGAAAAGTCGTGCCGCCCACCTCGATGACCGGCGCCCCGTCGAAATGATCCGCGAAGCGCCGCGGCTCGATCGTCGCGGAGGTGATGATCACCTTCAGGTCTGGCCGGCGGGGCAGCAGGCGTTTCAGGTAGCCCAGCAGGAAATCGATGTTCAGGCTGCGCTCGTGCGCCTCGTCGATGATCAGCGTGTCGTAGGCGCGCAGCAGCGGATCGCCGCGGCTCTCTGCCAGCAGGATGCCGTCGGTCATCAGCTTCACCCGGCATGCAGGCCCCGTGCGATCGGCGAAACGCACCTTCCAGCCTACCCAGGGCTCGCCCGCCGGCCCCAGTTCGGACGCGATGCGCCCGGCAACGGCCCGCGCCGCGATGCGGCGCGGTTGCGTATGCCCGATCATGCCTTTCTCGCCCAGGCCCAGTTGCAGGCAGATCTTCGGCAGCTGGGTGGTCTTGCCGGAGCCGGTCGCGCCGCACACGATCACGACCTGGTGCGCCGCGATCGCCGCGGCGATGCGCTCGCGCTCCGCCGAGACCGGCAGCCGGGGCGGAAACACCAGGCGCGGCGTGCTGGCGGCGCCCCCGGTATCAGCAGCCAGCCTCTGACTCCTTCGTCTCGCGCCAGAGACGCTCCAGGGTCTGCATGTCGCTGTCCTCCAGTCGGCCGCCCTCCTCGGCCAGGCGGGCCTCCACGGCGCGGAAACGCCGCTCGAACTTGAGATTGGCCCGCCGCAGGGCGCTTTCCGCGTCGCTGCCCAGGTGGCGCGCAAGATTCGCCACGGTGAAAAGCAGGTCACCCAGCTCCTCCTCGACGGCTTCCGGCGATTCAGTGCGGCTCTCGATGGCGCTCGCGAGCTCGCCCCGCTCTTCATCCAGCTTTGCCAGGACGCCGGCTGCGTCCGGCCAGTCGAAACCGGCGCGGGCTGCGCGACGGCCCAGCTTCTGCGCACGCGCCAGCGCCGCCAGGTTGAGCGGCACGCCGTCCAGCGCGCCCGGCCGTACGCCGTCGGCACGACGGGCGGCGCGCTCACTGGCCTTGTGGGCCTCCCAGGCCTCGGTCTGCGCGGCCGGGCCGTCTATGGTTTCCGTGCCGAAAACATGCGGGTGCCGACGACGCATCTTCTCCGCCAGGTCGCGCGCGACCATCGCGAAGTCGAAGGCGCCCTGTTCCTCGGCCATGCGCGCGTGAAACACCACCTGGAACAGCAGGTCGCCCAGCTCCTCGCGCAGGCCGGCCAGGTCGTCGCGCTCGATCGCGTCCGCCACCTCGTAGGCCTCCTCGATCGTGTAGGGCGCGACGCTGCGGAAATCCTGCTCGAGGTCCCAGGGACAGCCGTGCTCGGGGTCGCGCAGGCGTGCCATCACCGCCAGCAGCTCGTCGATCGTACTCATGCGTCGGGCTCCCGCAGCATGTCCCGGAAATTCACCAGCATCGCCGCGGTCGCGCCCCAGATGCGATGGCTTTCCCAGGGCATCTCGAAAAAGGGCAGGCGGACGCCCAGGTAACGCTTGTGTCGCAGCCTCATGTTGCCGGGCTCCAGCAGCACTTCCAGCGGTACCTCGAAGGCCTCGCTGACCTCGGTGTGATCCGGCGCCGGCTCGAATTCGGGCGCCACGAAACCGATCACGGGTGTCACGGAATAGCCGGTAATGGTCAGGTAATTCGGCAGGTAGCCGGCCACCTCCACCAGCCCGGGCGCGAGGCTCACCTCCTCCGCCGCTTCGCGCAGCGCGGCCTCGCGAGGCCCGGGGTCGCACGGGTCGAGGCGGCCACCCGGAAAGCTGACCTGGCCCGCATGATGACGCAGATCCGCAGCGCGCACGGTGAACAGCATGGTCAGCCCGCCCTCGCGCTCCACGATAGGCAGCAGCACGGCGGCCGGCACCAGCCGGGTCGGGCGCAGCCGCTCCAGCGCTGCCGGCAGGTCGCCGCCCAGGCCCGGCACGCGATACCGCTCAGGCGGATCCGGCCGGGTGCCCGCGAACCGGCGCGCGATCAGGCTCTTCACTTGCGGATGCCGCCCTCCGTCAACCCGGCGGGGTCCAGCAGCCGGGCCAGCTCTTCCTCGCTGAGCTCGGTCATCTCCAGCGCCACTTCCCGGATCGGGCGCCCTTCCGCGTAGGCCTTCTTGGCGGTCGCCGCGCCGAGTTCGTACCCGATGACCGGGTTGAGGGCCGTCACCAGGATGGGGTTCCGTTCCAGCGCTGCGCGCATCTGCTCCGTGTTCACCGTGAATCCGGCGATGGCGCGGTCCGCCAGCACGCGCGCAACGGCTCCCAGCAAGCGAATGCTGCCCAGCAGGCGGTCGGCGATGACGGGCAGCATGACGTTCAGCTGGAAGCTGCCGGACTGCCCGGCGACCGTGATCGTCGCGTCGTTGCCGATCACCTCGGCCGCCGCCATGGCGGTAGCTTCCGGGATCACCGGGTTCACCTTGCCCGGCATGATGCTGGAGCCCGGCTGCAGTGCCGGCAGCGCGATTTCGCCCAGCCCGGCCAGCGGTCCGCTGTTCATCCAGCGCAGGTCGTTGGCAATCTTCATCAGGCTGACGGCCACGGTCTTCAGCTGGCCGGAAAGCTCCACCGCGGTGTCCTGGCAGCTCAGGCTCTCGAAGTAGTCGTCGCTCGGGCGGAAGTCGATGCCGGTGCGGCGGCTCAACTGGGCCGCAAAACGC
>DATFKW010000126.1:0-15835 GCA_035268405.1 Gammaproteobacteria bacterium
GCTCATCGTCCCGTCCAGGCCGATCACCTCGGCGGGGAAGCGCAGCACCTGGCCCTGCGCCGTCATCTCGCGCTGCAGCTCGAACCACAGGCGCTCGACATCCTCCATGGACGCCAGCCTGGAGGTGGTGCCCATCCTGGCGGCAAGCTCTTCCAGGAAGGCCGTGCGATCAGGGTACTGGATGTTGACCAGCGAGTTCTCGAACAGGCCCTGCGTGTCGCTGGAGACCTGTTGCAGCACGCCGAACAGCTCGCGCAGCGAGCCCAGCCGCTTGTCCAGCGCCGCCTCGAGTTCCGCCACGCGCACCTCGTTGTTTTCGTACTCCGCTTCCAGCGTCTCGCTGGCCTGTTCCAGCCGGTCGCGCTCGGCGCGGGCCGCGGCCAGCAGGCTTTCCTGGTCGGCCTGCGCCGCGCGAAATTCCGCTTCGCGCTGCTGGAAGGCCTGGCGGTCGCGCACCTGGCCCTGTTCCACGCGGCGCAGCAACTCGTCCAGCGACGGCGCCTGCGCCGCGTCCTGGGCGAGCGCCGCCGGGGCGCCGCCGAGCAGCGTGAGCGCGATCAATCCGAACAAGGGGGCGGCGCGCTTCATGAGGTCACCTCCGGCGTCTGCACCGGCAGCAGCAGCAGGTCCGGAGCGACCTGCTTGTTGGCCATCCGCAGGCCCAGGCGCACCTGGTTGCGGGCTTCGCTGGATTCCAGCACCACCCATTCGCCGGTCTCGGGGTTCCACGCGCCGGTGCGCTCCGCGTCCACGCTCTGGTAGTAGAGTCCCACGCGGCCGACGCGCAGGAAGTTCACCTCGCGCGTGCCGCCGTCCATCTCGATGGTCCCCTTGTAAGCCAGCATGGTGCGGCCGTAGTCCATCTCGATCTGGTAAGCCTCGGTCACGCGGCGGAACTTCTCGGCCACCGAGACGTCGGCGCGCGCCATCATCTCGCGCAGCCCGGCGACGCGCTCGCGGCGCTCTTCCATCAGGAAAGGCATGTCCAGCTCGATGAACTGGTCGAGGCCGTCGATCATGCGCATCATCAGCGGCGTGATCTGCCGCTCGATCACGGTGACCTGGTCGATGGAGTCGGCGAGGTCCTCGATCTCGCCTTCCTGCGCGCCGATCTGCGTGCCCAGGAGTTCGTTGTAGACCTGCAGGCCGTCGATCTCCTTGAGCACCGTGCGGTAATCGGTTTCGAGGCTGCGCGTCGAGTCTACGATGTCCTCGATGCGGTCCTGCGAGGCCTGGGCCACGCGGATCCTCTGGTCGCCCTTGCTGATGACGGCGTCCAGGTCTTCGGCGGAGACCGCGCTTATCCCGAGCGTGGCGGCCGCGAGGGCGCACGCCAGTACCGGCGGCGTTGAAATCTTGGGACGAAATGGCATAACGGCTCCCGAATCCAGCGGTGGTCATATCGGCCAAAAAGTGCGGGACCCATACGCGCCCGGCGGCACGATGGATGACGCAGCAGCTTTGATATGCCGCTTATCCTAGGAGACCAATGTTTCAGTCTTGTTGCAGAACGGGCCCGGGATGGCCCGATCTGCCGCGCGGGATTGCAGAACGGTTACCGTTCAACCTCCAGCGTGCGGGCGGAAGGCCGCAACGAGGCCTCGGGCGGGCTCTCCAGCAGGCGGCCGAGCAGCCGGCCGAACAGCAGCACCAGCAGGGCGCCGCTCAGGGCGATGGCCGCATGCATCCCCCAGAACTGCGCCGGCGTCATCTTCTCGTAGAAGCCGCCGATCCAGCCGATGAGATTGTTCGCCACGAACAGCGTCATGAAGGCGACACCCATCATGGTGGCATTGACCTTGGCCGGCGCGGCCCGCGACACCAGCGACAGCAGCGTCGGCCAGTAATAGAGGAAGGCCACGCCCAGCCCGGCGCAATAGATGAACGGCCAGACGGGATGGATCTTGTCGGGGCCGGAGCTGACGATCGCGTACACCAGCACCAGGTTGCTGAGCGCCGCCAGCACGGCGCCGGTGCCGATCTTCGCGAGCTCGCCCGGCTCCCGGCCACGGCGCGCGGCCCGGCGGCGCCACAGCCAGAACAGCACGGGCACCGCGAGGATGCTGAACAGCGGATCGATCGACTGGTACCAGGGCACCGGGATGCGGAAGCCGCCCAAGTCCAGCGCCACGTGCCCCTGCACCCACACGGGCAGCACGTTGGCCACCTGGTAGTAGGCAACGGACTGGAAGATGGTGATGAGCATCACGACGCCCAGCGCGAGGATCACCCGCCACTCGGCCGCCGTGAGCCGGCCGCCTTCCTGCGTGCGGCGCGGCACGCGCGCCGGCAGGTGACGGTAACCGAAGAGATAGGTCGCCAGGCCGCAGAGCATGAAGATGGCCGCCACGCCGAAACCGTAGTGCCAGCCATAGGCCTGCGCGAGAAAGCCGCAGAACAGTGGCCCGGTGACGGCGCCGAAGTTGATCGCCATGCTGAAGATCGAGAAACCGCGCGCGCGCTGCGCCTGGTCCTCGCGCGGATAGAGCGCGCCCACCTGGGCCGAGATGTTGCCCTTGAGGAAACCCGAGCCGGTCACCAGCAGCAGCAGCGCGAGCAGGAAGGACTGCTCGAAGGCCATCGCCAGGTGGCCACCGCTCATCAGCAGCGCGCCGATCACCACGGCGTTGCGCTGGCCGATCCAGCGATCGGCGATCATGCCGCCCAGCAGCGGCGTGAAATACACGAAGCCGGCGTACAGGCCGAAGATCTGCGAGGCCAGCGCCTGCACGGACAGCGGCCCGGTGACCGACTCGATCACGCCGCGGAAGGTCTCGAAACCGGCGATCTGCTCGACCTGGCCCGGCAGCAGCAGGTGGTTCACCATGAACAGCACCAGCAGCGCCACCATGCCGTAATAGGAAAAGCGCTCCCAGGCCTCGGTGAACGCGAGGTATACGAGCCCCTTCGGGTGGCCCATGAGGGTCTCGCGGCTGGCGGGCGGCGCCGCGTCTGTCGTGCTCAAGCTGTGACTCCCGGGGCGCGCTGGCGGCGTTTCTGAAGGTATTCTTGCATTGGACTAGGCTTTGAGGTGCAACCCTAAGCGCAATCGATGCAGGAATGCCACTGTCCCAGGGAGGCGCGCACGCCATGAACGAGATGAATTCACCTTTCGAGAGTCATACCCAGCGTTACGAGGACTGGTTCGACAAGCACCAGGCGGCTTATCTTTCCGAACTGCTGGCGCTGCGGCCCTTCGTGCCCTGGAGCGGACGCGGGCTGGAGATCGGCGTGGGCACGGGCCGCTTCGCCGCGCCGCTGGGTGTGCGCGAGGGCATGGACCCCTCGCCCGCCATGCTGGCCAGGGCCGCCGCCCGCGGCATCGAGACCACCGAGGGGGCGGGCGAAGACATGCCTTTCGCGGGCGAAAGCTTCGACTACCTGTTGCTGGTCGCGACGCTCGCGTTCCTCGAGTCGCCGGCGCGGATGCTGGCCGAGGCGCGGCGCGTGCTGCGACCCGGCGGCAAGCTGGTGATCGGCTTCATCGACCGGGCAAGCGATCTCGGCCGCGATTACCAGGCGCGCCAGACAGACAACGTGTTCTATCGCGACGCCAGTTTTCACACGCCGGAAGAAGTTGACGCCTTGTTGCACGAGGCCGGCTTCGTCATCGAGGCCTGGGGCCAGACGCTGTCGAAACCGCTGCCGGAAATCCAGGAAATCGAGCCGTTGCAGCCGGGACACGGGGAAGGCGGCTTCGTCGTGGTCGCGGCTTTTGCGGCTCCGTGAGAGGACCGGCCCCGGTGACCCGTGCGCTCGTCAGCGCACTTGGCGGGCTGCTCGCGGGCGTGGTTATGCTTGGCGTCAACGCTGCAGAAACCGAAAAGACGGACAACACGATGCTGATCGATGATTTCAGCCGCGCGGACGGCAACTCGGCGCTGGGCACGCGCTGGGAGAGCTTCACCGACCGCGTGATGGGCGGCGTCTCGGACATGCAGGTGGAATACCGCGAAAGTGACGGGCAGCGCGTGCTCCACATGGCCGGGCAGGTGCGCCTGGAAAACCGCGGCGGCTTCATCCAGGTGCGGCTGCCGGTGGATCCCGCCGGCGGCAGCATCGACGCGAGCGCCTGGGACGGTATCAGTATCCGGGTCCGCGGCCGTCCCGGCGCCTATTATCTGCACTTGCGGACGCGCCAGAACTGGATGCCGTGGCAGTATTTCCGCGCCCCCATGGAAGTCGGCCGGGACTGGCAGGAGCAGCGCATCGCCTTCGACGAATTCGCGGGCGTCTCGACACGGCGCAAGCTCGACCTGGACGCGCTCAAGTCGATCGCGGTGGTGGCCTACGGGGAAGCCTTCGAAGCGGATATCGAGATCGCCCGGATCGGCTTCTACGCGCGCCACGGCGAGCCGCTCGCGGACCGGTAGCGGGAGGACTCATGACCGGTTTCGACGACAAACAGCGGTCCCGCTTCCTGCCGCCCGAGGAACAGCTCTCGGAGCGCTTCGTATTGACCGGCGGGCCGGGCGGGCAGCACGTCAACCGCACCGAGAGCGGCGTGCAGCTGAGTTTCGATGCCGCCGGCTCGTCCTTCCTGGCCGAGCCCGTGAAGACGCGACTGCTGAAACTCGCCGGCAGCCGGGCGGACTCCAGGGGCGTGATCACCATCGAGGCCCGCGGTCACCGCAGCCAGCACCGCAACCGGGCGGACGCCCGCGAACGCCTGGCCGCGCTGATCGAGCAGGCGCACGAGGTGCCGCGCGCGCGCATCGCGACGCGCCCCAGCCGCGCCGCGAAGAAGAAACGCCTGGAGTCCAAGCGGCGGCGCGGCGACATCAAGCAGAAACGCAGCGGGCCGGGTATCGAAGACTAGGGCCGGGAATCGCCGCCGGCCGCGTCAGGCCTGCGGCGGGCGCCGATCGCTCGTTCTCCGCGTGTCCAGCCAGCGCCCGAGAGCCTGGTAGAAATCTTCCGGCTGCACCGGCTTGGCGACGAAATCATTCATGCCGGCTTCCAGGGCGGCCCGGCGGTCCTCCTCGAACACGTTGGCGGTCATCGCCAGGATCGGCAGGGTCGCCATGCCGGGCAGCTTGCGAATCTCGCGCGTCGCCGTCAGGCCGTCCATCTCCGGCATCTGCACATCCATCAGCACCAGGTCGTAGGACTGCTCGCGCACCATGCGTAGCGCTTCCTGTCCGTCCACCGCGCAATCGACGGACAGCCCGGCGGCATGCAGCATCTGGGTCGCGACCTCGCGGTTGATCGCATTGTCCTCGGCCAGCAGGATGCGCGCATCCGCATGCGCGGCCAGGGCCTCGCGCGGCGAAAGGCGCTGCGCCGCCTCCCGCGCCGGCGCCGGCTGCACGCCGTGACCGCGCGCCAGCTGGACCTCGAACCAGAACAGGCTGCCCTTGCCGGGCACGCTGTCCGCGCCGGCATGCCCTCCCATGAGCTCCGCCAGGCCGCGGGTGACGGCGAGGCCCAGTCCCGTGCCGCCGTAGCGCCGCGTCACCGAGCGGTCCACCTGTTCGAAGGCGCGAAAGAGGTGATCCAGCCGTTCCGCCGGGATGCCGCTGCCGGTGTCCTCGACCTCGAAACGCACCTGCAGTCCGCGCTCGTCCTCGCCGAGCAGCCTGGCGCGCAACTGGATCGAGCCCTGCTCGGTGAACTTGACCGCATTGCCCGCCAGGTTGAGAAGCGCCTGGCGCAGGCGCGCCGGATCGCCCCGCAGCCACTCCGGCACGGCATCGCCGTCCGTATCCAGCGAGAGCCCCTTGGCCCTGGCGCTTTCCGATATCAGCGAGCGCACGTGATCCAGCACGGCCGAGAGATGGAAGTTCTGCAGGTCGAGCTCGAAGCGTCCCGCCTCGATCTTGGCGATGTCCAGGATGTCGCTGATGATGGACAACAGGTGGTCGGCCGCGGAATCGATCTTGTCCAGCTTTTCGCGCTGCGCGGGCGTGGCGTCCTCGCTCCGCAGCAAGTGGGCGAGGCCCACGATGGCGTTCAGCGGCGTGCGGATCTCGTGGCTCATGTTCGCGATGAACGCGCTCTTCGCCTGGTTGGCCGACTCGGCGCGCGCGCGGGCCTCTTCGAGCTGCGCGGTCCGCTCGCCGACCATCTGCTCCAGATGGTGACGGTGGCGGTCCAGTTCGGCCGCCACGCGCTTCTGCTCGGTGATATCCACCTTGACCGCCACGTAATGCGTGATGCGGCCGTCCGGCTGGCGCAGCGGCGCGATGTGGCCGAACTCCACGTACTCGCTGCCGTCCTTGCGCCGGTTGTAGAACTCTCCCTTCCAGGGCTCCCCGTTGGTCAGCGCCGTCCACATCTCGTCGTAGTGGTGGGGCGGGGTCTTGCCGGACTGGAGAATCCTGGGGTTTTCTCCGATCAGTTCCTCGGCGCGATAACCGGTGATCTCGATGAACGCGCGGTTCACATACTGGATGCGCGCGTCCAGGTCGGTGATCACGATGCTGTCGGGGCTCTGCTCGATGGCGAGCGAGCGCTGGCGCAACTGGTCCTGGGTGCGCTGCTTCTGCACGATGCGCCACGTCTCTTCCGCGATCAGCCGGACGGTCTCCAGGTCGATCTCGGTGTAATCGCCGGGCTTGTTGGCCACCGCCGCAAGCATCGCCACCTTGCCGTCCTCGATGACGGGGGCCGACACCAGCCGCCGCAGGCCGGCCAGCCCCGTCGGCAGACCCCTGCCGTCGGCTGAGCCCTGGTCGGCGTTATCGGCATGATCGCCGCCGAAATCGTTGTTGACGAGGGCTGCGCGCTGCCGTAGCGCATCCGCCCAGCGACCCGCCTCGCCGATCGTGCAGTGAGCCGCCGACGCTTCGCCATTCGATTGCGCTTGCGCGCGGGGAGACAGGGTCGCCAGTTCCAGCAGCGCCTGCTCTTCGTGGACGAAGTGCACAAAGGAGAGTTCGCTGCCCGTCAGCTCCTCGGCGATCGCCAGGGCGCGCTGGATGAAGCTGGTCTCGTCGCGCGTCTCGGCAAGGCGGGGCAACTCGAGCAAGGCGTCGGCCCTGCGCCGCTGCAATTCAAGGATCAGCTGGGCACGCTTGCGCTCACTGATGTCCTGGAAGGCGCCGCGCACGCCGACCACGGCGCCGCTTTCGTTGCGCACCGGCTCGCCCACGGTGCGCACCCAGACCTTGCGGCCCGCAGCCGTCAGGATCTCCAGTTCTTCGTCATAAGGCGCGCCGTCACGGACGCAGGCCGTGAACTTCCGCGTGATCCGCTCGCGCCATTCCGGCGCGTAATAACCGAGTCCGTCCTCGATCGAGACCAGCGTGCCGGGCGGCATGTCGTGGATCCGGCAGACCTCGTCCGACCAGTGCACCTTGCCCTGCACCAGGTCCACGTCCCAGCCGCCGATGTGGCCGGCCCTGGCCGCGATCGCCAGCAGCCGCGCATTCGCGTCCAGCTGGCGCTCGGCGGCCTTGCGCGCGCTGATATCGCGAATGATGCTTTGTCGATGCGGCTCGCCATCGATCTCGACAATGGCCGTGCTGACCTCGACCGGAAATTCCGTGCCGTCGACGCGCTTGTGCCGCGTCTGGAACGGCAGACCCTCTTGCGGAGCGGCGCCGTCCTCCTCGGCTTGCGCCGGGCCGGCGCGCAGATCCCGGATGTTGAGGCCGAGCAGCGCCTCCCTGCCGAGTCCATAAGCCCGGGTCGCCGCGGCATTCGCCTGCACCACTCGCCCCCGCGCGTCCAGCACGAGAATGATGTCGCGCGCATTTTCCACCAGGTCCTCGTGGCGCTGCGCGACGACCAGCCGCTGCTGTCGCTCCTGGTCCACGCGACGCTGCAGCACCAGGGTCCGTTGCTGCGTCCAGAGGCGGCCCGCGGCGATCGCCACCAGGGTCGCCAGCAGCAGCGCCAGCGCGCCCCACGACAAGTCCGAGCGGATATCCCCGTAAAGCTCCGCCTGGTCGATTTTCATCAGCAGGCGCCAGTCGGAACCGGGCACCGGCGCGGCGACGCCGAGCGCGGGCTCGCCATCCAGCCCGCGCCCCCACAGGGCCTGGCCCGGTTCCGCTTCACGGAGCGCGGCCGTGACCAGGTCCCCGGCGACCCGGGGCGAAACATCGAGCAGGTCGGCCTGCGGATAGGCGAAGCGCGGCGCGTTCAATACCTGCAGCCGAACCCCGCGATCACGCAGCAGCAAGGCCTCGCCGGTCGCGGTGCCCTCCGTCCAGTCCTGCAGGAAAGGAAAGTGCATGTCCCGCTCGCTCATGCGCATTAACAGCGCCAGTTGCCGCTGGCCCTCTTGCCGCGGCAGTTCGCTGACCAGGTCGAAATGGACATGCTCGGCGGCGTCGCCATCGGAGCGGTGCAGCGTGAAAAAGACCGCTTCGCCGTTACCCTCGTCCCGGCCCATGGCGTCGATCACGGCTTGTTGCAGCCCAGGGGAAATCTGCTGATGCGCCGCGCCCGCCCCGAGCAGCACGCTGCCGCGCTCATCGACCAGCAACACGGTCTCGTAGCCGACGATGTCCATGAGGGCATGCATCCGGCCGAGGACCAGCGAACGGCTCTCCGGGTCGTCGGTCTGCTGCCAGTTTTGTGCAGCCTGGTACAGGGGCGCGGCGCTGGCGGCCACTTTTCCGTCGCGCCTGCGCTCCTCCAGCCAGTGCCCGATCTGCTCCGCCTTTGCTTGCGCCAGGCCGGCGAGCCGCGCGATTTCGTTGCGCTCGTGCGCCGCGGTATAGGCGTGCGCCCCGATGACCGCGACGATCAGGACCATGACCATGACCACCGCCAGCCACCAACGGCCGGCCCCGCCGGCGGGCGTCGTCGTTTCCGGAAGCCGTGAAGCGGCGGCGTGGCGCAGCGCCAGGTAGAGCAATCCCGTGGTCACCGCCACGAAGCCGACGCCCTTCAGGGCGCCCATCGTGCTGAGCAGCCGCGGATCGCTGAAGGCCAGCGCGAGGAGATAATCGGAGCCCAGGATCCACGCGGTGGCGAACAAGGCGTAGGCGAGCGCGACCGCCAGCGCGGGGAAGCCGGCGCCGCGTCGATGATGGGTGGATTTGTCGGCAGGTGGGGTCATCAGGGCCACTGAGCCGTTGGAAGGGCTCGCAGGTGCAGGCAGGCCCCCCATTAGACCATCCCGGGCGCCCCTCTCCTAGGGGCGGCGGCTCCTCAGGCTGACCGGATCGCGTCTGCCGATCGGGATTCTTCCGCAAAGAACCTGCGCCGGAAATAAAGGCTCACGTGCACCAGGCCGATCAACACCGGCACTTCGACCAGTGGCCCGACCACGGTGGCGAAGGCGATCGGCGAAGTGATGCCGAAGATCCCGATGGCGACCGCGATGGCCAGCTCGAAATTGTTGCCCGAGGCGGTGAAGGCCAGCGTCGCCGAGCGCGCGTAATCGGCCCCGACCTTGAACGCCATGAAGAAACTCACCAGGAACATGATGGCGAAGTAGGCGCTCAGCGGAATGGCGATCCACAGCACGTCGAGCGGCTGGTTGATGATGCGCTCGCCCTGCAGGGAGAACATCACCACGATGGTGAACAAGAGCGCGACCAACGTCACCGGCGAGATTCTCGGGATGAAGACCTGCTCGTACCAGTCGATGCCCTTCGCCGGCACCAGCAGCACCCGGCTCAGGATGCCCGCGGCGAAAGGAATGCCGAGAAAAATCATCACGCTTCTGAAGATCTCGCCCATACTCACTTCCACCACCAGGCCTTCCAGTCCGAACAGCGGCGGGAGCACGGTGATGAATACCCAGGCGTAAAAGCCGAAGGTGACGATCTGGAAGATGCTGTTCAGCGCCACCAGCCCGGCGGCGTATTCCGTGCTGCCCTTGGCCAGCAGATTCCATACCAGCACCATGGCGATACAGCGCGCGATCCCCACCAGGATCAGGCCGACCATGTACAGACCCCAGCGATCGTCGGGACCGAACACGACCGGAGCGATGAAGCCAAAGAACAGGATGGCGAGCAGGAACATCAGGATCGGGCCGACAATCCAGTTCTGCGCCAGCGACAGGCCGATGATTTTCCAGTCAGAGAACACCTTCGGCAGCAGCTCGTATTTCACCTTGGCCAGCGGCGGATACATCATCAGGATCAGCCCGACCGCGATCAGCAGGTTGGTGTGCTCGCCGACCGTGAGGAACGCGTTGAAGCGCGCAATCCCGGCCGGGAACAGGTAGCCGAAGGCCACGCCGAGACCCATGGCCACGAAGATCCACACCGTCAGGTAGCGGTCGAGGAAGGAGAGTTTCTTGCTGAGGGCAGGTGCCATGATCCGGGTGTCCTGGTTGTCGGGGTCGCGTGGAGGCCGGATCAGGCCAGCGCCTGCGGCAGCGTCTCCACAAAAGCGCGGATCTCGTCGCGAACACGGCGGTAATGCGCCGATGCCTTCTCCGGGTCGGTCTCGCCCTGCGCCAGTCTTGGCGGGTCGTCGAAACCAACGTGGATAACGCGCGCCTGCCCGGGAAACACCGGGCAGGTCTCGTGGGCATGGCCGCAGACGGTCACCACCACGTCGAAGGGCACGCCCTCGAGTTCATCCAGCATCTTGCTGGCATGGCCGGAGATATCCACGCCGGCCTCCGCCATCACTCCCACGGCATGCGGATTCAGCCCGTGCTTCTCGATCCCCGCCGAATAAGGCTCGATCAGATCGCCCCGCAGGTGGCGGGCCCAGCCCTCGGCCATCTGGCTGCGGCAGGCGTTGCCGGTGCACAAAAACAGTACTTTCAGTTTCGGGTGTAGCATCCGGTCGAGTCCTCGGGCGCCATCCTGCGCACGGCTGCCAGCCTGGCCGCGTCCTCCGCCGCCGGCCCCTGGTGTTCCAGCGTCCGCGCGATCCAGCGCAGCGTCTCCCGCACAGCCGGAGAGGCGCCGCGCCCGGCCAGCCGGTAGTAATGCCACCGGCCGTCCTTGCGCATCTCCACCAGCCCCGCACGGCGTAACAACTCGACATGCCGGGAGACCGTGGACGGCGCCAGCTGCAGGAACTCCACCAGCTGGCAGAGGCACAGCTCGCCGCCGCGCAGGCTCGACACGATGCGCAGCCGGTGCGCGTTGTCCAGCGCGTTGATGATGGAAAGCAGGTCCTGCATGGGAGGCTGATTTGCTTCGTCACTTCGCGATATGACGAAGTATTAATCGGCGCCCGGCAAGCGTCAAGCCCCCCTCAGCCCACCAGCAGGTCGAGCGCCAGCAGGGTCACGAAGCCGATCAGCACTCCCAGCGTGGCCTGCGCCTCGTGCCCTTCGCGGTGGGATTCGGGGATGATCTCGTGACTGATCACGAACAGCATGGCGCCGCCGGCAAAAGCCATCGCCCAGGGCAGCAGGAAAGTCATCAGCGTCACGGCGGTGACGCCCAGCAGGCCGCCGACCGGCTCTACCAGCCCGGTCAGCAGCGTCACCCCGAGCGCCGTGGCCTTGCCGTAACCGAGCCCCATCAGGGCAATGGCAACCACCAGTCCCTCCGGCATGTTCTGCAGGCCGATGGCGACCGCCAGCGTGGCGCCATCGCTCAGGTCGCCGCCGAAACCCACGCCGACGGCCAGGCCCTCGGGCACGTTATGCAAAGTGATGGCCAGGATGAACAGGTAGATGCGGCGCGTCTTCACCGGGTCGGCGCCGCTCTGCGGTCCGATCACGAAATGCTCGTGCGGCACCCGCTGGTGCAGCCACAACAGGAAGCCACCGCCCAGGCCGATGCCGACGACCAGCACCAGGATGGCCATGCCGGCGGTGCCGTACTGTGCCTGCGCGCTGTCCACTGCCGGCAGGATCAGCTCGAAGGCAGCGGCCGCCAGCATCACGCCCGCGCCGAAGCCCATCAGCGAGTCCTCCAGCCTCCGGCTGATGCGCCGCAGGAACAGCACCGGCAGTGCACCGACCGCAGTGAACACCCCGGCCACGAAACTTGCCAGCAGGCCGATCTGGATGGTGCCCAGGCCGGCCAGCCAACGCTCGATCCACGGCCAGGCCGCGGCCGCGCCGTACACGAACAGGCCGAGCAGCAGCAGGGATACGGCGACCTGCGTCACCAGGACGCGATTGGCGGGATGTTCGGCGGCGACCTTCTTGATCATGTGTGCCCTGTCGGGCTCTCGGAACAAAGACTGTGCTCTCACGATAGCGCATGAAGCGCGCGCTCGCGCAGTGCACAATCGTTGAACGCCAGCACCGCCGCTGCAAAACGGCTATCCTCCGGCAAGCTTTGCAAGGATGGATGCGCCATGAAGATTTCGAGACTGCCGTTGCTGGCCGCGGTCATCGCCGCGCTGCTGCTGCTCAGCGCCGGGCCCGGCACGCGGCTCGGCCTGTGGGAATACGGCACCGGCTTCCAGCTGATGCGCTGGGCTTTCTTCGCCGGCGCGGGCGCCGCGGTGCTTGCGCTCGTGTTGCTGGCGATCCCGCGCACGCGCCGCAATGCCGCGTCGACGCTCGTCCTCGCCCTGGTCGTCGGCTCTGTCACCGCCTGGGTCCCCTGGAACGGCTTGCAGAAGGTGCGCTCGCTGCCGTTCATCCACGACATCACCACCGACACCCGTAACCCGCCGGAATTCGTCGCCGTGCTGCCCCTGCGCGCCGACGCCGCCAATCCGCCAGAGTACGCCGGCGAGGAAGTGGCCGAGCAGCAGCGCGAAGCCTATCCGGAAATCGAGCCGCTGCGCGCAGAGCTGTCCGTCGACCAGGCCTTCGAGCTGGCGCTCGCGGCGGCCCGGGACCAGGGCTGGGAAATCGTTGCTGCGGTGCCGGAAGACGGCCGCATCGAGGCCACCGACACCACCTTCTGGTTCGGCTTCAAGGACGACATCGTCGTTCGCATCCGGCCGGACGACGGCGGCAGCCGCATCGACGTGCGCTCCAAGTCCCGCGTGGGCCGCAGCGACGTGGGTGCGAATGCGGCGCGCATCAGCGACTACCTGGAGGCGCTCGAAGAACGACTCGGCTGAAGCCCGGCGAAAAAACCCTGCGCGTATTGACTATATTCAGGACGAGTCAGCGCAGGAAAGGAAGCGATGAGCCGCGTCGTCGAGCAGGGTGAGCTTTTCTTCTTCTACCGCAACACGGTGGGGACCGAGCGGGCCCGCAGCCTGGACGACATCCAGCATCTCTACCTGCTGATGGCGCCCGACGAGCGAGCGCGGGGCCGCGTGCTGGTGGTCGGCCGCAAACGGCTCCCGGACATGCAGTCGAGCCGCCGGAAATCCACGGCGCGCGGCTGGCTCATGACGCTCGCCTCCGGCAACCCGGAAACGCTGGCCGAACGCTTCGCGCCGCTGGCGTACGAGACGCGCACCGAAGGCGCTCGCCGCCAGGCCGAGGCCATACCCGCCGGCGCCGCGCGCTACGCGATCCAGCTGGCGGGTGAAGGCCGGGAGAGCTACCTCGTTTACCGGCTGGCCGAGCCTGCCGATCCCGGCAAGGCACAAGCCGAACTGGGCATCGAAGCCGAGGGCGGTTACGTCATCGCCGTCCGCAATCCCGCCGTAGAGGTGGAGGGTTTTCCTTCCGCCAAGCCCGATTACCCGGCCTCGCTGGCCGGGAAGTTCGCCGATCTGCGCTGGGTGGAGATCGACGACGCGCGACTGCTGGACTACGAGAGCACGCAGGTCGTGCTGATCAGCGCATTCAGGGACGTGCATGCGGACGGCCTGGATCTCTCCCGCGAACCCGATCTCTTTGCCACCCTCGGGTTGAAACGCGACGACTGGCCGACGGAATCCCTGGAAAACGGGGCCTTTGCCGAGGCCCGTTATCCGGTGCCCGCGCTGCAGCCCGAGGGAGACCGCAGCGAGGCCGGCCTCAAGGGAGGCCGGGCCGCGCTCGAGGCGCCCTCCGCCGCGGGGATCGCCGTGGCACTGAAGGGCATCCATTTCCCGCAGGACCGGGACGGGCTGGTGGCACACGCCCGCCGGGGCGACGCCGGCGCGGGCATCATCGACACGCTCGCCGAGCTTCCCGACCGTAATTTCAAGAACATGGCAGATGTCGAAAAAGCCCTTGGGGAGATTCGCTGATGGCACAGTTTGAATGTCCGGTCTGCGGCCAGGGTTTCGAGCAGCGCTCCAGGCTGGAGCGACACCTGCGCACATCGCACCCGCCCAGCCGGCTCGGCGGCCAGCGGTCCAGCTAGCCACTCGCGGGGGGAAACGGCGTCAGGGCTTGCCCAGCTGGCGATCCAGCCAGGCCAGCAGCTCGCGCACCACTTCGGCATAGCCGGGCGGCAGGTGGCCCCAGTCGAGCGCCACGTGCCGCTTCTGCTCCTCGGGCGTGCCGAGCAGCTCAAAGAAAGGCCGCTGCGATTCCTCGAAAGGAAAATTGAAATCCTTCCGCCCGGTGATGAACAGCACCGGGACCCGCACGCGCGCCAGGTAGTCCTGCATCTGGATCTCCTGCGGCAGGGGATAGGGGCTGATGCCGGAGGACATGATGATCGCGGCGGCGATACGATCCTCCACCGCCAGCATGTAGGGCGCGCGCGAACCGCCGTAACTGAGCCCGTAGAGCGCCATCTTCGACGCGTCCAGGTCGTCCCGCGTCTCCAGGTAGTCGAGCGTCCTGCGCAGGTCCTTGACCTGCTGGATCAGCAGATTGCGACGATCAAGAGGTCCCGCCAGCGGCGCGCCCTTCTCGCTTTCGCTGCTGCGGCCGGAGGTGCTGCTGTACGCGCCCTTCAACCGGACCGTCAGCTGCGAGTTTGCGGCGGAGGCCGACTAAGGAGGCCATTAGCCGGGAATGCGGCGGCCCCGGTTACCGTATCCCGCGATCGGCACGACAGGGTACCCGGGGCGCCCTGGAGGGGCGCTCCGGGCTTTCCAGCGGCGCCGCCGGCGGGGGCAAAACGAGAAGCGCCAGCACCCCAGGGACAGTATCGACGCCCACAGGCAAGTGAGCCTAGAAGGTCCAGACGACGCCCACGCTCAACAGTGACGCGTCGACGTCCTCGACATCGAAGTACTCGTATTCGCCGCGGATCTCCGCCGAGAACAGGCTGAAGCGCATGCCGATGCCATAAGCGGGATCGGTGCCGCTGTCGCTGCCGACCCGGGTGCCGTTCAAGGAGGCGTCCGCGGACCAGTCGATGAAGCCCGCCTTGCCGAACACGCCGACCGGTCCCAGCTCGACGCCGGCCAGGCCAAACACGTCCCAGCCGGTCAGGTCGAATTCGACGTCGTTGCCGGCGATCCGGTCGCTCGGCTGGCCGAAATCGACATAGCCGCCCTCGACGGCGAGGTCGATGACGAAGGCATCGATGTTGAAACCGGCGAAACCCTTCCACGCCGAATCGCCGTCGTCGAAGCTCAGGGATCCCGCGTCGGGGTCGGATACGCTGGCGTCCAGGACGGATCGGCCAATGCTGCCGCCGACGTAAAATCCGGAATCTGCATGCGCGGGAACGGGGGCGGCAAAAAGCGCGGCGACCAGCAGCGCGGCGGCGGTCAAAGTGATCCGGCGGGTGGGTTCCATGATGCCTTTGTGATCCATGCTGGCAACTCCGTTGCAAGGGAAGGGCTCCCGAGCGGCCGGAAACAGGCCGGCTGTTCGGGACTTGCTTCTATAGTAGGCGATCACGGGGATTTCGGAACAGCGGGCTTTGCACCCCGGTCTCGCGATCGAACCTCCGACCTTCTGGTTCGTAGCCAGCAACAGAAACCAATGTTATCAATTGGTTAACGGCATTCTTCCCAAAACAATGGCCGAGTTTGCGCATTGTAAGTCAGTAGCTTGCAGAGAGATTTGGGAACGCTCAGCCCGGCCGAGGCTTTCAGCCGCGCCGAGCAGGTCGCGCGGGACATGGGCTGGGAGATCGTCGCCGTGGCGCCCGAGGCAGGCCGCATCGAGGCGACCGACACCACCTTCTGGTTCGGTTTCAAGGATGACATC
>DATFKW010000127.1:0-11656 GCA_035268405.1 Gammaproteobacteria bacterium
GGTCAGCAGGGCGTGATTCAGGCAGCCGAGGCGCAGCCCGACCACGAGCACCACGGGGAAACCCAGCAGCCGCGCGACGTCGGCCAGCGTCTCGCGATCGCCCAGCGGCACTCGCCAGCCGCCCGCGCCCTCCACCACCAGTCCGTCCCCCGCCGTCCCCGCCCTGGTGCAGGCCGCGGCCAGGGCGCGCGCCTCCAGGCGCAGGCCGATCTCCGCGGCCGCCAGGTGCGGAGCGATGGCGGGCTCCAGCGCGACCGGATTGACGACCTCCAGTGGTGCGCCAGCCGGCGCCGCGGCGGCGAGCAGCTCGGCGTCCGCGTTCAGCAGCCCGCCGTGCTCGCGGCGGCAGCCGGCCGAGATCGGCTTGCAGGCCGCCGCCCGCACGCCCGCTTCGCCCAGCTGCAGCAACAGCGCCGCGCTGAACAGCGTCTTGCCGACGCCCGTGTCCGTGCCCGTGACGAACACGCCGCTCATCAGCGCGACCGCCCGAGTTGCGCCAGGGGGACGGTCACCTCGCCGCGTTCGCCCGGGACTGCCGGCGGTGTTCCCGCCCAGGCGTGCCCGTATACCACTTCCCACGTCGCCGGCAGCCGTCCGCCGGTCCGCAGGCGCTCGTAACCGGCCTCCATCGCCGCCAGCCGCCTGCGCCCCGTCAGCCCGCGGCTGCGCCCGGCGGTCGCGTTGCGGGCGCCCATGGTCTTCAGGTCGCGCATCAGGCCACGCACGTCCGGGTAGCTGAGGGTGATGGTCTCGGCGTCCATCACCGGCTCGCCGAGGCCCGCGCGCAGCAGGGCGTCGCCCAGGTCGTGCATGTCGATGAAGCGACTGACGTGGGTATGGCCATCGGCCTCCCCCCACGCGGCGCGCAGCTCCTTGAGCGTGTCCGGGCCGAAGCTGGTGAACAGCAGCAGTCCGCCGGGCCGCAGCACGCGGTTGAACTCGCTGAACACGCGGTCGGGGTCGTTGCACCACTGCAGCATCAGGTTGGAGAACACCATGTCCACCGAGTCGTCCGCCAGCGGCACCGCCGCCGCATCCCCGCACACCGCATCGAGACGCCGCAACCAGGGCCGTCGCGCGCGGGCGGCGGCCAGCATGCCGGGCGCCAGGTCCAGCGCGACGAGTTCGGCGCCGCGGTATCGGCGCAGCAGGGCGCCGGCGCCGTGACCCGTGCCGCAGCCAGCATCCAGGATCCGCCGCGGCGTGATGCGGAACAGCTCCAGTCGCTCCAGCAGCCTGCGCCGCACCTCCGCCTGGATGACGGCCACCGCGTCATAGTCGCCGGCGGCCGCGTCGAAGGCGGCCCCGACGCGCCGGCTGTCCAGTGCAAAGGGATCGCGCCCGCTCACGAGACCGCCTCTTCCGCCAAAAAGGCGCTGAGCAGCTCGCCGAACCGTCCCGGCGCGGCCAGGAAGGGGGCATGGGCAACGCCCGCCAGCAGCTCGAAGCGTCCCGCGGGCAGCGCCGCGGCCAGCCGCCGGCCCGCGTCGGGCGGGGTCAGCGTGTCGCGCTCGCCGGCGATCACCAGCGCCGGCTGCGCGATCCCGGCCAGCCGCTCGCGCAGGTCCGTGCCGGCAAGGATCGCCAGCCCTGTTTCCAGCGCGCCGGTATCCGCCTCGCCGCCCGCTTCGAGCACTGCGGACAAGGTCTGCAGCAGTGACGCCGCGCGGCGGTCGCCGCGCAGCTGCAGGGCGAGGAACTTGCGCAGCGTGCGGCGCTGGTCGCCCGCCAGCCCGTTCGCGAAGCCGGCCAGGACGGCCGGGTCCATGCCGCAGGGCCAGCCGGGCGAGGCCAGGAATCGCGGCGTGGTCGCGACCAGCACCAGCTGCCGGACGTCGTGGCCGGCCAGCGCGGCGGTCAATGCCACCTGCCCGCCCAGCGACCAGCCCAGCCAGGCCGCGCCCGGCGGTACTGCGGCAGCCACTGCCTCGGCCCATGCGTCCAGCCCGTCGGACGCCGGCGTGGCCGGCAGCGGCGGACTGCGGCCGTGCCCCGGCAGGTCCACGCAGGTGACGCTGAAGTTGCGCGCCAGCTCGGGCGCCAGCGTCGCCCAGATGCCGGAGTGCAACCCCCAGCCGTGCAGCAGCACCAGCGCCGGTCCGCTGCCGCGGGTCCGGGCATGCAATTTCATGAGCCGGTCGGCCCGCGCAGCGCGGTCACGCCCGCCAGCGCGTCCAGCAGCCGGTCCACGTCGGCTTCGCGGTGCGCGGCCGAGAACGTGATGCGCAGCCGCGCCGAGCCGGCGGGCACCGTCGGCGGCCGGATAGGCGTGACCCAGATGCCGGCCTCGAAAAGCGCGTCGGCCGCCGCCAGCGCGGCCTGCGCCTCGCCGGCGAGCAGCGGCTGGATGGGACTGGCGGAAGGGGTCAGCCGGAGACCCAGCCCGCGCGCGCCCGCGCGAAAGCGCCGCGCCAGGGACAGGACATGAGTGCGCCGCCAGGGCTCCTCGCGGGCCAGCCGCAGCGCCGCCCGCGTCGCCGCGGCCACCGCGGGCGGCGGGGCCGTAGTGTAGATATAGCTGCGCGCGCGCTGCACCAGGGTCTCCACGACCTCTTCGCTGCCGGCCACGAACGCGCCGAAGGTGCCGAAGGCCTTGCCCAGCGTGCCGACCATTGCGGTGACGGCGGTGACCGGAAGGCCCGCGGCCGCCAGGCTGCCGCGCCCGTCCGCCCCCGCCACGCCGAGCCCGTGGGCGTCGTCCACCAGCAGGCCCGCGCCGCTTTCTGCCGCGACGCGGGCGAGTTCCGCCAGCGGCGCGGCGTCGCCGTCCATGCTGAAGACGCCGTCCGTGACGATGAACTTGCGCGCCGCGGCCTCACCCAGCCGCCGCGCCGCCGCCGCGGGGTCGGCGTGCGCATAGCGCCGCGCCCGCGCCCCCGAAAGCCGGGCGGCGTCGATCAGCGAAGCGTGGTTCAGGCGGTCTTCGGCGACCAGGTCGCCGCGCCCGGCCAGCGCGCCGAGCAGGCCGAGGTTCGCCATGTAGCCGGTGGAGAACAGCAGGGCGCGTTCAAAGCCGGTGAAGGCGGCCAGCTCTTCTTCCAGGGAGTGGTGCTCGGTGGTATGGCCGGTCACCAGGTGGGCGGCGCCGCTGCCTGCGCCCCAGCGCGACGCGGCCCGGGCCATGGCTTCGCCGAGCCTGCGGTCGCGCGCGAGCCCGAGATAATCGTTGCTGCAGAAGGCGAGCATCCGGCGTCCGTCCACGCGCAGCTCCGCCGGAGCCAGCGCGGCGTCCCAGCTGCAGACGCGTCGCCGGCGGTAGAGGTCGGCCTGTTCGAGCCGCGCCAGCTCGCCGCGCAGCGCGTCAGTGGCCGGCCGCGTCGCCACCGGCATCCACCCGGCCGGGTTCCGGCTTCAGTCCGAGCCGTTCCAGCAGGGCCATGTCGCCCTCCTCGTCGGGATTGGGCGTAGTCAGGAGCTTCTCGCCGTAGAAGATCGAGTTGGCGCCGGCGAAAAAAGCCAGCGCCTGCAGCTCGGCGCTCATCTCGTTGCGCCCGGCGGAAAGGCGCAGGTGCGAGCCGGGCATCAGCACGCGCGCCACCGCGATGGTGCGCACGAACTCGAAAGGGTCCAGCGGCTCGGCGCCTTCGAGCGGCGTGCCCGGCACGCGCACCAGCTGGTTGACGGGCACGCTCTCGGGATGCGCCGGCAGCGTGGCCAGCGTATGCAGCAGCGCCACACGATCCTCGCGCGTCTCTCCCATCCCGAGGATGCCGCCGCAACACACCTTGAGACCGGCGTCGCGCACGTTCTGCAGGGTCTGCAGTCGGTCCTGGTAGCTGCGCGTGCTGATGATCTCCGGGTAGAAGGCCTCGGAGGTGTCCAGGTTGTGGTTGTAAAAGTCCAGCCCGGCCTCGCGCAGCGCCTGCGCCTGCCCGGCGTCCAGCATGCCCAGGGTAGCGCAGGTCTCCAGGCCCAGCGCGCGCACTCCGCGCACCATCTCCGCCACCGCCGCGAGCTGTTTCGGCTTCGGGTTGCGCCACGCGGCGCCCATGCAGAAGCGCGTCGCTCCCGCGTCCCGGGCGGCCCGCGCCCGCTCCAGCACCGCCTTCACTTCCATTAGCGGGTCGACCGGCAGCCCGGCATCGTGGCGCACGCTCTGGGGGCAATAAGCGCAGTCCTCGGGGCAGGCGCCGGTCTTGACCGACAGCAGCGTGCTGACCTGCACCTCGTTCGGCGGGAAGTGCTCGCGGTGCGCGCCGTGAGCGCGGTAAAGCAGGTCGAACAGCGGCAGGTCGAACAGTTCGCGCACTTCCTCGAGGCGCCAGTTGCTGCGGGTTTCATTCATGGGATCGCGGTTCTCGTCGAGGCCCGTTTAGGGGCGCACTGGAAAGAAAACGGCCCTCGGCTCGCGCCCGGGACCGCCGCACAATGGGCGCCGAGTATTCGCGGCGCGGGAACGGGCTGTCAACCTGTGAGTGCAAGCAAAGTTGACCACCAGTGGAGGGCGCGGCTGCGCGAGGCGCTGCGTCCGCGGCTGCCGCGCTGGCCCTGCGAACTCTGCGGTGCAGCAGCGGGCAGCATGGGCATCTGCGCCGCCTGCAGCGCCGACCTGCCGTGGATCGGGCCTGCCTGCCGGCTGTGCGCCCGGCCGCTGGCCGCGACCGGCCGGTGCGCTGCCTGTCACGGCCAGCCGCCGCCGTGGTCGCGCGCCGTCGCGCCGCTGGCCTGGCGTTTCCCGGTGGACGCGCTCATCGGCCGCTTCAAATACGACGGCGCCTTGCACCTGGGCGTCCTGCTGGGGCGCCTGCTGGCGGCGCGCCTGGCGAGCGACGCCGCGCAAGGGCGCCCGGACGGACTGTTGCCCGTGCCGCTGCACCCGAAGCGGCTGGGCGAACGCGGCTTCAACCAGGCGCAGGAGCTTGCCCGGCCGGTGGCCGCGGCGCTGCGCGTACCGCTGCTGGACGACACCGCCTGCGCGCGGATCATCGCCACGCCGGCGCAGGCCGGGCTCTCCGCCCGGCAGCGCACCCGCAACCTGGAGGGCGCGTTTACCGCCTCGAGTCGCGTGGCGGGCTTGCGACTGGCCGTGCTGGACGACGTGCTGACCACCGGCTCGACCGCGCAGGCGGTCGCGCAAGCGCTGCTGCAGGCGGGCGCTGCCGGGATCGAGCTGTGGACGGTGGCGCGCGGCGGTACGGCTCAGGACGGCGCGAAAAGATAGTGCAGCAGGATGCCGATAAAGACCGTCATGCCAAAATAGTGGTTGTTCAGGAAAGCCCGGAAGCAGTCTTCCGGGCGGCGCTCGCGGATCAGCCACTGCTGCCACAGCGCCAGGCCGGCGGCCACCAGCAATGCCCCGTAATACCAGGCGCCCAGCGCGGCCTGCTGGCCCACCAGCGCGAGCGCGACCAGCAGCAGCACTTGCAAGACCCCGATGATGAGACGGTCGGCGTCGCCGAACAGGATGGCGGTGGAGCGCACCCCCAGCTGCAGGTCGTCCTCCCGGTCGACCATCGCGTACATGGTGTCGTAGACCACCGCCCAGATGACGACTGCGATGAACATCAGCCAGGCCAGCTGCGGCACGGCGCCGGTTTGCGCGGCGAAGGCCATGGGTACGGACCAGCCGAAGGACGCCCCCAGCCAGATCTGCGGCAGGTGCGTGAAGCGCTTGAGGAACGGGTAGGCGACCGTGAGCACGGCGCCGGCCAGCGCCAGCAGGACCGTCAGCCGGTTGAGCGTCAGCACCAGCCCGAAGGCCACCGCGCCCAGCGCGCCGGCCAGCAGCAGGGCCTCCAGCGGCGTGACGGTGCCGCGCGCCAGCGGCCGGTCGCGCGTGCGCGCCACGTAAGGATCGATGCGCCGGTCGGCGAAATCATTCATGACGCAGCCGGCGGAGCGCATCAGCACCACGCCGGCCACGAACACCAGCAGCACGTGGGGGTCCGGCCGGCCGGCGCCCGCGATCCATAGTCCCCAGAGGGTCGGCCACAGCAGCAGCAGCGTGCCGATCGGCCGGTGCAGCCGCATCAGCAGCGCGTATTCCCTCAGCTGGGTGGCGAGCCGGGGCATCAGGGATCGCCTAGGCGTTGCCGCAACAGGTCAGGCCCGGCAGGAACATCTCGTAGACGAGCAGCGAACCCGGCGCCAGCTCGAAGCGCGAGCGGCGCGCCCACATCCAGGCGGGCCGGATGTCCGTGCCGCGCAGGGCCGGCGTGAACAGGCCGTGGGCCGGGTTGGCGCGGGTGAACTCGAAGGGCGAGCGATGGATGCCGCCGCGCTCCAGCAACGCGTCGCCCAGCGGCCGGTCGCCGAGCGCCGCCAGCCAGTCATTGCCGGCCAGCGTGCCGGCCGGGATCAGCGTGGTGGCGCAGACGCACAGGTTCTCGCCGCAGAACATTCGTACCCGGCGCGCCCGCACGCGCCGCTCCTCGAGCAAGCTACGCGCGTCCCCCGGGAGGGTTTCCACGGCCTCCCCCAGGAGCTCGAGGCGAAACCCCGGGCCGCAGGCGCTGCGCAGCCTGGACGTCAGCGAGCCGCGATCCTGCAGCCAGGCGCGCAGCCCCGGGTCCGCCGGCAGCGCCCCGGCCGCGTCGGCGGGAAGCCAGCACAGGGGCGCATCCAGGGGCGCGGGCCGGGCGGTGAGGTGACTTTCGCTGCTCATGAGGCGGGATGACAACCGGTTGAAGGGAGCATTATAGATGGGTTCGCGGTCGCGTCAGACCTGGCCGTAGCGGGTCGACTCGCCGATCCAGCGGCGGGTCAGGGCCCTGACGCTGTCAGGATGCCTCTGCAGCAGCTCGTCGGCCAGTGCGCGCACCAGCGGCATGAGCGCGGCGTCGCGCGCCAGGTCCGCGATCCTGAGCGCCATCAGGCCGGTTTGCCGGATGCCCAGCACCTCGCCGGGCCCGCGCAGCTCCAGGTCGGTGCGCGCGATCTCGAAGCCGTCGTTGCTGTCGCGCATGGCCGCGAGTCGCGTGGTGGCGTTCTCCGAGAGCGGCGGCCGATAGAGCAGCAGGCAGCTGGCGTCATCCTCGCCGCGCCCCACCCGGCCGCGCAGCTGGTGCAGCTGGGCCAGTCCCATGCGCTCGGCGTTCTCGATGATCATCAGGCTGGCGCGCGGCACGTCCACGCCTACCTCGATCACGGTGGTCGCCACCAGCAGGTGGGTTTCGCCGGCCTTGAAGGCGGCCATGACGCGCTCCTTGTCGGCCGGCCTGAGGCGCCCGTGGATCAGCCCGACGGAAAGCTCCGGCAGGGTCTCTTCGAGCAAGGCGGCGGTATGTTCCGCGGCCTGCGCCTGCAGCTGGTCGGACTCCTCGATCAGCGGACAGACCCAGTAGGCCTGCCGGCCCGCCGCGCAGGCCTCGCGAATCCGCGCGATGATCTCGCCGCGGCGGGTTTCCGGCATGGCGACGGTGCGCACCCGGCCACGGCCGGGCGGCAGCTCGTCGATGATCGAGGTGTCCAGGTCTGCGTAAGTGGCCATCGCCAGCGTGCGGGGGATGGGCGTCGCCGTCATCACCAGCTGGTGCGGGCGGCGACCGTCCGCGGTGCCCTTGTCGGTGAGCGCCAGCCGCTGGTGCACGCCGAAGCGGTGCTGCTCGTCGATCACCGCCAGTCCGAGGCGCGCGAACTCCACGCCGTCCTGGAACAGCGCATGCGTACCCACCGCCACGGCCGCTTCGCCGCTGGCCAGCCGGCGCAGGGCCTCGCGTCGCTCCGCGGCGGACTGCGAGCCGGAAACCCAGCAGACGGGCACGTCCAGCGGGTCCAGCCAGGCCCGGAAGTTCGCGTGATGCTGCTCCGCCAGCAGCTCCGTCGGCGCCATGATCGCCGCCTGCGCGCCCGATGCCACCGCCTGCAGCGCGGCCGCCGCGGCGACCACCGTCTTGCCGCTGCCGACGTCGCCCTGCACCAGGCGCATCATCGGCGAGCGCTCCTGCAGGTCCCGCCGCACCTCGGCGACCACGCGTCGCTGCGCGCCGGTGAGCTCGAAGGGCAGCGCCTCGATGAAGCGTTCCACCAGCGGCCCGCCGTTCAGCGGCCAGGCGGCTTTGCGGCGCGCCTTGTGGCGCAGCGCGCGCATCGCCAGCTGGTGCGCCAGCAGCTCTTCCAGCGCCAGCCGGCGGCAGGCGGGGTGGTGGCCGGATTCCAGCGCGGCCAGGTCGGTGTCGGCCGGCGGCCCGTGCAGAAGCTTCAGCGCGGCGTCCAGCGTCGGCAGCCCGCGGCCCGCCAGCGCGCCCGGCGGCAGCAGCTCGGGCAGCCGCCCGTCCAGCGCGCGCAGCGCTTCGCGCACCAGCTGGCGCGCGCGCGCCTGGGGGAGGCCCTCGGTGCCGGGATAGACGGGCGTGAGGCCGGTCTCGTCGCCGCCGCCGGCCTGGTCCGCCCGGCGGTACTCGGGATGTGTCATCTCCGCGCCGCGCTGGCCCGCCCGCACCTCGCCGAAGCAGCGCAGACGCGTGCCGCGCGCGAGCGATTCCTGCTGGCGCGCCGTGAAATGGAAGAAGCGCAGGGTCAGCATGCCCGTGTCGTCGCCCAGCGCCACCACCAGCATGGGGCGCCGGCGGCGCACCACTTCGGCCAGCAGGACCTCGCCTTCCACCACCACCCGCTGTCCCGGGTGCGCGGCGCCGATGGGGGTCACGCGAGTGCGATCCTCGTAGCGGGCGGGCAGCAGCAGCGCGAGGTCCTGCACCGTGCGCACGCCGAGGCGCTCCAGCCGGCCTGCCAGCGCGGGCCCGACGCCGTTGAGCCGCGTGACGGGATCTTCCGGCGCCAGCAACACGCGCGCGGCCGACGCGTCAGTCAGCGGGGATCAGGACGGCGTCGATTTCGACTCGCGCGCCCTTCGGCAGGGCGGCCACCTGCACGGTGGCGCGGGTCGGGTAAGGCGGCTGCAGCAGGTCTTCCATCACGCCGTTGACGGTGGCGAAGTCGGCCATGTCCGCCAGGTACACCGTCAGCCGGACGGCCTGGTCCAGGCTGGAACCGGCGGCCGCGGCCACCGCCGCGAGGTTGCGGAACACCTGGCGGGTCTCGGCTTCCACGTCGCCTTCCACCAGCGTCATGCTGGCGGGATCGAGCGGAATCTGGCCCGAGATCCAGACCATGCCCCCCGCGGCCACCGCCTGCGAATAGGGGCCGATCGCCGCAGGGGCGTCCGGAGTGTTGATGATGCGGCGGGACATGGCGGCTCCTTCAGGTGTTGGTGCGCGCGACGGAGAGTACGTCGGGCATGGCGCGAATACTGCGCAGCACGCGCTCCAGCTGCTTGCGGCCCTCGACCTGCAGCAGGAAAGTCAGCGAGGAATGGTCGCCGTCGCGCTCCACGACCTGGACATGCTCGATGTTGGTCTCGGTGGACGAGATGTTGGCCGCAACCTCCGCGAGCACACCGAGCCGGTTCTGGACTTCCGCGCGGATCTCCACGGGGAAGGTGCGGTTGAGTTCCTTCTGCCACTCCACCGCGATCCACTTGTCCGGCTGCTTGCGGAATTCCGCCAGGTTGCCGCAGTCCTCGCGGTGAATGACGATGCCGCGGCCCGCGCTGAGGTAACCGAAAATGGTGTCGCCGGGTATGGGGTGGCAGCAGCGACCGTAGGTCACGACCATGCCCTCGGTGCCGGCGATCGCCAGCGGCGCGTGCTCGCCGCGGCCGGTTTCGCCGGTGTCGGCGGGCAGCAGCCGGCGGGCCACCAGCGCCGCCATGCGCTCGCCCAGCCCGATCTGCTCGTAGAGTTCCTGCACGTTGTTGCAGCCGAGCAGTTCGAGCGTGTTTTCCATGCGCTCGTTGGGCACCTTGCGCAGCGTCAGCTTGTACTCGCGCAGCGCGTTTTCCAGCAGCCGCCTGCCCAGGTCCGTCGCCTCGTGGCGCTGCAGGTTCTTCAGGAAACTCCGGATGGCAGTGCGAGCCTTGGCCGTGACCACGAAGTTCACCCACGCCGGGTTGGGTGACGCGCCCCGGGCGGTGATGATCTGCACGGTCTGGCCGTTCTTGAGGGCGGTGCGCAGCGGCACGGGGCGACGGTCCACCCGCGCGGCGACGCAGCGATTGCCCACGCCGGTGTGCACCGCGTAGGCGAAATCGACGCAGGTGGAGCCGCGCGGCAGCCGCACGATGTCGCCCTTGGGCGTGAACACGTAGACCTTGTCCGGGAACAGGTCGATCTTGACGTTCTCGAGAAACTCCTCGGAACTGCCGCCGTCCTCCATTTCCATCAGGCTGGAAAGCCATTCCCGGGCGCGCAGCTGGGGATGCGAGGCGAAGGCGTCGCCGCTCTTGTAGAGCCAGTGGGCTGCGATGCCGGAGTTCGCCACCCGGTCCATGTCGCGGGTGCGGATCTGGACCTCGCAGGGCAGCCCGCCGGGACCGAACAGCGTCGTGTGCAGCGACTGGTAACCGTTGACCCGCGGGATGGCGATGTAGTCCTTGAAACGCCCGGGCATGGGCTTGTAGCACTTGTGCACGGCGCCCAGCGCCCGGTAGCAGTTGTCCACCGAGTCCACGATCACGCGCAGGCCGTAGACGTCCACGATCTCGCTGAGGGCGCGTTTCTTCTCGCGCATCTTCCGGTAGATGCTGTAGATGTGCTTCTCGCGGGACGCCACCTCGGCATCGATATCGACGTCGGCGAGGGTCGCGCTGAAGCGCTTGCTGATCTTCTGCAGCACCTGTTTCTGGTTCCCCTGGGCGCGTTTCAGCGCGCGCTCCAGCACCCGGTAGCGATGCGGGTAGAGGCAGCGGAAGCCGAGGTCCTCCAACTCCAGCCGCAGGGCGTTCATGCCCAGCCGGTTCGCGATGGGCGCGTAGATCTCCAGGGTCTCGCGCGCGATCCGGCGCCGCTTGTCCGGCGGCATGATCCACAGCGTCCGCATGTTGTGGGTGCGGTCGGCGAGCTTGACCAGGATCACCCGCATGTCCTCGACCATGGCGAAGAGCATCTTGCGGAAGCTCTCCGCCTGGGCCTCCGCGCGGCTGCGGAACTCGATCTTGTCCAGCTTGCTGACGCCGTCGACCAGCTCCGCGACCTCCGCGCCGAAGCGCGTGCGGATCTGCTCCTTGGGGACGCCCGTGTCTTCGATGACGTCGTGCAGCAGCGCCGCCATCAGGGTCTGGGCGTCCAGTTTGAATTCGGCGAGCAGGGTGGCGACCGCCACCGGGTGGGAAATATAGGGTTCGCCGGAGTAGCGCTTCTGTCCCTCGTGGGCGTTGGCCGCGAACTGGTAGGCCTGCATGACCTGCTCGACCTGCTCCGCCGGCAGGTAACGCTGCATGCGCCGATTCAGCCGATCCAGCCCAATGGAGCGCTTCCTCTTAGGCAGTCGGGCCAGGAAGGAAGCGGCATAGTCCACGTTGCGGGGTGCTCCTCCGTCAGTCTCCCATCGGGGGGACGGGACGCTCGACCGGCTCCGGCTCCTGCAGGACGCTTTCCGGCTCCGGCTCCTCGAGGATGTCGTGGCCGACGACGCCGTCCGCGATCTCGCGCAGCGCCAGCACCGTGGACTTGTCGTTCTCCCACTCGAGACTGGAGGGGGCGCCGTTGGCGAGCTGGCGAGCGCGCCGGGAGGCGATCAGGACGAGGTCGAACAGGTTGTCGACGTTCTGCATGCAATCTTCGACGGTGATCCGGGCCATGGTTCTCTCTGCGGGATGGTGGGGCCCCTGGCGGGGCTAGCGCTTCATACTAACGGAATAGGCTCCCGTGCTGCCAGT
>DATFKW010000128.1:0-16247 GCA_035268405.1 Gammaproteobacteria bacterium
CCTCATCGAGTATCCTGAGCGCCTCGAGCCCGCGACGGATCCGCGCCCGACCCTGCTTTCCCCGTACCAGCGCCGCAGACCGAGGTCCCTGAATGTATTACGCCGCCGCCTGCCAGACCGACTTTCCCGCCCCGCTGTCCCGCGAGGAAATAGGCGCGCGCACCGAGCGCATGTGCCGCATCGTCGAGCAGACGGTGGTGGGTTACGAGCCGTTCTTCGACGTGCGCCTGCTTGCTTTCCCGGAGTTCTCGCATGCCGTCCCGATCCACGAGTCCACGGACAAGCTACTGAAGCACCTGGCGATCCCGGTGCCCAACGAGCACACGCAGGCCTATGAAAAGATCGCGCGCAAGCTGGGCTGCTACATCCAGACCGGCACTTTCCTGGAGCGGGACGAAAACTATCCGGGCGCCGTGTTCAACACCACGGCACTCGTCGGTCCCGGCGGTTTGCTTTCGAAATACCGCAAGGTCAACACCTGGATCCCCTGGGAAGTTCACGCCAGCCCCCACGATTTCGAGGACTATGCGGAAGACCCCTTCCCGGTGGTGGACACCGAACTCGGCAAGCTGGGCGTCGCAATCTGCTACGACTGGGTCTTTCCGGAAACCATTCGCGAGCTGGCCTTCCGCGGCGCCGAGGTGCTGATCCGCGTCTCCGCCTACATGGACCCCTGGGGGACCGCAGCACCGATGGACTGGTGGACGGTCGTCAACCGGACGCGCGCGATCGAGAACACCGCCTACGTGGTCGCCTCGAACCAGGGGGCGGCAATGGACCATTACCCGCCTTTCAGCTGGCCCGGCGGCAGCATGGTCGTCGATTACGACGGACGTATAATGGCCCAGGCGGACCCCGGACCGGGAGAGAAAGTCGTAGTGGCGCCCATCAACCTGGATGCATTGCGCGGCGAGCGCGAGCGGCGCGTGGGACATGACATGCGCGCGCATCACCGTTCCCGTATTCATTCCTACGCGCAGCAGGACTACCTGGCGCCCGCCGGCGACGAGCCGATCACCATCGAGTCGCTGCGCGGACGGATCGCTGCGGCCAAGCGCAGGCTGCCCTGACCCTGGCGCGCCGGCCGCCGGAGAACCCCACATGCGTCGTCCCTGCCTTGCCATTCTCGTTGCGCTGCTGCTCGGCGCCGGCTGCTCGCCCTCGCCGCCGCCGCCGGGCGAGCAGGACATCATCGCCAACAATCGCGGCGTGGGGCTCATGGGCCAATACGAGAACGAAGCGGCGCGCGTGATATTCCAGGCGCTCGCCGACGCGCATCCGCACTGGCTGGAAGTGCGCGTCAACCTGGCGATCGCCACGCTCAATCGCCAGCGCGAGGGAGACGAGCTGCGCGCCCTCGAAATCGTGCAAAGGGTGCTGGAGGAAGAGCCGCGAAACGAGCGCGCCCGCTATGTCGCCGGCCTCCTGCATCTCTACCTGGGGCAAAGCGAGCGCGCGCTGGAATACCTGCGCAGCGTCGCCGAATCCGCGCCCCGGGACGCGCATGCCGCCTATTTCACCGGCCAGGCCATGGTGCAGCTCGGGCGCACCGGGGAAGCGCTGCAGTGGTACCGGCAGGCGATCCGCAACGACCCCTACCTGCGCAGCGGATACTACGGCGCCGCGCTCGTGTTACGCCGCCTGGGCGAGGACGAGGCCGCCCGCAGGATGCTGGCCGACTACCAGCGCTTCGAAAACAATCCGCGCGCGCACCTGGCCGAGTTCCGCTATACGCGCATGGGCCCCAGGGCCGAGGCACAGGTTATCGGGACCGCCGCGCCCGGGGGCGTCCCCGATCCGGCCGGGCCGCTGTTCGCGCCGATGACCGTCAAGGCCACCGTTCCCGAAAGCAGCCCGGGCATGGGGCTCACGACGGCAGACCTGGACGGCGACGGCCACCAGGACCTGTTTGTGGCCGGCGGGCCCGGGGGTTCTTCGCTGGTCTACATGAACGACGGCAGCAACGGTTTCGAGCCGCGGCCCGGTCACCCGCTGAGCGGGCACGAGGGCGTGATCGCCGCCGCCTGGGGTGACGTCGACAATGACGGGCAGGTGGACGCTTTCCTGTGCGGGCGCGGGGCCGACCAGCTGTGGATGCAGGCCCCCGCGGGCTGGAACGAGCGGGCTGCAGAAGCCGGCGTGGCCGGCGGCGGCGCCTGTGCGGGCGCCGTGCTGTTCGACGCCGATCATGACGGCGATCTCGATATTCTCTTCGTCGACGCGGCGGGCCCGAACGAGCTGTTCAACAACAACCTGGACGGCACCTTCAGGCGCCTGGCCGGCCGGGCCGAGACCGCCGTGGGCGGCGGCGCCCGGCCCAGCCGGCAGGCGCTGGCCACCGACCTGGACGGCGATCGCGACGCCGATATCGTCGTCCTTCACGCCGAGCCGCCGCACGAGGTCTTCCTGAACGACCGGCTCTGGCGCTACGCGCCCGCCGACGGATTCGACGCCTTCACGGCGGCCCCGCTGGTCGCCGCAAGCGCGGCGGATCTCGAGGCTGATGGCCAGGTCAGCCTGCTCACGCTGGATGCCGAGGGCGCGCTCTCGCGCTGGGATCCGGACGAGACGGGCTCATGGCAGGAGACCCGCCTTGCCGAGCAGGCCACCGAAACGGCGGCACAAGCGGCGATCACCGTGCTGGACCTGGACGGCAGCGGCCGGATGGAACTCCTCGTGCACGATCCGGACGGATTCCGGGTCTTCGCTCTCCCGGGAGACCGCGCGGCCGGGCCCCTTTTCCAGGCGAAGCACGCTGTGCTTGCCGTGGCGACGGTCCTGCTGGAGCCAGGCAGGGGGCCCTCGGTGGCGGCGCTTGCGCGCGCGGATGACAGCTCGACCGTGCTGGCGGCCTGGGGCCCCGGCGCCGGGCGCCACCCCTTCGTCGCGGTGCAGCCGACCGGGCTCTCCGAAGAAGGCGAGGGGATGCGCTCGAACAGCTCCGGAATCGGCACCGGGCTGCTGCTGCGCGCCGGCGACCGGTGGGCGCTCGCCGACACCTACGACGCCCACTCCGCGCCCGGCCAGAGCCTGCAGCCCTTGGCCCTCGGCCTGGGCGGCCGGCAACATGCCGATTTCCTCAAGCTGTTCTGGACCGATGGGGTGTTCCAGACGGAACTGGGGCTGGCGGCCGGAGAACTGCATCGCATCGCGGAATACCAGCGGCAGCTGGCGAGCTGCCCGGTGCTGTTCGCCTGGAACGGCGAGCGTTACGAGTTCGTCAGCGACCTGCTCGGCGTCGCCGGCATCGGCTTCCTGCTCGAACCGGGTGTCTACTCCGAGCCTCGTCCCTGGGAGTATTTCAAGTTTCCGGAAAACGCGATCCAGCCCCGGAATGGCCGCTATGTCCTGAAGATCGGCGAACCGATGGAGGAAATCGCCTACCTGGACACGGTGCGACTGCACCTGTTCGACCTGCCGCCGGGCTGGCGCATGACGCTGGACGAGCGCATGCATACCGGCGGCGGCCCCGCGCCGACCGGCGCCCCGCTCTTCTACCGGGAGTCCGCGGCGATCCCCGTCGCCCGGGCAAGCAATGACCGCGGCATGGAGGTCGCCCCGCTGCTGCGCGAGCGGGACTTCGAAGCGCCTCCGCCGGGCGTCGCCGACCCCCGCTTCCTCGCCCGGCTCGCCCGCGAGCACGTGCTCGAGCTGTCATTCGACCGGGTCATCAACCCGACCGGCAGCCGGCCGGTGCTGGTGGCCGACGGCTGGGTCGAGTACCCCTACTCCCAGACGGTCTTCGCGGCGTGGCAGGCCGGCGCCGATTACGCGCCGCCGACGCTGGAGGCCATGGGCGCCGACGGGCGCTGGCAGGTGGTGTACGAGCGCTTCGGTTATCCTGCGGGCATGCCTCGCGAGATGTCGCTGCCCCTGGAAGGCCTCCCGGCGGGGACGACCCGGTTGCGCCTGAGTTCCAACTGGGAAATCTACTGGGACCGGATCGCCGTGGTGCACGCGGAAGACCCGCCGGCCGGGCTGCGTCGCCACCAGGCGCCCATGCTGGATGCCCGCATGTCCAAGACGGGATTCCCGCGGCGCGACACGCTCGCGCAGAGATTGCCCTACTACGATTACGCGGACCGCTCGCCTTTCTGGGACACGCGCTACCAGAGCGGGTACTACACCGCGCTGGGCCCCGTGATGCCGCTGGTGGCCGAGCAGAACGATGCGCTCGCGGTCATCGGGCCGGGCGACGAGTTGCATGCCGAATTCGCCGCACCTGTCCCCGTACAGGAAAACTGGCGCCGCGTGGTGGTGCTCGAAGCGCGCGGCTTCGCCAAGGACATGGACCTCTACACGGATGACGGTGACACCGTAGGCCCGCTCCCGAGCACCCCGGGCGTTGGCGACCCCGCGGTGCGCGAAGCGCTGCACGAGCGCTTCCTGAACCGGTACCAGGGCGGCCAATGATCCGCAGGACACGTCCGAAGCCGGTGGTGGGGCCGGGGCTGCGTCGCCTGCTGGCGGTGCTCCTGGTGGTATTCAGTCTGCTGGCGGTGAACTCCGCATATCTCGGCCTGGTGACCTTCCTGGAGTGGTATCGCGGCGAGGGCATCCAGGACCACGTCTACCAGTACATGTTCCTTTTCCACCTCGTCGCCGGTCTGCTGTTTCTTGCGCCGGCAGGCGTTTTCATCGCCCTGCACATGCGCAGTGCATGGCGCCGCCCGAACCGGCACGCCGTTTACGCCGGGATCGGCCTGTTTGCGGCCCTGCTCGTGCTGTTCGCCAGCGGATTGCTGCTGGTGCGCTTCGACTTCTTCAGCGTGCGCGATCCCCTGCTGCGCGATATCGCCTACTGGCTGCACGTGATCACGCCCTTGCTGTGCGCCTGGCTCTTCGTATTGCACAGGCTCGCCGGTCCCCGAATCCGCTGGCGGACCGGCGGGCTGGTCGCGGTGCTGGGCGCGGCGGGCGCGCTGGCCCTGGTACTCCTGCAGATGCACGACCCGCGCGGCAGCGTTCCCCCGGGGGCGGCCGACGCGGTCGATTTCAGCCCCTCGCTGGTTCGCTCGGCTTCAGGGCGCCACATCCCGGCCGAGTCGCTGATGATGGACGGCTATTGCCGCGAGTGCCACGCCGATGTGCATGAACAGTGGAGCCACAGCGTCCATCGATTCGCCTCCTTCAACAATCCGGTCTACCTGTTCTCGGTGCGCAACACGCGCCGCGTGGCCCTGGAACGGGACAGCAGCGTGCAGGCGGCCCGTTTCTGCGCCGGCTGTCACGACCTCGTGCCTTTGCTTTCCGGCGCTTTCGACGATCCGGATTTCGACGACGTGAATCACCCGACTGCGCGCGCCGGGCTCACCTGCACCGTCTGCCATGCGGTCAGCGCCGTGCACAGCCCCAAGGGCAACTCCGACTTCACCATCGAGGAACCCATCCATTATCCGTTCACCTTCAGTGACAACGCCTTTCTCCAGTGGGTCAACGGCCAGTTGATCAAGGCGAAGCCCCAGTTCCACCAGCGCACCTTCCTCAAGCCACTGCACCGTTCCACCGAGTTCTGCGGCAGCTGCCACAAGCTGCACCTGCCCGAGGCGCTGAACGACTACAAGTGGCTCCGCGGCCAGAACCATTACGATTCTTTCCTGCTCAGCGGCGTGTCGGGCCACGGCGTGCAGAGCTTCTATTACCCGCAGCAGGCCGAGCCCAACTGCAACGGCTGCCACATGCCGGCGGTGCCCTCGGACGATTTCGGCGGCGAAGTCCGCGGACCCTCCGGCGAGATGACCGTGCTCAATCACCTCTTTCCTGCGGCGAACACCGCGATCCCGAAAATGGTCGGCCTGCCCGACAGCGTCGTCGCCGCCCACCAGGCTTTCCTGCGCGACTCGCTGCGCGTGGACCTGGTGGCGTTGCGGCGGGGGGTCCGGGTCGACGGGCCCCTGCTCGGTCCGATCCGTCCCGAGGTTCCGGCGCTGGTTCCGGGAGAGAGCTACCTGCTGCAAGCGGTGATCCGCAATCTCGACGTCGGCCACCATTTCACCCAGGGCACGACCGACTCCAACGAGGTCTGGCTGGAGGTCCGCGTCGAGCACGAGGGGCGCGTCATCGGCCACAGCGGCGGCGTCGCGCCCGCCGATCACGCGGTGGATCCCTGGTCGCATTTCGTCAACGCCTACCTGCTGGACCGCGAAGGCAATCGCATCGAGCGCCGCAACCCCGAGGACATTTTCGTGGCCCTCTACGATCACCAGCTGCCGCCCGGCGCAGCGGACCTGGTGCATTACCGCCTCGACATCCCGCCGGAGCTGGAGGGAGAGCTCACCGTGACCCTGCGGCTCAACTACCGCAAGTTCGACACGACCCTGATGCGCCATGTCCAGGAACACGCTTTCGTGCGCAACGAACTCCCCATTACGATCGTCGCCGAAGACCGGGTCACCTTCCCGGTCGGCCCCGATCGAGATCCTCTACGGCTCGCGCCGCGGCAAATCCCGGAATGGCAGCGCTGGAACGATTACGGCATCGGCGCGCTGCGCAAGCGCCAGGGCCGTCAACTGCGCCAGGCCGAAGAAATATTCGCCGGCGTGGAGGCGCGCGGGCACTCGGCCGGCCCCCTGAACCTGGCGCGGACTTATTTGCAGGAGGGGCGTCTCGACGAGGCGGCCGATGCGCTGCGGCGCGCCCTGTCTCACCCAGAGCCCCCGCCCCCGTGGTCGACCGCCTGGTTCAGCGGCCTGCTGTTGTTCCAGCAGGGTCGCCTGGAAGACGCGCTGGGCGCCTTTGAAGCCCTCGCCAGGACGCAATTTCCCGAGGCGCGCGATCGCGGTTTCGATTTTTCGCGGGACTACCGGCTGCTCAACCAGCTGGGTCTCACCTGGCTGGAGATCGCCCGCCAGGCGCGCCCCCGGTCGGCCGCGCGCGCCGAGGCGCTCGGAAACGCGCGTGACTGGTTCGACAAGGCGCTGCTCGAAGACCCGGAGAACGCCACCGCTCATTACAACCTGGCGCAGGTATACCGGCAGCTGGGCGCGGCCGAGCAGGCGGAGCGGCACGCGGCCCTGCATGCGCGCTACCGCGTGGACGACAATGCCCGGGACCGCGCCGTCGCCATTGCCCGCCGCGCCGATGCGGCTGCGGACCATGCCGCCGACCCGGTGGTGATCCATGAGCTGCACCGTCCGCAAAGCGCGCGCTACATTCTCTCGGCACCGGAAACCATCCGGCGGAACGGCACGCCATGAAACATGAGGATCGCCCTGCCGCACAAGGCGCCGCCGGCTCTCCCGCTGGCGGGCAACGGCTCACCATTGCCGCCGCCTTCCGCTATTCGCTCTTCGTCATCCTCGCGCTGTTGCTGCTGGTCGCCATCGTGGTCGGCACACGCCACCTGGCCCAGCCGGAACAGGAGGCGCTGACCCGGGATGCCGAGGTGGATCTCGGCGGGCTGCTGGCCCCGGCCGAAGGTCCCGTTCCGCCGGCCGGCCGTTTCCGGGATGTCACGACGGAAGCGGGCATCGACTTCGTGCACAGCAACGGCGCCGCCGGCGAACGACTGCTGCCGGAAACGATGGGTGGCGGCGTCGCATTCCTGGACTACAACGGCGACGGTCACCAGGACTTGCTGTTCGTGGATTCGGGCTCCTGGCCGTGGGACCCCGAAGCGGAACAAGCGCAAACCAGCTCGCTGCGGCTTTACGAGAACGACGGCCAGGGGCGGTTCCGCGAGGTGACTGCGGCTGTCGGCTTCGATGGCCTGCGCTTCTACGGGATGGGACTGGCCGTCGGCGATTATGACGGCGACGGGCGGACGGATGTCTTTGCCACCGCCGTGGGCGGCAACCGCCTGTTTCGCAACACCGGCGGTCGCTTCGTCGAAACGACCGGCACGGCCGGGCTGGCCGGCAAGGATCACGGCTGGAGCACCAGCGCCGCGTTCTTCGACTACGACAGCGACGGTTTCCTGGACCTGCTCGTGCTGAACTACGTGGACTGGTCGCGCGAAGTCGATTTCGAGGTCGACTACCGGCTGGCCGGCATCGGTCGCGCCTATGGCCCGCCCACGAATTTCCGCGGCACGCAGTCCTCCCTGTACCGCAACAACGGCGACGGCAGCTTCAGTGAAACCAGCGAGGAAGCCGGCATCCACGTGGTCAATCCCGCCACCGGGGTCCCTGCCGGCAAGGCACTGGCGCTGGCGCCCACCGACCTGGACGGGGACGGCCTGCTCGACGTGGTGGTGGCCAACGACACCGTGCGCAACTTCGTGTTCCACAACCTGGGGAGCGGCCGCTTCGAGGAAGTCGGCAGCGCGTGGGGCCTCGGTTTCGACCGCAACGGGCTGGCGACCGGCGCGATGGGAATCGATGCCGGGCGCTTTCGCAACGACGAGAGGATGGCCGTCGCGATCGGCAACTTTGCCAACGAGATGAGCTCCTTTTACGTCTCGCAAGGACTGCCCGGCCAGTTCGCGGATGAAGCCATCGTCTCCGGCATCGGGCCGAAGACCCGGCTGGCGCTCACCTTCGGGCTGTTCTTCTTCGACTACGACCTGGATGGCAGGCTGGACTTCCTGCAGGCCAACGGTCACGTCGAGAATGACATCGCCCAGGTGCAGGCCAGCCAGCGCTACCGCCAGCCGGCCCAGTTGTTCTGGAATTGCGGCGACGAGTGCGCCGGCACTTACAGGGCGGTCGCCCGGGACCGGATCGGCGATTTGGCCCGACCCATCGTCGGCCGTGGCGCCGCCTACGCCGACATCGACGACGACGGCCGCCTCGACGTGATCCTGACCCAGGTGGCCGGCCCGCCCCTTTTGCTGAAGAACGAGCTGGACACCGGGCACCACTGGCTGCGCGTCACGCTGGAGGGTCGCTCGCCGAACACGGCCGCGATCGGCGCGAGCGTGATGCTCGATGCCGGCGGACAACGCCAGTACCGCAGCGTCATGCCCACCCGCAGCTATCTTTCCCAGGTCGAGCTGCCGCTGACCTTCGGCCTGGGGAACGCCACCGAGATCGACCGGCTGGTGATCCGTTGGCCCGACGGCGAAGAGACGACGCTCACCGGGCTTGCGCCGGATCGTCATCACCGCGTGCGCCAGCCCTGACGCGACTTGTTGCGATCATCCCTGTTCCGCGCGTCGCTTCAGCCCGTGACCGGCCGCCAACGCACGGCGCCGAAGGGATACAATCGACACATGCTGAAACGACGATTGCCCGGCCGCTCAGCGGTCCTTGCCTGCCTGGCTTGCTACGCCGTCCCCGCGACAGCCGGCGGGAGCGACCTGTTCATCGACACGGCGCGCGACGCCGGCGTGGACTTCGTGTACGACAACGGCATGACCGGGAAATACTGGTTTCCGGAGATCATGGGCGGCGGCGTAGGCCTGCTCGATTATGACGGCGACGGCCTGCTGGACATCTACTTCGTGCAGGGCGGCCCGATCGGCACGGAAGAAGACCGGCAACGCGCCTCCACGGGCGATCGCCTGTTCCGCAATGTCTCGGTGCGCGACGATGACGGACGCTGGCAGCTGCGCTTCACCGACGTCACGGCGGAAGCCGGTATCGCCGCGCATGGCTACGGCATGGGCGTCGCGGTCGGCGACTACGACGGCGACGGCCACCCTGACATCTACGTGCTCAATTTCGGCGACAACCAGTTGTGGCGCAACAACGGCGACGGCAGCTTCAGCGACCGGACCCGGGAAGCCGGCGTCAACGACCCCCGCTGGAGCGTGAGCGCGAGCTTCGCCGACCTCGACGGCAGCGGCCACCTCGACCTGGTGGTGGTCAACTACGCCGATTACAGCATCTCCGGGCACCGGGAATGCCGCAGTGCCGCTACCAACCGGCCGGACTACTGTTCTCCCTCCGCTTACGCCGGCGTACCCGACAGCCTGTTCCGCAACCTGGGCAACGGCCGTTTCGAGGACGCCAGCCGGTCTGCAGGGATCGCCGGGCCGAAACGGCATGGCCTGGGCGTGATCAGCGCCGACCTCGACGACGATGGCCTTCTCGATATCTACGTGGCGAACGACGGCGACCCGAACTCGCTCTGGCTCAACCAGGGCGGGCTGCGCTTCGAGGACGAGGCCTTCCTGGCCGGCAGCGCGGTCAACGCCGACGGCAAAACCGAAGCGGGCATGGGGGTGGACGCCGCCGACTACGACCGCTCGGGCACGGAAGACCTCTTCGTCACCCATATGCGCAGCGAAACCAACACGCTCTACAGGAACGATGGCGAAGGCTGGTTCAGCGATGTGACCGCGACCTCCGGCCTGGGCGTTCCGAGCCTCGGTTACACCGGTTTCGGCACCGCCTGGACGGATCTCGATAACGACGGCTGGCTCGACCTGGTGATCGCCAACGGCGCCGTCGTGCTGGAGCAGGCGCTGGCCGCCGCGGGCAGTTCCTATCCCTACCACCAGCGAAACCAGGCCTTCCTCAACGACGGCCGCGGAAAGTTCAAGGACGTCTCCGCCGAGGCGGGCGCGGCCTTCGACGCCATGCGCGTATCCCGGGGGCTCGCCGCGGGCGACCTGGACAATGACGGGCGCACCGACCTGGTGATCGCCAATATCGGCGACCCGGCGCAGCTGTTGTTGAACCGGGCGGCACCCGGGCGCCACTGGCTGGGGCTGCAATTGCTGGACGCCGAGGGCAAGCGCGAGATCGTCGGCGCGATCGCCTGGCTGCTGGAGGACGGTGAGGCCCTTTATGCCAGGCGCTCGCGCGCCGATGGATCCTATGCGTCCGCCAATGACCCGCGCGTCATTTTCGGCCTCGGCGCCGAGGATGCGCCGCGCGACGTGCGCGTCCGCTGGCCGGACGGCCGGCTGGAGGACTTCAGTAGCCTGCAAGCCGATGCCTACCACGCCCTGAGGCGCGGCGCCGGCAAGCCGGCAGAGGCGCCGTGAGTTTCCGCCCGCTGTTCGCCGGCATCACGCTTGTCGCGATCCTGGTCGCAGGCAGCGCCGTGCATGCGGACCCTGCCCTGCCGGAAATTCCCGCCAGCCAGCTGGACAAGCTGCCCGAGAGCGTGCGTGCGGCGATCGACGAGGCCCGCCGCGCCGTCACCGAGGCGGTGGAATCCGGAGAGCAGCCGGGCGCGCGGGCCGAGGAGTGGGGCCGGCTGGGCGACGTGCTGTTCGTGCATGGCTTCGACGCGCCCGCGCGACACGCCTACCGGCAAGCAGCCGACCTGGCGCCGGCCGAGTTCGCGTGGCATTACCTGCTGGGCATGGTGGAGCTGAGCGCCGGGAACCTTGCCGGCGCAGTCGAGGCCCTGGACATCGCCCTCGAGCTGGAACCCGACAATCATGCGGCGCGCATACGGCGCGGCCGCGCTCACCTGGGCACGGGCGCGCTCTCCGCGGCCGAAAGCGATTTCCGGCGCGCGCTCGCGCTGGAGCCTGAATCCGCCGCGGCACTGGGGGGGCTCGGCCGGGTCGCAGTGGCCCGGGAGCGATACGGGGAAGCGGTCGAATGGCTCGAGAAAGCGCTCGCCGTGGAGCCGGCGGCGGACCTTTTGCAACACCCGCTCGGCATGGCCTACCGCGGACTGGGCGAAGTCGACAAGGCGCGCTACCACCTCGGGCTCCGCGGGGACCGGGAACCGCAGATCGCCGACCCTCTGCTCGCGCGCGTGCAGTCCCGTTCGCGCAGCCCGCAATTTTATCTGCAACTCGGGCTGGACCTGGCCGACCAGGGCGACCTGGAGGGGGCGCTCGCCATGATGGCCCGCGTGTTGAGACTCGAGCCCGGCAACACCCGCGCACTGCTGAACTCGGGCGAACTGCTCGCCAGGCTCGACCGGCTGGACGATGCGCATGCCGTGTTCCAGCGCCTGGCGGCAGCACAACCGGACTCGGGCCAGGCGTATTTTTACATCGGCCAGGTCGAGGAACTGAGAGGCAATTCCCCGGCCGCCATTGCGGCGTATCGCGACGCGCTGGCGGTCGAAGAAACGCACGTGCAGGCGCGCGCGTCACTGGCCCGGCAACTGCTGCAAAACGGTGAAGCCGAGGCTGCATTGCGCCACTTCGAGCACCTGGCGGAGACGGCCGGGACGGCGGAAGCGGAGCTGCGCCACCGCTATTGGCAGGCCATCGCGGAGATCCGTGCCGGGCGTTGCGACCGGGCACGAGACATCCTCGAGCGCGCCCGCGCGCTGAGCGACCAGCCGGTCGCCGCCCTGGTGGACGTGCAGGTGCGCCTGCGCTCGACCTGCCTGCCGGCGGGCGCCGGAGAACGGGCCGGGGTCGTGTCCATGGCGGAGCAACTGTACGAGACGAACCCCGCGCTCCACGCCGAAACGCTCGCCATGGCCTATGCCGCCAGCGGCCGCTTCGACGAGGCGGTCGATCTGCAGATGCAGGCAATTTTCGAGGCGGCAAAAGACGGCAGCATCGCCGGCCGTCCGGACCTCAGGGAGAACCTCGCGCGCTACGAGTCCGGCAAGGCGGCCGTCGTTCCCTATGCGCCAGCGCATCCTCTTTTTGGCGCGCCGGGCCGGCGCGAATAACAGAAAAAAACGTGCAAGCGCGACGCGGCCGTCTCAGGAGGGCTTGCGCAAACCCTTGAAAAACAGCTCCAGTATCACTGCGCCGTCTTCCCGGACCGCAAAACTGTCCGGCGCGCGCAACCACCCCAGGTAAATGCCGTGCATCAGCGAGTAGAGCATGCGGGCTGCGATGCGGGGTTGTATCCCGGCAGCCAGCTGTCCGACTTTGCGCGCCTGCCTGAAATCGGCCTCCACCTTGCGCAGGTTTTCGGCGTCGATCTCCAGCTGGCGCTCGAAGGCGGGATTCATATCGCCCGCAAACTCGCAGCGGTTCATGAGAATCCTGTAGACGTTCCGATAGGTCTCGTTTTCCTCCAGGCGGGTCAGCGCCTGCCGGCAAAGCTCCTGCAGCGTGCCGAGCGGATCCGAGGCATAAGCATCCTCGCGGCGGTAGGCTTCCGCGAGGTCTGCCATCGGCAGTCGCACGCGGTCGAGCATGGCGGAGAAGAGATCGCTCTTGTCCTTGAAATGCCAGTAGATCGCGCCCCGGGTGACGCCGGCGCGCTGCGCGATCCGCTCCAGGCTGCTGTGCGCAACGCCGCGCTCGAGAAATACCTGTTCGGCGGCGTCCAGGATCGCCTCGCGGGTTGCGCGGGCTTCGGCTCGCGTGCGCTTCATCCGGGGCGCGCTCCGTCAAACCGCTTGCCGGGGGAGTGCAATCGCCGGTTCATGGCGCCGCCCAGCCGCCGCCCAGGGCCTTGAACAGCGTAGCAGTGGCCGCATAGCGGTCCGCCAGCGCGCGCGCGTGGGCGAATTCCGCCGCCAGCAGCGCGCGCTGCGCGTCGAGCAGCTCGATGATGCTGATATAGCCGGCCCTGTAACGGATGCCGGCGAGCTCTTCCGTCCGGCGCAGCGCCTTGATCTGCGCCTCCACGGCCTCCAGCCGCTGCGCGCTGCTCTCGTAGAAGACCAGCGCATCGCGCACCTCCGTCAGGGCCACGGCCGCCGTCGCCCGGTAACGCAGTTCCGCCGCTTCCAGCCTGGCCTCGGCCGATTCGTACCGGGCCCGCGTCCTGCCGAAATCGAACAGGGGTCCGGCGAGCATCGCGCCCAGCCGCCAGGACTCGGCCCGCGAACTGAAGAGATCGTCGCTGTCCGCCGCCGCCGTGCCCAGCAAGCCGGAAAGCGTAAGCCGGGGAAGACGCGCGGCCTGCGCGACGCCCACGGCAGCGGTCGCCATCCGCAGTTCACTCTCAGCGGCGCGCAGGTCGGGACGGCGCCGGAGCAGCTCGGCAGGCAAATCCGCGGGGATTGTCCCGGGCACAGCGCGTTCCTCGAGCTGGCCCGCAGGCAGCTCGAGCGCTTTCAACAACTCCGCGGGTGGCGTCCCCAGCAGGATGCCCAGCGTGCTTTCGCGCCTCTGCAGTTCTTCCAGGCGCGCCGGCAGCTCCGCCCGCGTGGCGGCCAGCGCCGACTCGGCCTGGCGCAGTTCGAGCTCGTCGATCGCGCCGGCCTGGTGGCGCAAGCGCTGTACCCTGACGCTCTCCTGCCGCGCGGCCAGGGTGCGCTCCGTCACCTGCAACTGGCGCTGCGCGCTGCGCAAACCGGCGTAGGTGACGACCACGTCCGCGATCAGGCCGAGACGCACGGCCTCGCGGGCGTACACGTTGGCCTCGAGGTCGGCCGCCGCCGCCTCGCGCTCGCGCGCCAGCCTGCCCCACAGGTCGATCTCGTAGCCCAGCAGGCCAGAGACGGAGAACAGGTTGCGCGGCGCCGCCTCGAAACCCTCCAGGCCGAAAGCTGCAGCCGGCTGCCGCTGGCGCGAGGCTTCGGCCTGCAGGTCCACGGTGGGAAGCTGCTCCGCGCGGGCCAGTCCCAGCCGCGCCCTGGCCTCCTCGACGCGCGCAGCCTGGATGCGCAGTTCGAGATTGCCGTCGAGCGCCCGCTCGACCAGTTCATTCAGCACCGGGTCGCCAAAAGCCCGCCACCATTCCTGCAGTTCGGCCGTCGAGCGCGGTTCCAGCACCGCCTGCTTCGGCCAGTCCGCCGGCATCTCCAGTTCGGGGCGCTGGTAATCGGGCCCGACGGCGCAAGCCGCCAGCACGACGGCCGCGGCGACCACAGGAAATCGACTAGGACGCATCAGCGGCCTCCTCGTCCTTGCCTCCGCGCGCGGCGCGCCAGCTGACGAAGTCTTCGAGCAGCTTGTAGAACAGTGGCACGAACAGCAGGGCCAGCGTGCTGGCCGCGAGCATGCCGCCCACCACCACGGTGCCGATTTCGCGCCGGCTCGCAGCGCCCGCCCCGCTGGCAAATACCAGCGGCAGGCTGCCGATGATGAAAGTCAGCGCGGTCATCATGATGGCGCGGAAGCGCTGGCGGGCGGCGGCCAGCGCGGCCTCCGCGGAGCTCATGCCCTCGCCGCGGTTCTGGGCCGCAAATTCCACGATCAGGATGGCATTCTTGGCCGCCAGCCCGATGAGCACCAGCAGGCCCACCTGGAAATAGATGTCGTTCGTGTAACCGCGCAACATGACCGCCAGCGCCGCCCCCAGCACGCCGAATGGCACCGCGGTCGCGACCGCCAGGGGCAGCGACCAGCGCTCGTACTGCGCCGCCAGGATCAGGAACACCATCACCAGCCCCATCGCGAACGCGGCCATGCCGGCGCCGCCCGCCGCTTCGATCTGGTAGGCCTCGCCGATCCAGCCGAGCTGGGTGTCGGCGCCCAGGGCCTCGCCTGCGGCCACCTCCAGCGCGGTCTTGACGGCGCCGCTGGTGTAGCCGGGGGCGGGTTCGGCAAGGAACTTGACGGAGGAGAACAGGTTGTAGCGGTCCACGGCGTCCACGTCGCCCTCGCGCTCCAGGCGCACCAGGGAGCTGAGCGGTACCATCGCGCCCTCCCGGGAGCGCACGTGGACGCGCCTGAGGTCCTCCGGCTGGTCGCGGAACTCGCCCTCTGCCTGCACATTGACCTGCCAGGTCCGGCCCGCCAGCGTGAAATCGTTGACGTACAGCGCGCCGAAAGTGCTCTGCATGGCGTCGAAAACGGCATCGATCGGCACGCCCAGCGCGCGCACCTGCTCACGATCGATTTCTGCGCGGTAACCGGGCACCTGGGCGCTGAAAGTGATCTGCAGGTTGCCTACCTCTTCGCGCGCCTCCACCGCAGCGCGGAAGCGATCGGTGAGCGCCTGCAGTCCGGCTGCGCTGGTGGTGCCGCGCGCTTGCAGGTAGCCCTCCACGCCGCCGGTCAGCGACATACCCTGGATCGGCGGCGGCATGAAGGCGAAGATATTGGCCTCCTTGATCCCCTGGCCAAGGCCCATGACCCTGCCGACGACCGAGGCCGCGTCCTGGCCGGGCCCGGTCCTCTCGTCCCAGTCCGCGAGTCGCGCGAAACCAACCAGCGCGTTGCTTTTCTGCGTGCGACCGAGGATGTCGAAGCCGGCGAAGGAAGTGAACTCCCGGACCTCCTCGAATTCCAGCAGGCCGTCGGTGACCCGGTCGCGCACCTGCTCCGTGCGTTGCAGGGCCGCGGCGGGCGGCAGCTGGCCCACGACCAGCGCCAGGCCCTGGTCCTCCTGCGGAACCAGCCCGCTGGGCAGGCGCATCACCAGGATCGCCGCCAGCGCGATCACGCCCGCAAACAGGGCGGCGCCCAGCAGCGCGTGCCTGAGCAGAAAACCCACGCCGCCCACGAAGGCCCGCGTGGTCGCCTCGAAAGCTCGATTGAACAGCTGGAAGGGCTTGCTCACCGCGACGCCCTCCTTGTCCAGCAACAAGGC
>DATFKW010000129.1:0-5080 GCA_035268405.1 Gammaproteobacteria bacterium
CGCGGGGCTGGCCGAGGAATCCGGGGAACACGGCTTCCCCGTGCCCGGCCCGACCCTGAACCCGGGCGCCATCCGCGGCGGCGACAACCCGAACCGGATATGTGAAAGCTGCGAGCTGGACATCGACATGCGCCTGCTGCCGGGCATGACCACGCGCTCGGCGCGCGAGAAACTGCACGCGGCGGTGCGCGACGCGCTGCGCGGCAGCGGCTTCAGGGTGGAGTTCGTGCCGCTGTTCGAGGGCGTGGACCCGCTGGCGCCGGGCGCGCGCCGTGAGCTGGCCGAGGCCTGCGAACACGCCTCCGGCCACCGCTGCGGCGCGGTGAACTTCGCCACCGAGGGGCCGCTGTACCAGCAGCTGGGCATGGAGGTGGTGGTCTGCGGACCCGGCGAGATCGCGGTCGCGCACCAGCCGGACGAGTCGGTCGAGCTGGCCGAGGCGGCGCGCGCCGTCGACATGGTGGAGGGCCTGGTGCAACGTTTCTGCGGGAAGGCGCGATGAACGAACGCTTCGATCCGAACGCCGAGCTGGTCGCGCGCGACCTGGCCTGCGTGTGGCACCCCTGCACGCAGATGAAGGACCACGAGTGGCTGCCGCTGGTGCCGATCCGCCGCGGCGCCGGCGCCTGGCTGGAGGACTTCAACGGCCGCCACTACCTGGACTGCATCAGCAGCTGGTGGGTGAACCTGTTCGGCCACGCCAACCCGGTGATCGGCAACGCCGTGCGCCGCCAGCTGGAGACGCTGGAGCACGTGATGCTGGCCGGCTTCACCCACGAGCCGGTGGTCGAGCTGTCCGAGCGCCTGGTGAGCGTGACGCCGGAGGGGCTCACGCGCTGCTTCTACGCGGAGAACGGCTCTTCCGCCGTGGAAGTGGCGCTCAAGATGAGCTTCCACTACTGGCTCAACCAGGGCGAGCCGAAACGCACGCGCTTCGTCGCGCTGGAGAACAGCTACCACGGCGAGACGCTGGGGGCGCTGGCGGTGGGCGACGTGTCGCTCTACAAGGACACCTACCAGCCGCTGCTGATGGAGTGCCTGCTGGCGCCCACGCCGGACGCCTGGCTGAGCGAGGCCGGCGAGAGCGCCGCCGACTTCGCGCGCCGCCGCGCCGCCGACCTGGAGGCGCTGCTGGAGCGCCACGCCGGCGAGGTCTGCGCGGTGATCGTCGAGCCGCTGGTGCAGTGCGCCGGCCACATGCGCATGCACGACCCGGCCTACCTGGCCGAGCTGCGCGCCATCTGCGACCGGCACCGCGTGCACCTGATCGCCGACGAGATCGCCGTCGGCTTCGGCCGCACCGGCACCCTGTTCGCCTGCGAGCAGGCCGGCATCGCGCCCGATTTCATGTGCCTGTCGAAGGGGCTGACCGGCGGCTTCCTGCCGCTGTCGGCGGTGCTCACCACGGACGAGGTCTACCAGGCCTTCTACGACGAGTTCGACACGCTGCGCGCTTTCCTGCACTCGCACAGCTATACCGGCAACCCGCTGGCCTGTGCCGCCGCGCTGGCCACGCTGGACCTGTTCGCCGCCAGCGACGTGCTGGGCGAGAACCGCGGGCGCGCCGCGCTGATGCGGGCCGGCGTCGCCGAACTGGAAGACCATCCGCACGTGGGCGAGATCCGCCAGCACGGCATGATCCTCGCGATCGAGCTGGTGCAGGAGCGCGCCACGCGCACGCCCTACCCCTGGCAGCGCCGCATCGGGCTGGAAATCTACCAGTACGGCCTTAAGCACAGCATGCTGATGCGGCCGCTGGGCCACGTGGTCTACTTCATGCCGCCCTACGTCATCAGCGAGGAAGACATCGGCCGCATGACCCGCACCGCCATCGACGGCATCCACCACGCCACCGGGAAAGACTGATGTCGCGCACCCCCAGGCTGTTCGTGCATTCTCCGCTGGCCACCGGCCAGACACTCGCGCTGGAAGGCGAAGCGGCGGCGCACCTCGGGCGCGTGCTGCGCGCCCGCCCCGGCGAGCCGGTCACGCTGTTCGACGGCAGCGGGCCGGAGTTCGCCGGCGAGGTCCGCACGGCGAACCGGCGCACCGTGGAGCTGGCCGTGGGCACGCGCCGCGAGGCCAACCGCGAGTCGCCGCTGGAGCTGGTGCTGCTGCAGGGCGTGTGCCGCCACGAGCGCATGGACTGGGTGGTGCGCAAGGCCACCGAGCTGGGCGTCAACACCATCCGCCCGGTGCTCACCACGCGCTCGGTGGTGAAAATCGACCCGGCGCGCACCGCCGGCCGCATCGAGCACTGGCGCGCCATCGCCATCAGCGCCTGCGAGCAGAGCGGCCGCAACGTCCTGCCGGACATCCTGCCGCCGCTGCCGGTGACCACCGCCCTGTCGGCGCATGCCGGCGCCACCGGCGTGCTGCTGGACCCGGAAGCGCCGCACGGGCTGGACCGGTTGACCCACGGCCGCGGGCCGCTGTGCCTGCTGGTCGGTCCCGAGGGCGGGCTGGACGAGCGCGAGCGCGCCGTGGCCCACAAGGCCGGCTATACCGGCATCCGGCTGGGACCGCGCGTGCTGCGCACCGAGACCGCGGCGCTCACCGGCCTGACGCTGCTGCAGGCGCGCTTCGGCGACCTGGGCTGAGCGGCCTGCTCAGAAATCGACGCGCAGCCCGAGGCTCGCTTCCGCCTGGAACACCGTGCCGCCGCTGGAGTTCAGCAGGCAGCTGCCGATGCCGTCGATGCTGCTGCAGAAAAAGCGCGTGTCCTGGTCCACGAAGGTCAGGTAGCCGCGCACGCCGAGCAGCACCGCCGCCCGCTCGCCGAGCGGCACCGCCAGTCCCGTGCCCAGGCTGGCAGAAAACTCGCTCTCCGCGCTGAAGCCGTCAGCCGTGAAGCGCGTCACTCCCACCGTCAGGGAGAGCCACGAGTCCAGGTAAGCAGCCGGATCGAACTGCAGGCTCCCGCCCAGGTGGAAATACTCGGTGGTGACGTCCGGCGAGCCGGCGACCGCGTCGGCCTTGCTGAAGCCGGTGCTCTGCCGCGAGTAAAGAAACTCGTACCACGAGCTCGCGTCGCGATACAGGCCGAGGCCCAGGCCCCAGCCGCCGCCCTCCTCCAGGTCGGCGCTGCGTTGCGCGTCCTCCTCGCCGGCCTCGAAATCGCCGCCGACGCGGTAGGCGCCGAAGCCGGAGACCTGGAAACGCGGCGCGGCGGCCTCTGCCGGCGCCGGCCCGAGGGCCGCCGTGACGGCCATGACGGCCGCAACGGCCAAAAAAACAGTCGCCAGGCGAGCCTGCGGGAACATGCGCGCTCCTCTGCACTGGAATCCGGGTTTAGCATACGCGCGTGAAACGCCTGAAACACTCGTTCTACGCGCGCGATGCCGCCACCGTGGCGCGCGCCCTGCTCGGCCAGGTGCTGGTGCGCGTGCTCGACGACGGCACGCGGCTGGCCGGCCGCATCATCGAGACCGAGGCCTACCTGGGCGTGGAGGACAAGGCGGCCCACAGCTACGGCGGCCGGCACACGCCGCGCAACGCCGCCATGTGGGGCCCGGCGGGCCGCGCCTATGTGTACTTTGTCTACGGCATGCACTACTGCGTAAACGTGGTCGCCGAGGAGCCGGGACGGCCGGCCGCCGTGCTGCTGCGCGCGCTGGAGCCGCTGGACGGCCTGGAGCGCATGCGCGCGCACCGCGCCGGCAAGATCCCGGCTGAGCGCTTGCGCCCCGGGGACCTCTGCTCCGGCCCCGCGAAGCTCGCGCAGGCGCTCGCCATCGACCGCGGGCTGGACCATGCGGACCTCGTGGAGGGCGCGTCGCTGTTTATCGAACGGGGCGCCCCGGTCCCGCCGGCTGAGATCATTTCTGCTCCCCGCGTCGGCGTGAACTATGCTGAAGAGTGGGTAAATAAACTCCTGCGTTTTCGCATGAGAGGAGGATGACATGAAAAAGACACAATCACTTTGGACCGCCGGCATTGCCGTCTGCCTGCTGGGCGCGGGCATGACCGGCATCGCCGCTGCGGCGGACACCAGCGCCGACGAAAAAGAAGTCACAGCCAAGGAAGCCGAGCAGCTGCGCGAGCAGGCGGCCGAAAAGGGCGCCGAACGCGGCCGGCCGAAGGAATCCTGGATCGACCCCGAGCCGAATCCCCCGCAGCCGGAAAGCGAAGGCCCGATCATGGGCAAAGAAGCTGAGAAACTGCGCCAGCAGGCGGCCGAGAAAGGCGCCGAGCGCGGCCTGCCCGAGGAATCCTGGACCGCTCCCGCGCCGGGGCATGAGCCCGGCACGCCGGAGCGCGCCAAAGAGGAAGAGGCGTTGAAGGCCAGGAAAGTCGAGCAGGTGCGCGAACAGGCGGCCGAGAAAGGCGCCGAGCGCGGCCTGCCGAAGGAGTCCTGGATCGACACCGAGCCGGACCGCCAGCCCGTCGAGGAAGAAGCCGACGAGAAGAAGAACGGCAACGGCAAGAAAAACGGCGGCAAGTCGTCCAAGGAATAAACGACATGCACTGGAGTCGAATGCTCGGCATTGCCCTGCTGGTGGCGGGCGCCATCCTGCTTTATCTCGGCTGGGACGCATCCCAGAGCGTCACCGAGGAAGTGCGGCGCGAACTCACCGGCAAGTTCAGTGACGACACCACCTGGTACTTCGTCGGCGGCGGCGCCGCGGTGGTGCTGGGCCTGCTGCTGGGCGTGTTCGGGGTAAAGGGCCGCTGACCGCCTGAAACCGCGGCCGCTCGCCCGCTGACCGTCGCCATGGCCGCCCGTCGGCCATGGTATCTTTTCGCCTGGGCGATCAGCAGGAGCGGCAGTGGCTTTAGTGGCTCAGTTTCGTGCGTTCGCCGGGCTGCTTGCGCATTCCTTCCGGAACCTGCTGCCCATCATCCTCGTGGTGGGCGTGTTCCAGGCCCTGGTGATCCGCCAGGTGCCCGAGGACTGGCTGAGCATCAGCCTCGGCCTGGCGGTCGTGGTGGTGGGCATCGCCCTTTTCCTGCAGGGCCTCGAGCTCGGCATCTTTCCCATCGGCAAGAACATCTCCAACGAGTTCGCCCGCAAGGGCTCGCTGCCGCTGCTGATGATCTTCGGTTTCTGCCTCGGATTTTCCGCGGTGATCGCGGAGCC
>DATFKW010000130.1:0-8012 GCA_035268405.1 Gammaproteobacteria bacterium
GCAGCATGACCTCGGGCAGCGGGCTGATGCACCACGTCTTCGACTGCTACGCGCCCGTCAAGACCGGCCCGCTGGCGCAGCGCGCCAACGGCGTGCTGATCTCCAACGGCACGGGCAAGGCGCTGGCCTATGCGCTGTTCAACCTGCAGGAGCGGGGCCGGCTGTTCGCCCAGCCCGGCGACGAGGTCTACGAGGGCCAGGTGGTGGGCATCCACAGCCGCGACAACGACCTGACGGTGAACCCGCTGAAGGCGAAGCAGCTGACCAACATCCGCGCAGCGTCCAAGGACGAGGCGCTCACGCTGAGCCCGGCCATCCGCCTGACGCTGGAACAGGCGCTGGAGTTCATCGATGACGACGAGCTGGTGGAAATCACCCCGGCGGCCATCCGGGTGCGCAAACGCCATCTGAAGGAACACGAACGGAAGCGGGCTGAAAGGAGCATCGCGTCCGCTAAAGCGTGACACGAGTCACGCAGGGTGTGCCCCGGGCTCCCTATAGTCCGGTCGTGGGCGGCGCATTATGTCCAGCCGCGCGATGAAGATGCCTCATGCACCCGATCCTCCGCCAGCAGATCCGCGCGATCCTCGGCCAGCCCGGACCTGAAAAGGCCCGCCTGGAAGCGCTGGTGCAATCGGTGCACGAGCAGTATCGCCGCTACGAGAAAGAACTGCGCGAGCTGGAGTCCCGGCTGGAGACGGCCGAGCGAGCGCCTGCCGCCGGGCCGCTGGCCAAGGAAGGCGAGGCCGGCCTGCAGGTTCTGCTCGACAATATCAAGGACGGCATCATCTCGGTGGACGCGCTCGGGCGCATCCGCTCCATGAACCTTACCGCCGAGCGCATGTTCGGCCGCCAGGCCGCCGAACTGGTCGGCCAGAGCCTCGGGCTGGTGATGGAGATTCCCGGCGCGCGCCGCGAGGGCGACTACCTCAAGGAGCTGTCGCGGGTGCGCGAGAACACCCAGCTGGACCTGTCGCCCACGGCGGGCATGGGCCGGCGCTCGGACGGCCGCAGTTTTCCGCTGGACGTGGTGGCCAGCGCCACCGAGGTGGACGGCCGCAGGATCTACGTGCTCGCGATCCGCGACAACAGCGAGCGGCTGGAAGCGGAGCGCGCGCTGCGCGAGAGCGAGGCGCGCTATCGCTCGCTGGTGGACGGCGCGCCCGAAGCCATCGTGCTGCTGGACCCGGAGAGCGGCAAGTTCGCCGACGCCAACAACAAGGCGCTGAAGCTCTTGAGGACCAGCCGCAGCCGGCTGCTGGAGAGCACGCCCGCGCAGTTCAGCCCGCCGCAGCAACCCGACGGCCGGCCGTCCGCCGAGGCGAGCAAGCGCCAGCTGGAAGCCGTGCTGAACGGCAGCAAGAGCTGTTTCGAGTGGCTGCATCGCGACGCGCGCGGCGAGCTGATTCCCTGCGAGGTGCGCCCGGCGCGCATCGAGTTCGAGGGCCGCGCCATGGTGCGGGCCTCCATTATCGACATTCGCGAGCGCAAGCGCGCCGAGCTGCAGTCGGCCGGCGAGCGGGCCATCCTCGAGCGCATCGCCGGCAATGCTCCGCTGGAAGAGGCGCTGACGGTGGCGGCCGAGACCGTGACCGCGATCGTGCCGGGCGTGTACCCGGCGATGTACGTGCTGGACGAGGGCGCCGATGAGCTCCAGATGCGCGCCGCGCCCGGCCTGCCCGAGGCTTTCAGGACGGCGGTTGGGCGCATCCGTTTCGCCGAGCTGGACCACCAGTCGACCTCCTCGCGCTCGCTGGACGAGACGGTGTGCATGGCCGACATCGGCACGGCGCCGGTGTGGGCGGGACATCGCGAGATGGCGGCGCGCCACGGCTTCGCCGGCTGCTGGTCGGCGCCCATCCGCGACGCCGACGGCCGCGTGCTGGGTGCCTTCGCGCTTTACCTGCCAGCGGACGCCGCCACCATCACACGCCACCTGGACCTGTTCGACCGCATCATCCAGCTGGCCGGCATCGCCATCGCCCGCAAGCGCGACGAGCGCGCGCTGCGCAACAGCGAGCAGCGCTACCGCGGGCTGTTCGAGAAGGTGCTGGACGGCGTCTACCAGGTGTCGGTGGACGGTCACTTCATTGCCTGCAACCCCAGCCTGGTACAGATGCTGGGCTACGAATCGGAAGCGGAGCTGATGGCCCTGCGCAGCACCGCCGAGCTCTACGCGGAGCCGGAGGAACGCGCCACCTTCGTCGAGGCCCTGAACCGCGAGGGCAACCTGCGCAACGCCGAGCTGAAGCTGCTGCGCAAGGACGGCAGCCAGATCGTGGTGCTCGAAAACGCGCGCGTGCTGTATGACGAGAACGGCACGGTGATCGGCCACGAGGGCACGCTGTCGGACATCACCGAGCGCAAGCTCGCGGAACTGGAAGTGCGCGCCGAGAAGGAGCGCGCCCAGGTCACGCTGAACTCCATCGCCGACGGCGTCATCACCACCGACAACGCCGGCGTGGTGGACTACCTGAACCCGGTGGCGCAGATGCTCACCGGCTGGACGCTGGAGGCCGCCCGCGGCCGCCCGGTGTCCGAGATCATCATGCTGCGCCACGAGACCGAGGGTCACACCCTGCCGAATCCCGCGGAGGTCTGCCTGCGCGAGGACAAGGTGACCGAGGTGGGCCAGCATTCCGTATTGATCGCGCGCGACGGCACCGAGATTCCCATCCAGGACTCGGCCGCGCCCATCCGCGACACGCGCGGCGAGCTGGCCGGCGCGGTGCTGGTGGTGCACGACGTCAGCAAGGAACGCCAGCTGCGCCGCCAGCTCGCGCACCACGCGGCGCACGACTCGCTGACGGGCCTGATCAACCGGCGCGAGTTCGAGCAGCGGCTGGAGAACGCGCTGTTGTCGGCGCGCGAGGGCGGGGCCCACGTGCTGCTGTACGTGGACCTCGACCAGTTCAAGGTGGTCAACGACACCTGCGGCCATACCGCCGGCGACCAGCTCCTGAAGCAGATCACGACGCTGATCCGCAACCTGGTGCGCACCTCCGACACGGTCTCGCGCCTGGGCGGCGACGAGTTCGGCGTGCTGCTGGAGAACTGCACGCTGGAGCGCGCGGTGGAGATCGCCGACGACATGCGCGCGGCCATCCGCGGCTACCGCTTCGTCGCCAAGGACGCCTCTTTCGAAATCGGCGCGTCCATCGGCCTGGTGGAGATCGACGGCGACTCGGAGAGCATCGAGAGCGTGCTGTCGGCCGCCGACGTGGCCTGCTACTCGGCCAAGGACCTGGGCCGCAACCGCGTGCATGTCTACCGCCACGGCGCGGCGCCGGAGCGGCACGCCGAGATGCAGTGGGTCTCGCGCGTGACGCGCGCCATCGACGAGGACCGGCTGGAGCTGTACTTCCAGCCCATCGTGCCGATCGGCGACAACCCGGATCGCCGCGGCCATTACGAGCTGCTGGTGCGCATGCGCGACGAGAACGGCCGCATGGTGCCGCCGAATGCCTTCATCCCGGCGGCCGAGCGCTACAACATGATGCCGATGGTGGACCGCTGGGTGCTGACCCAGGCGCTGGAGCACCTGGTGTACCGGCCGGACGGCGAGCAGGGGGAGGAGGGCTACACGCTGGCCATCAACCTCTCGGGCACCTCGCTCAACGACGACAAGTTCCTGGAATTCGTGGTCGCGGCCATCGACGACTATCGCCCGGCGCCGGGCACGCTGTGTTTCGAGATCACCGAGACGGCGGCGATCCAGCGCCTCGAGCGCGCCGCGCACTTCATGAACGAGCTCAAGTCGCGCGGCTGCGAGTTCTCGCTGGACGACTTCGGCAACGGCCTGTCGTCTTTCAGCTACCTGCAGAACCTGCCGGTGGATTTCATCAAGATCGACGGCAACTTCGTGCGCAACATCTCGGCCAACCACGTGCACCAGTGCATGGTGAGCGCGATGCACCAGGTCGGGAAAGCCATGGGCATCCGCATGATCGCCGAGCACGTGGAGTCGCGCCAGACGCTCGAAGTACTCGAAGAAATCGGCGTCGAATTTGTGCAGGGCTTCCACATCGCCGCGCCCGCGCCGGTGTCGCGTTTCCCCCGGCTCGCCTCCCGCACCGGCCGCCCGCTGCTGCGGCTGGCGTAAATGGGGCTTATCCCCATTTTTGTAAAAATGGGGATAAGCCCCATTTAAATCGGTACACTCGGGGGCATGAGCAGGATTTCGGGCAGCGAGCCCGGCGTAGAGAGCGTGGCCGCGCGAACGGCGAACGCCGGCGCCGGGAACCACAAGACGTCCCTGATCGGGCCCGGCGAACCGGGCCCGTTCCACGTGTTGAACCCGCAGGGCCGCGCACGCCTGCTGATCGTGTGCGACCACGCCAGCCGCCGCATCCCTGCCGCGCTGGACGATCTCGGCCTGGACGAGCTGGCGCTGGGCCGGCACATCGCCTGCGACATCGGCGCGGGCGAGGTCGCGACCCGGCTGTCCGAGCGCCTGGACGCGCAGGCCGTGCTGGCCAGCTACTCCCGGCTGGTGGTGGACTGCAACCGCGGCCTCAACGACCCCACCTCGATCCTCGCGGTCAGCGACGGCGAATTCATCCCCGGCAACCAGGGCCTCAGCGCCGACCAGAAAGCCGAGCGCGCCCGCCAATTTTTCTATCCTTATCATGGCGCCATCCGGCGCCGGCTCGAGAGTTTCGAGCGCCGCAACATCGTGCCCGCTTTCGTGGCCGTGCACAGCTTCACCCCGATCTTCAAGAAAGTCCGCCGCCCATGGCAGATCGGCGTCCTGTGGGACACCGACCCGCGCATCCCGGTGCCGCTCATGGACATCCTGCGTGCGCAGGGCATCACCGTGGGCGACAACGAGCCTTACTCGGGCAAGGCGCCCGCCGACCACACCGTGGACTTCCACGCGGAGGGCGGCGGCCTGCCCCACGTATCGATCGAAATCCGGCAGGACCTGGTCAACCATCCCGAGGGCGTCCTGAAATGGACGGGCATCCTCGGCGACGCGCTGGAAAGGATCCTGGCCGACGACGGCTTGTACAGGAGATTCGGGGAGGCCTGAGATGAGTTACAAAGAACCCAGTTTCACGGTAGGGATCGAGGAAGAGTACCTGCTGGTGAACCGGGAGACGCGCGACCTGGTCACCGACATGCCCGAGTCGATGATCGAGGACTGCGAGGCCGACATGGAGGCCAGCGGGCAGGTCAGTCCCGAGTTCCTGCGTGCGCAGATCGAGGTCGGCACCAAGGTGTGCACCACCATCGCCGAGGCCCGCCACGAGCTCGGCCGCATGCGCGCCTGCGTCGGCAACGTGGCCGAGCGCCACGGCTGCGCGCCCATCGCCGCCTCCACGCATCCCTTCGCGCGATGGCTCGACCAGCGCCACACCGACAAGGAACGCTACGACAGTCTCGGCCGCGAGCTGCAGGCCGCCGCCCGCCGCCTGCTGATCTGCGGCATGCACGTGCACGTCGGCATCGAGGACGAGGAGACGCGCATCGACCTGATGAGCCAGTTCGCCTACTTCCTGCCGCACCTGCTCGCGCTGTCCTGCTCCTCGCCCTTCTGGGAAGGGCAAAACACTGGCTTGAAATCCTTCCGCCTGACCGTGTTCGACGCCCTGCCGCGTACCGGCATGCCGGAGAATTTCGCCAGCTGGGCGGAGTACGAGCGGCACATCGAGGTGATGGTCGAAGCCGGGCTGATCGAGGACGGCACCAAGATCTGGTGGGATGTGCGGCCGAGCGCGCGCTATCCCACGCTGGAGACGCGCATCATGGACGTGTGCACCGACGTGGACGACGCCATCTGCATTGCCGCCATCAACGTCTGCCTGCTGCGCATGCTCTACCGGCTCCGGCGCGGCAACCAGCGGTGGCGCACCTACGCGCGCATGCTGCTGATGGAGAACCGCTGGCGTGCCATGCGCTACAGCTTCGACGAGGGCCTGGTGGACCTCGGGCGCGGCGCGATCCTGCCGCACTCGGACACGCTGGGCGAGCTGCTCGAGCTGATCAACGAGGACGCCAATGCGCTGGGCTGCACCGCCGAGGTGGAGCATGCCTGGAAGATCATGGAGCGCGGCACCAGCGCTCATCGCCAGCTCGCTACCTACGAGCGCGCGCTGGCGGCCGGCGCCTCGCAGCGCGAAGCGCTGATGGCCGTGGTGGACCTGCTGATCGAGGAGTCGCGCGTGACGCCGGTGCAGGCGGTCGCCTAGGCCCGGCGCTGGCGCGGCCGGCGTTTCAGACGAAGTTGCGCGGGTATTCCCTGAGGTAGGGCTTCAGGTCCAGGTCGGCCTTGACGATGTGATCGACGACCCACTCGCGCGCGAAGCTCAGCACCTCGCGCTCGAGGCTGGCGCGCAGGGCTTCGTTGTCGGGCTGATCGGCGGGCGCGTCGCTTTCGGGGACGTCTGCAGGCGTTTCTGCCCGAGTCGACGGATCAGCCGGAAGATCGACCGGAGATTCAGCCGGTGGATCTTCCAGTGAATCGGCCGGTGCATCCGCAGGTTTATCCGCCAGTGAATCGCCCGGCGCATCGACCAGTGAATCGGCCGGCGGTCCCAGCGCCGCCACGATGCGGGCATCCAGCGCTTCCAGCTGCGCGGTGATTTCCTGGTGCCGCAGCTTGTGCTCCATGTAGCGCGGGTAATGCACTTTCAGCTGGAGCTGCTCCTCGCGGGCAAAGTGCACGCGGGTGTAGTCGAGCAGCTGCCTGAAGAAGACCGGCAGGTGCTGCAGGGACGCGCTGTGTGCCAGCGCCAGCTCGATGGAATTGAACAGTGCCAGCAGGTACCGGTGGTCCTGGTCCACCAGGTCGTTGCAGGTGGTCATCTGTTCGCGCCAGATCACGGGCATGATGAACCCTCCTGCGACGGGTGCGCGAGCGGCAGGCCTGCGGGCGCTCGCCCGTTGGCGGGCATTCGCGGGTGCATGAGTTTCTTATCGGCCGGCGACGCTGCAGCTTTAGGCGGTCCTCGTCGGCTTCTGCTGACACGCCGGAGGGTGTAAAGCCACTTTTTTCCACGGCGACTAGTATTTGAGTGTCCTGGTAAGCATGAGGCTCTCAAAATGCCCGATCTCAGCATTGCCTGGCCGCAGGTCTGGTACAACCTTGTTCACCTGCTCATCGCCTGGCTGTTCGCGCTGCCGGTCGCATGGGACCGCGAGCGCTCGAGCCGCGGCGCGGGGCTGCGGACGTTTCCACTGGTCGCGATCGCCGCGTGCGGATACACGCTGGTAGGCATCTCGGTGCTCGACTCCACCGAAGCGGAATCCCGTGTCTTGCAGGGCCTGATCACGGGTATCGGCTTCATCGGCGGCGGCGCCATTCTCAAGACGAAAGGCAGCGTGAGCGGGACGGCGACAGCCGCGAGCATCTGGAATACCGGCCTGATCGGTATCGCCGTGGCTTTCGCCCGTTACGAAGTTGCGCTGGTCATGGCGCTTATCAACTTCATTACGCTGCGATATGTCCGTCGCCTGGAGCGGCGCCTCTCCAGCGAAGACAAGGAGTAGCGGCTAACAAAGCCCGGCGGAATGGCGACTCACCGGTTGTCGTCATTCGCCGGTTTCTTTCTTCCATTTATTGACCTGGTCTTCGGCCCATTCCCTGGACTTGCCATAGCGGTGCTGCAGCGCCCCGATGAGCTCCTCCGTTTTTCCGGAGATGCGCTCGACATCGTCATCGGTGATCTTGGCCCAGCGTTGCTTGGCCTGCCCTTTCAGCCGATGCCATTGGCCTTTCAATTCATTTTCACTCATCAAAGAACTCCCTTTGATTCTGTCGCGATCAGCGCAGCAGCCCCAAAACACCGACCAGTATCAGGTAGGCCGCGATGACGTAATTGAGGATGCGCGGGAAAATCAGGATGAGAATACCCGCGATCAGCGCCAGCAACGGCTGCAGTGCCAGGTGCATTGTCATAACTTCGGCTCCCGCGTGATCAAACCGGCGGGCGCCCGCGCATCGCATGAGCGACCGCGCTGACTACCAGCAGGACGAGAAAAATAAAGAACAGGATTTTTGCGATGCCGGC
>DATFKW010000131.1:0-10059 GCA_035268405.1 Gammaproteobacteria bacterium
CCAGCGTGGCGGGCAGGGGCGCGTTCAATCCCATTCCAGCGCGCCCTTTTTCCATTCGTAGATGAAGCCGACGACGAGGATCGCCAGGAACACGGCCATCGCCAGCATGCCAAAGCCGCCCACGGCGTCCAGCGAAACCGCCCAGGGAAAGAGGAAAGCGATCTCCAGGTCGAAGATGATGAACAGGATCGCCACGAGGTAATAGCGCACGTCGAACTTCATGCGCGAGTCTTCGAAGGCCTCGAAGCCGCACTCGTAGGGCGAGGTCTTCTCCTGGTCGGGACGCCGCGGGCCCAGGATGAAGCCGAGTGAAAGCAGCAGCCCACCCAGCACCAGAGCGACGCAGAGAAAGACGAGGATCGGCAGATAGTTTTCGAGCATTCCCGTTCCTGTTCGGCTCGTGTCGCAAAACACCGCGGCCGGAGCCGCAGGCGCGCCCTATTCTACCAGCGATGACTTCGCGCAAAACGGCAGTGCGGATGCGCCGGCGCCGTTCTTCCGCCCCGCGAGTGCCGGGCGACGTCTCGCGGCCGCGGGACCCAGGTCCCGGCCGGAGAAGAAAGGTGGTGCGGATGGTCGGACTCGAACCGACACGGCTTTCGCCACTGCCCCCTCAAGACAGCGTGTCTACCAGTTCCACCACATCCGCTTTGCTCAATCTCCGTACCGATGGCCGCGATCGCCTACTGCGGCGGCGGCTCTTCCGGTGTCCCGCTCTCCGGTAACGCCGGCAGGTCTTCCTCTCCCATCGGCGCAGGCGCCGGCACCGCGCTGCGCCCCTCTTCCGCCGGGGCCGTCACCGGCGCCTGCTCGAGGATGCTGCCCGGCTCGTTCTGCTGGCCCGAGAGATACGCCAGGCCCAGGCTGGTCAGGAAGAACAGCGTGGCGAGAATGCCCGTCGTCCTGCTGAGGAAAGAGGTCGTGCCGCGCGAGCCGAACACGGTGCCCGAGGCGCCGGCGCCGAAAGCCGCGCCCGCGTCCGCGCCCTTGCCTCTCTGCAGGAGCACCAGGGCGATAATGGCCACGGCAAGAAAGACATGGCTCACGGTAGCTATGGTCTGCAACATCTGGTTATGGTTTCCGCTGCTCAGCCGGCCGCGCGACAGATGCTCGCGAAGCCCGCGACCTCCAGGGAGGCGCCGCCCACGAGCCCGCCGTCCACATCCGGCCTGGCAAAAATTTCGGCTGCGTTGGCGGCTTTCACGCTCCCGCCGTACAGCACCCTGATCAAGTCGGCAATCTTAGCATTTTCCGCCCGCAGCAGGCCACGAATAAATGCATGCACTTCCTGCGCCTGCTCCGGCGACGCGGTCCGGCCGGTGCCGATCGCCCAGATCGGCTCATAGGCGACGACGGCCGTCTCAAAGGCCTCGATCCCCGCCGCCTCGAGCACGGCCTTCAGCTGGCGGCGCACGACGACCTCTGTCTTGTCGGCCTCGCGCTCCTCCAGGCTTTCGCCCACGCACAGGATCGGTACCAGGCCGTGACGCTGCGCGGCCTTGAACTTGGCGGCCACCAGTTCGTCGCTCTCGCCGTTCAGGCTGCGGCGCTCCGAGTGACCCACGATGGCGTAACGGCAACCGATCTCGGCCAGCATGCCGCCGGCCACCTGGCCGGTGAACGCGCCCTCGTCCTCGCTGGAAACGTCCTGCGCGCCGATCTGCAAGGGCGTTCCGGACGCCAGCTCGGCGGCCGCGGCCAGGTAGACGAAGGGCGGGCAGACGGCGACGTCGCAGGGTGCCGCCGGTCCCAGTTCCGCGGCCAGGCCTTCGACGAGGGAGCGCGTCATCACCTGCGATCCGTGCATTTTCCAGTTGGCTGCGACCAGCTTGCGTCTCATGGCGGACTCCCGGCGGTTGGAGGCGCGGCACTTTAGCCGCAGCCCGGGGCGAAATCAATCTTCGGCGGCGGCGCGCACCACCTCGGCAAGACGCTCCGCGAAGGCCCTGCCCTCGGCGGCGTCGGTGGACTCGATCATCACCCGGATCACGGGTTCGGTCCCGGACGCGCGCAGGACCACGCGGCCCCGCTCGCCCAGCTCGGCCTCGACCGCCCGCACCGCGTCAACGATCGCCGGCTGGCCATCCACGTCGATCCGCCGCGCCACGCGCACGTTGATCATCACCTGGGGCAGGCGCTTCATGCCGGCCACCAGCTCGGAGAGGGGCCGCCCGGTGCGTTGCATCACGGCGAGCACCTGCAGCGCGGTCGCCAGGCCGTCGCCGGTGGAGGTGCGCGCCAGGTTGATGAGGTGGCCCGACGTCTCGCCGCCCAGCTGGCCGCCCTCTTTCTTGAGCATGGACATCACGTAACGGTCGCCTACCTTCGCGCGCACAAAGGGGATGCCCATCTCGCCCAGGGCCTGTTCCAGGCCGAGGTTGCTCATCACCGTCCCCACGACCGGGCCGCGCAACTCGCCGCGCGCCTGCGCGTCGCTGGCCAGCACGTAGAGGAGCTGGTCGCCGTCCACGAGCTCGCCGCGCTCGTCCACCAGCACGCAGCGGTCGCCGTCGCCATCCAGTGCCACGCCCATGGCCGCGCCCACGCCCTTCACCGTGGTGGCCAGCAGTTCCGGCTGGGTCGATCCGCAGCCCTGGTTGATATTGCGTCCGTTGGGCGAGCAGCCGATGGGAATGATCTCCGCGCCCAGCTCCGACAGTACGCGCGGCGCCACCTTGTAAGCCGCGCCATGGGCGCAGTCCACCACCAGGCTGAAGCCGTTCAGGCGCGCGCCCGGGGCCAGCATGCTCTTGCAGAATTCCTGGTAATCGACCCTTGCGTGGTCCACCCGCCGCGCGCGGCCCAGCGCGGCGGACTCCCGGGTCAGCGGCGGCTCTTCGAGCAGGGCCTCGATCGCCGCTTCCTGTTCGTCGCTGAGCTTTTCCCCGCCGGCGGCGAAGATCTTGATGCCGTTGTCGTCGTAGAGGTTGTGCGAGGCGCTGATGACGATGCCGAAATCGGCGCCGAGCTCGCGGCACAGGTAGGCGACGGCCGGCGTGGGCAAGGGCCCCGCCAGCAGCACGTGGGCGCCTGCGGCGGTGAACCCGGCCTCCAGCGCGGCCTCGAACATGTAGCCCGACAGGCGGGTGTCCTTGCCGATCAACACCGTGCCGCCACCCGGGGCCAGCACGCGGGCCGCCGCGCTGGCCAGCCGCAAGGCGAAATCCACCGTCATGGGCGTCTCGCCGACCCGTCCCCGCACGCCGTCAGTGCCGAAATATTTCCTGCTCATCCTTGCGCTCCGTTTTCTCCTGGCGCCAGCAGCGCCGCCGTCACCGCCAGGGCATCGCGCGTCGCCGCCACGTCATGGCTGCGTATCACCCGTGCCCCGGCCCATGCCGCCAGCGTGCCCAGGGCGAGCCCGCCGGCCAGCCGCTGTTCCACCGGTCTCCCCGTCAAGGCCCCGATCATGGACTTGCGGGAAACGCCCACCAGCAGCGGCACCCCGAGCTGCGCCAGTCGACCCAGACCCCTGAAAAGAGCGAGGTTGTGGGCCAGCGTCTTGCCGAAGCCGAAGCCGGGATCGACGATGATACGCTCGCGGCCGATGCCCGCGCGGACGCAGGTCTCAATCCGCGCCGCGAGGAAAGCGTAGACCTCTTCGACCACGTCCTGGTAGACCGGCGACTGCTGCATGGTGCGCGGCTCGCCCTGCATGTGCATGAGGCACACGGCGCAGCCGCTGTCGGCGGCCGCTTGCAGGGCGCCCGGCTCGCGCAGGGCACGGACGTCATTGATCATTTCCGCCCCGGCGGCCGCCGCGGCTGCCATCACTTCGGGCTTGGCGGTGTCCACGGAGACCGGCGGCGCGCCGCCCGCGGCCAGCGCCTCGATCACCGGCAGCACGCGCCGCAGCTCCTCGGCCGTATCCACGGGCGCCGCTCCGGGACGGGTGGATTCGCCGCCCACGTCGATCAGCGAGGCACCCTCGCGGGCCATGGCAAAGGCGTGCGCGAGCGCCTGCGCGGGCGCATCGTGCCGGCCGCCGTCCGAAAAAGAATCGGGCGTCACGTTGAGTACGCCCATCACCACGGGCGCCCCGAGGTCCAGGACGCGGGTTCTGAGCTGGAGGGATTGCGGGCTCATCGCGCCGATGATACCGCGCCCCGGTCCCCGGCAAGGCCGCCGGGGACCGGGTGCGGAATGCTCAGTGCTGGCTGGCGGGACCGGCGATGGGCCGGCCGGGCGTTTCCTCGTCGGGGCTGCTCGGGCCTGCCGGCAGCGGGGCGTCGGGGTCGTTCCAGTCCGTCGGCGGCCGCGGCTCGCGGTCTTCCATGATGTCCCGGATCTGCGCTTCGTCGATGGTCTCGTACTTGATCAGCGCCTGGGCCATCTTGTGCAGCCGCTCCTGGCCGTCTTCCAGGATCTGCTGCGCGCGGCGGTAATTGTTGTCGATGATCGAGCGGATTTCCTCGTCGATGGCGTGCGCCGTGACGTCGGAAACCTGCTTGTGCTGCGTCACCGAGCGGCCAAGGAAGATTTCCCCGTCATCCTCGCTGTAGGCGAGCGGCCCCAGGCGTTCGGACAGGCCCCACTTGGTGACCATGTTCCGGGCCAGGCCCGTGGCGCGCTCGATGTCGTTGGACGCGCCCGTGGTCACCGCGTCCGCGCCGAAGATCAGCTCCTCGGCGATGCGGCCACCGAACAGCGAGGCGATCTGGCTCTCCAGCCTGCGACGGCTGAAGCTGTAGCGATCTTCCTCGGGCAGGAACATGGTCACGCCCAGGGCGCGGCCCCGAGGAATGATGCTGACCTTGTAGACGGGGTCGTGATCGGGGACCGTCAGGCCGACGATCGCGTGTCCCGCCTCGTGGTAAGCCGTCAGCTCCTTCTCGGAATCGCTCATCACCATGGAACGCCGCTCGGCGCCCATCATGATCTTGTCCTTGGCCTTTTCGAACTCTTCCATGGTCACGGTGCGGCGGTTCGCGCGCGCGGCGAACAGCGCCGCCTCATTGACCAGGTTGGCCAGGTCGGCGCCGGAGAAGCCGGGCGTTCCCCGGGCGATGATGCCGGGACGCACGTCGTCGGCCAGCGGAACCTTGCGCATGTGCACCTTGAGGATCTGCTCGCGGCCGCGCACGTCCGGCAGCGGCACGACCACCTGGCGGTCGAAACGGCCGGGCCTGAGCAAGGCCGGGTCCAGCACGTCCGGGCGGTTGGTCGCGGCGATCACGATGATGCCCTCGTTGCCCTCGAAACCGTCCATCTCGACCAGCAACTGGTTCAGGGTCTGCTCGCGCTCGTCATGCCCGCCGCCGAGGCCCGCTCCGCGGTGGCGGCCGACCGCGTCGATCTCGTCGATGAAGATGATGCAGGGCGCGTGCTTCTTGGCCTGCTCGAACATGTCACGCACGCGGGAGGCGCCGACGCCCACGAACATCTCGACGAAGTCGGAACCGGAGATGGTGAAGAAAGGCACTTTCGCCTCGCCGGCGATGGCGCGCGCCAGCAGCGTCTTGCCGGTGCCCGGCGAGCCGACCATCAGCACGCCCTTCGGGATCTTGCCGCCGAGGCGCTGGAACTTCGCCGGATCCTTGAGAAAGTCGACGATCTCGCTGACTTCTTCCTTCGCTTCCTCCACGCCCGCGACGTCGGTGAAAGTCACCGCGACCTGGTCCTCGCCGAGCAGGCGGGCGCGGCTCTTGCCGAAGGACATGGCCCCGCGACCGCCGCCGCCGCCCTGCATCTGCCGCATGAAGTAGATCCACACGGCAATCAGCAGCAGGATGGGGAACGAGGAGATGAACAGCTGCATCAGGAAGGATTGCCGTTGCGGCGGGCTGGAGCGGAAGTCCACCCCCGCGTTCTTCAGCTCGCCGATGAGCGCGCGATTGTCCGTCTCGGGGCTATACGTGGTGAACCGCTCGCCACCCGTAAAGGTGCCGACGATCTTGTCGCCCTCGAACACGACGTCGCTCACCGAGCCGTCATCGACGCGCTCGAGGAACGTGGAATAAGGGATGTCCTGCACCGCGTTCGGCGCCGTGCCGAAGCTGTTGAATACCGTCAACAGCACGACCGCGATCACGATCCACAACACGATGTTCTTGGCTAGGTCGTTCAATGAAGCTGCTCCTGAAACTCCCGGCACGGACGGCACGCCCGCAACCGCTTAGACACTACATGACCCGATAGTTTCCTGCCACCAGGTAAATTTCCCGGCTCCTGTCCCTGGATGCTTTCGGTTTGCGCATCCGGACGGTTTCGAAATGCTTGCGCGCTTCGGCCACCAGCGCGTCGCTGCCCGCGCCCTGGAACACCTTGGTCACCAGGCCGCCGCCGGGCGCCAGCTGCGCGCGGGCGAAATCCAGCGCGAGCTCGGCCAGGTACATTCCGCGCGGCTGATCCACCGAGGTCACCCCACTGATATTGGGGGCCATATCGCTCAACACAAGGCCGGGCCGCGTATCGCCCAACGCGGCCTGCAGAGCCTCCAGCGTTCCCTGCTCGCGAAAATCGCCCTCGATGAACTCCACCCCCGCCAGGGCGTCCATCGGCAGCAGGTCCACCGCGATCACGCGGCCGTGGCGGCCGACGGCCCCGGCCGCATACTGGCTCCATGCGCCCGGCGCCGCGCCGAGGTCCACCACCGTCATGCCCGGCTTCAGCAGCCGGTCCTTCTCCAGGATCTCGGACAGCTTGTAGACCGCGCGGGAGCGCCAGCCCTCTTTTTTCGCGCGCCGGACGAACTCGTCATCGACGTGTTCATCCATCCAGCGCCTGCCGCGGCGTGTTCTTCCGCTCATGCCGAAAGCCTTTCCCCCGGGTACCGGTCCCACCCTGATAGACTAGCGCAATGCATTCCGCCGCAGGCCTTCCCAGGGCGCACTGCACTTGACAAACCACCTTAATAAAGATCTACATGTCTCTGACTGAAAAACAGAAAAAGCACCTCAGAAAGCTCGGGCATGGACTGGAACCGACGATCTCCACCGGCAACGCGGGCCTCACCGCGGGCCTGCTGGCGGAACTGGACACCACGCTGGCGCACCACGAGCTGCTCAAGGTGCGAATCCGCGCCGCCGACCGCGACAGCCGCGAGGCGATGATCAACACCTTGTGCGAAGCCACTGGCGCCGAACTGGTGCAGCGCATCGGGCATGTGGCGGTGCTATGGCGCGCGAACCCGGAACGGCGCCGGGTACCCTTGCCCGCCGCGTCGGGCTAGATGTAGCTGACTTTCAGGAGCTCGTAGACGCGCTCGCCGCCCGGCGCCTGCACCGTGATCTCGTCGCCCTCGCTCTTGCCGATCAGCGCGCGCGCGATCGGCGAGGCAATGGAGATGCGGCCCTCGCGCAGGTTTGCCTCTTCCTCCCCGACGACCTGGTAACGCAGTTCCTTGTCCTCGTCCGGCAGGTAAAGGTCCACCGTCGCGCCGAACACCACGCGCCCGCCCGCATTCAGCCGGGTGACGTCGATGATCTCGGCGTGGGAAAGCTTGTACTCGAGATCCCGGATGCGGGCTTCCGCCATGCCCTGCTGTTCCTTGGCTGCATGGTATTCGGCGTTTTCCTTCAGGTCGCCATGCGCCCGCGCCTCGCCGATGGCCGCGCTGATCCGCGGGCGCTCGACCTGTTTCAGGCGCGTCAGTTCTTCGCGCAGCCGCTCCGCGCCCTGCGCCGTCATGGGAATCTTGGTCATCTCGCAACCTCCGTATGGAGTTCCTGCAAGCGATTCACGTCCGTGGCGTCGAGGTGATCGAGCGCGACGCAGGTCGCCTTGGCTGCCGAAATGGTCGTGTAGTAAGTGACCTTGCGATGCACGGCTTCGCGCCGGATGGAATGCGATTCGCGAATCGCCTGGCGATTGTCGGTGGTGTTCACGATCAGGCTGATTTCGCCGTTCTTGATCATGTCCACGATGTGCGGTCGGCCCTCGCGCACCTTGTTGACGGTCCGGCAGGCCACCCCGGCGGCGCCGATCGCCTGCGCGGTACCGGAGGTCGCGACCACCTCGAAGCCGCGATCGACCAGGATGCGCGCCAGCTCGACGGCGCCGTCCTTGTCCTGGTCCCGCACGCTGATCAGCGCCGTGCCGCCGCGCGGCAGCACCACGCCGGCGGCAAGCTGCGCCTTGGCATAGGCCTCGCCGAAGAAGCGGCCGGTGCCCATCACCTCTCCGGTCGATTTCATCTCCGGGCCGAGGATGGGATCGGCGCCGAGAAACTTTGCGAAAGGAAAAACCGAGGCCTTCACGGAAAGATAGTCCGGCCGATGCTCTCCCGCCACGCCCTGTTCCTGGAGCGTGACGCCCGCCATGCAGAGCGCCGCAATCTTGGCCAGCGGCCGGCCGGTGGCCTTGGACACGAACGGCACGGTGCGGGACGCGCGGGGGTTCACCTCGAGCAGGTAGATCTGGCCGTTCTGGATTGCGAACTGCGTGTTCATCAGGCCGTTCACGCCCAGCGCGCGCGCGAGGCGCCGCACCTGGTCCTTGAGCTGTTCCTGCAGCGAAGGATCCAGCGTGTTCGGCGGCAGGCAGCACCCGGAATCGCCCGAGTGCACGCCGGCCTGCTCGATGTGCTCCATGATCCCGCCGATGACCACGGACTTTCCGTCGCTCACCAGGTCGATATCGACTTCCACCGCGTGATCCAGGAAGCGGTCCAGCAGAATCGGGCTGTCTTCCGAGACCACCACCGAGAAATGCATGTAGTTGCGCAGTTCCTCTTCGGAGAAAACCACTTCCATGGCCCGGCCGCCCAGCACGTAGGACGGCCGCACCACCAGCGGATAGCCGACCTCGGCCGCCAGCCGCACGGCATCCTCCATGTTGCGCGCCGTGCGGTTGGCCGGTTGCAACAACTCAAGCTCGGTCACCAGCTTCTGGAAGCGCTCGCGGTCCTCGGCCAGGTCGATGGAATCCGGCGTCGTGCCGATAATGGGCGCGCCGGCCGCCTCCAGCGCGCGCGCCAGCTTGAGCGGGGTCTGGCCGCCGAACTGGACGATGATGCCTTCCGGCCTCTCCAACTCGACGATCTCCATCACGTCCTCGAAGGTGAGCGGCTCGAAATAAAGCCGGTCGGAGGTGTCGTAATCCGTGCTGACCGTCTCCGGGTTGCAGTTGACCATGATGGTCTCGAAGCCGGCCTCGCGCAGCGCGAGCGCGGCATGCACGCAGCAGTAGTCGAACTCTATGCCCTGGCCGATGCGGTTCGGCCCGCCACCGAGGATCATGATCTTGCGCCGCTCGCCCGGCTCGGCCTCGCAGTGCGCCTCGTAAGTGGAGTACATGTAGGCGGTGGTGGTGGAAAACACCGCCGCACAGGTATCGACCCGCTTGAACACCGGGCGCAGGCCGAACTCCAGCCGCCGCGCGCGCATCGCCTCTTCTTTTATTCCCAGCAAGCGGGCCAGCCGTGCGTCCGAGAATCCGCGCCGCTTCAGCCGCCGCAGCTGCTCGCGCGTGAGCCCCTCCAGGCCGTCCGCGCGCAGCCGGGCCTCCTCCTCCACCAGCTGCTGCAGCTGTGCCAGGAACCACGGATCGACGCGGCTCCAGGCGTGCACGGTGTCGAAATCGCAGCCCGCGCGGAAGGCGTCCGCAATGTACAGGATCCGGGTCGCCCCCGGGAAGCGCAACTCGCGCTCGATGCGCTGCATGGCCGCCTGGTCATAGGGCGGCTCGATCTGTTCGTCCAGCCCGGACCAGTCCGTTTCCAGGCCGCGCAGCGCCTTTTGCAGCGATTCCTGGAACGTCCGGCCCATGGCCATGACTTCGCCCACCGATTTCATCTGCGTGGTCAGCAGCGGGTCGGCGTCGGGGAATTTCTCGAAAGTGAAACGCGGGATCTTGGTGACCACGTAATCGATGGTGGGCTCGAAGGACGCCGGCGTGGCGCCGCCGGTGATGTCGTTATTCAACTCGTCCAGCGTGTATCCCACCGCCAGCTTCGCCGCCACCTTGGCGATCGGGAAGCCGGTCGCCTTGGACGCCAGCGCAGACGAGCGGGACACGCGCGGGTTCATCTCGATGATGATGAGCCGGCCGTCGTCGGGATTGACCGCGAACTGCACGTTGGAGCCGCCGGTCTCCACGCCAATCCGCCGCAACACCGCG
>DATFKW010000132.1:0-14870 GCA_035268405.1 Gammaproteobacteria bacterium
GAGATCGGCGAGGAAAATGCGGGCTATTTCCGCGAGGCCGGCGGCGAGACGCTCAGCTACATCCCGTGCCTGAACGAGCGGGCCGACCACCTGGATTTCCTCTCCGAGCTGGTGATGCGCCACCTGCAAGGCTGGCCGGAAGCCGCGGCCGAGGCCGAGGCCGGGACCGCGCGGGGCGGCGAGGAGTCGGAGGCCAGCAAGGCCCGCGCGGACAGGCTGATCGCGGCGCGCGAGGCCGGCCAGCTCGGCTGATGCTGGGGCGCTTCCTCGAGCTGAGCGTCTGGAGCCGCGACATCGCGGCCTCGCTCGCCTTCTGGGAAGCGCTGGGATTCCGGCAGGGGCTCGTCGGCGAGACCTGGAAACACCGTTACGCCGTTCTCAGCGACGGCCGCTGCATCCTCGGGCTGCACGAGTACGAGTTCGACTCGCCCTCGCTCACCTGGGTCCGGCCCGGGCTGGCGGATGCGCTGCCCGCCATCGCGGCGCTGGGCATCGAATTCGATTTCGCAAAGACCGGTGCGGAGCAGTTCAACGAGGCCGGTTTCCGCGATCCCGCCGGCCAGGTCGTGACCCTGCTGGAGGCGCGCACCTGGTCGCCCGCCTTCGAGGTCATGCCGGGGGCGACGCCGCTCGGCCATTTTCGCGAGTACCGCTACCCGGCCGCGGACCCGGCCGCCGCCGTGAGCTTCTGGGAACGGCTCGGACTGGTTGCCGAGCGGACCCCCGACGCGCCGCGCGCCCTGGCGGGCGGCATCAACCTGGCGCCGCGCGAGACCGTCGCCGGCGCCGAGCTCGTCTTCGAGCACCCGGAGCCGCTGTCCGCCGGAGAAGCCCTGCGGGCACGCGGCCATGCGGCGGCGACACGGCAGGGCGAGCTGCTGCTGACCGCTCCGGACGGCCTGCGCCTGCGGGTTATCCCAGCAGACGATCGATGATCCGCTCAGCCTGCGCGACATAGCCGCCGCCGAACAGGTTGGCGTGGTTCAGCACGTGGTACAGCTGGTAGACGGGCAGACGCTCCGCGCGGCCCGGCGCCGGCGGCAGGAGGGCGTCGTAGGCCTCGTAGAACGCCGGTTCAAAGCTCCCGAACAGGCGCGTCATGGCCAGGTCGCACTCCGGGTCGCCGTAGTGCACGGCCGGGTCGAAGACGACGGCGCCGCCATCGGCATGCGCCGCGCGATTGCCGCCCCACAGGTCGCCGTGCAGCAAGGCCGGCGATGGGCGCCGGTCCGCAAGCAGGTCCGGCAGGGCGGCCAGCAGCGCCGCGCCGCGCGAAAGCAGCCGCCGGGGCAGGCCCTGGCGGCGAGCCAGCGAGAGCTGGAAGCTGATGCGCTGTTCGCCGAAGAAAGCACTCCAGTCGGCGGTCGGCGCATTGGGCTGCGGCGAGCTGCCGAGCGCGTTGTCGCGGCGCCAGCCGAAATGCGGCCCCGCGACCCGGTGCTGGCGAGCCAGACCCTCGCCCAGCGCGCGCTCGGAGACCGTCGTGGGCGGGCCCAGCGTCAGCCACTCGAGCGCCAGCCACGCGATGCCCGCATCGGCGCCGTGGGCCAGCACGCCCGGAACCCGGACGCAGCCGGCGGCCCGCAACGCTTGCAGGCCGTCGGCCTCGGCTTCCAGCATCCAGGCTGCGGCCGCGCGGTTGGTCTTGAGAAACACCGGCCCTGCCGGGCCCTCCAGCCGCCAGGCGCCGTGTATGCATCCGCCGCCCACCGGCTGCGCGCCGGTGGCGTCCGCCGCCACGCCCTGCGCGGCGAGCGCCTCGCTCAGCGCGCCCGGCTCGAACACGGTTCCGCCACGACGTTTGCGCGGCCGGCGTGAAAAGGCGTCCGGCAGCTCAAGGGACCGCGTTGAGGCGGGCGTGCAGCGGGCTCTTGCGGGGAAAGTGCGCGCGCAGGTAAGCCATCTGGTCGGCCAGCACGCGGCGGCCCTTGAGGTAGATGTACTCCGCGTAGGTCGGCTGGAAAGGCACGGCCAGCAGCTGCATGCCGGCGCCCTCGGGCGTGCGCCCGGCCTTGTGGTTGTTGCAGCGGCGGCAGGCCGTGACCACGTTGGTCCACAGGTCCAGCCCGCCGCCCGACAGCGGCGTCACGTGGTCCCTGGACAGGTCCGCCGGCTCGAACTGGTCGCCGCAGTAGAGGCAGAGATGGCCGTCGCGCCTGAACAGGGTGTGGTTGTTCAGCGGCGGCGTGTAGGCGTCGCGTGCCGGGTAAGCGGCGCCCTGGCCGTGTGTGGCGATGATGCTGGAGACTTCCACGATCGAGCGCTTGCCGCTGCGGGCGTTGGTGCCGCCGCGCAGGCGGAACAGCGGCCGGCCGCACTCGTACGCGACCTGCGCCGTGTGATAGAGACGCACCGCGCACCGGTAATCCACCCACTCCAGGGGCATGCCGGCAACGTCGGTGCGGAGGATTTGCTGTCCGAGGGACATGCCCATGGAAGATGCGCTCCGCGTGTCGAGGCTCGCCGCTGACCGAGTTATTCCAGAACGCCGGCGGAAAATCAAACAGCGGGACAACGACGACGAATCTTGCTGTACACTCAAGCGCCGAAAGAACAAGGGCTGAGTCACGCCCGGGGGAGGTTGCCGATGGCCATGGTCATAGGCGCCCTGCGCGAAACCGACGCAGGGGAGACACGTTCGCCGCTGGTACCCGAGGTCGCGAAGAAACTCGCGGCGCTCGGCGTCACGATCTGCGCGGAGCACGGCCTCGCGGAAGCCGCGAGGATTCCGGACGGACGCTTCGAGGAGGTCGAGTTCCTCGGCCGCGAGGAAGTGGTCGGCCGCGCCGACGTGCTGATCAGCGTCAACCCGCCGCCGCTGGAAGTCGCCGCCGGTCTGCGCGAGCGCGCGGTGCTGGTCGGGCTGCTGCAGCCGCATCGCTCCGACGAACTGGTCGCGCTGCTACGGGACCGCAAGGTCACCAGCTTCTCGATGGAACTGGTGCCGCGCATCTCCAGGGCGCAGTCGATGGACGCCCTGTCGTCGCAGGCGGCCGCCGCGGGCTACCGCGCCGTGCTGATCGGCGCCACTCACCTGGACAAGTTTTTCCCCATGCTGACCACGGCGGCCGGCACCATCCGGCCCGCCAAGGTGCTGGTCATCGGCGCCGGAGTCGCGGGACTGCAGGCGATCGCGACCGCCAAGCGGCTGGGCGCCATCGTCGAAGGCTACGACGTGCGTTCCGCCACCCGCGAGCAGGTGCAGTCGCTGGGCGCCAAGTTCGTGGACACCGGCATCAGCGCGGAAGGCGCCGGCGGCTACGCGCGCGAGCTCACCGAGGAAGAGAAGGCCAAGCAGGCCGGCGTGCTGGCGGACCACGTGGCCGCCGCGGACGTGGTGGTCACCACTGCCGCCATCCCGGGCCGCACCGCCCCGCAGATCATCGATGCGGAAACCGTGGGGCGCATGCAGCCAGGCTCGGTGATCGTGGACCTGGCGGCCGAATCGGGCGGCAACTGCGCGCTCACCGAGGCCGGCAAGACGATCGACGCCGGCGGCGTCCAGGTGGTCGGGCCGGTGAACCTGCCGGCGGCCGTCGGGCGGCACGCCAGCGAGATGTACTCGAAGAATCTCTTCAATTTCCTCTCTCCCGCCATCAGCGAGGGCGCGCTCGCGCTGGACTGGGAGGACGAGGTTTTTGCCGGCAGCGTGCTGACCCGTGACGGACGAATCGCCCACGAGCCCACGCGCGAGCGCCTCGAGGGCGCCAGCGAAGGAGAAGGCCAATGATCGATGGCTTCATCGCCCTCTACATCTTCATGCTCGCCGCCTTCACCGGCTACGAGATCATCGCGCGCGTGCCGGTCATCCTGCACACGCCGCTCATGTCCGGTTCCAACTTCGTGCACGGCATCGTGCTGGTGGGCGCAATGGTTGCGCTCGGCAAGGCCGACAGCACCCTGGGCCAGGTGATCGGCTTCCTGGGCGTGGTGCTCGCGGCCGGTAACGCGGTCGGCGGCTACGTCGTCACCGAGCGCATGCTGGAGATGTTCAAGACCAGCAGGGAGCGCAAGTAATGGACTTCGTCACCTTCATGATCAAGGCGACCTACTTCGTTGCGGCCTTCCTGTTCATCGTCGGCCTGAAGCGCATGAGCTCGCCGAAGACCGCGCGCGGCGGCATCGTATGGGCCGGCTGGGGCATGGTGCTGGCCACCATCGTCACCTTCTTCTGGCCCGGTCTCAGTTTCTTCAACATTGCGCTCATCGTCGTCGGCATCGGCATCGGCGGCGGCCTCGCCTGGTGGACCGGCAAGAAAGTCGCGATGACCGACATGCCGCAGATGATCGCGCTCTACAACGGCATGGGCGGCGGCGCCGCCGGCGCGATCGCCGCCGTGGAGCTCTATCGCAACGTCGATCACGGCCTGACCGTGACCTTCCTGGCGGTGCTGGGCGGGCTGATCGGCTCGGTGTCCTTCTCCGGCAGCCTGATCGCCTTTGCCAAGCTGCAGGGCTGGATGAAAAAGCCGCTGCGCTTCAAGGCGGCCAACCAGGTGAACGCCGGGCTGTTGCTGGGCGCCATCATTATCGGCATGTTCCTGCTGGGCAATTACTCGACGCACACGACCCTGGTGACGCTGTTCTTCCTGCTCGCGCTGGCGGCGGGCATCATGCTCACCAGCCCGATCGGCGGCGCCGACATGCCGGTCGTGATCTCGCTGTACAACGCCCTGACCGGCCTCGCGGTGGCTTTCGAGGGCTTCGTGCTCAACAACGAGGCGATGATCATCGCCGGCACGGTGGTCGGCGCCGCCGGCACGCTGCTCACCCAGTTGATGGCCAAGGCCATGAACCGGTCGCTGGGAAGCGTCCTGTTCAGCGCCTTCGGCGACGAGTCGGTGGACGGCGGCGGCGAAGTCGAAGGCAGCCTGAAGCCTATCGAGCCCTCGGACGCCGGCATCCAGATGGCGTTCTCCAGCCGCGTGATCATCATTCCGGGTTATGGCCTCGCGGTGGCGCAGGCCCAGCACAAGGTCTGGGAGCTGACGCAGCTGCTGCAGGAGAAGGGCGTCAAGGTGCGCTTTGCGATCCACCCCGTCGCGGGCCGGATGCCGGGCCACATGAACGTGCTGCTGGCCGAAGCCGGCGTGCCTTACGACCTCATCTACGACCTGGACGAGATCAACGCCGATTTCGAGAACACGGACGTGGTACTGGTGATCGGCGCCAACGACGTGGTCAACCCGGTCGCCCGCACCGACCCGTCCAGCCCGATCTACGGCATGCCCATCCTCAATGCCGACAAGGCGAAAAACGTCATCGTCATCAAGCGCGGCAAGGGCAAGGGCTTTTCCGGCATCGAGAACCGGCTGTTCTACCTGGACAACACCCGCATGCTGTACGGGGACGGCCAGGCGGCGGTCGCCGAATTGATCCAGGCGGTCAAGGCCAGCTGAGGAGAGGCGGCACGCGCCGGCGCGGCACGAGCGGACCCATTTCCGGCATGGGTCCGCCCCGGGGCACGCATGAGGCCCGCGCGGGGTCGGCACGGGCGTCCCGCGCCCGTACCGTCGCCGGTTTCCCCTGACACGGCCACGACCGGTATCGACCCTGGCGCAGGGTCCGTGGCCCGGCCGGGAACAGCCGCTTATCAAGGGCTTGCGAGGCCCGTCCCGGACCGCCGTAAACGGCACTTATTCACAAGACATGGAAATTACCGTCCAAAATCGTGGTCAACGCACAAAGCACCGCAATTAATAGATTTAAATGTATGTTTTTTATAGCTTTATCTATTGTGACGAAAATTTGACCAAAGTGAGCGCCCTTCATAAGTGACGCGGATCATGCGGCGATTACACACGTTCCTCCACAGAGTTATCCACAGCTTCTGTGGACAAGTCGGCGACCGCTCGCGCGAGCCGGCCCGGTGACCATTCTCAGGGTCGCGGTCGATGCGCCGCTGGACACGCTTTTCGATTACCTGGCGCCCGATTCCGGCGCCCCTCCCGCGCCGGGCACCCGCGTCAGGGTCCCCTTCGGACGACGCCGACCGGTGGGCCTGGTGATGGCGCAGACCGAGACCTCGACATTGCCCGAAGACCGGCTCAAACCGGTGCTGGAAGTCCTCGACGAGGCCCCGCTGTTCGACGACACCTTGCTCCGCCTGCTCCGCTGGACGGCGAGCTACTATCACGAGCCCCCCGGCCAGGTGGTCGCCGCCGCGCTGCCCGCCGCCCTGCGGCAGGGCAAGGCGCCGCCTCCGCCGCCCTCGCGGGTCAGCGTCCGCGGGCCGGCGCCCGAAGCCATGAAAAAGCGCGCGCCGAAACAGGCCGCGCTGCTGGACCTGCTCGCGGCGGGGCCCCGCCGCAGCGACGATCCAAGCCTGCCGCCGGGCTGGCGCGCCAGCGCCGCCAGGCTGGCGGAGCGGGGGCTGCTCGAAATCGAGCCGGAGCCGGCCGAGGCTGCGTGGACCGCCGCCATCGCCGGCCCGCCCCTGAACGCGGCCCAGGCCGAGGCGGCGCGGGCGGTCACCGCGTCGCTGGGACGCTTCTCGACACGGCTGCTGTTCGGCGTGACCGGCAGCGGCAAGACGGAAGTCTACTTGTCGGCGGCGGCCGAATGCCTGCGCCGCGGTTTGCAGGTGCTGGTGCTGGTGCCGGAGATCGGGCTGACGCCGCAGCTGGTGCAGCGCTTCGCCGCGCGCCTGGCCGCGCCGGTGGCGGTGCTCCATTCGGGCTTGTCCGCCGGGCAGCGGCTGGCCGCCTGGGCGGACGCGCAGAGCGGCCGGGCGGCGGTCGTGATCGGCACTCGCTCGGCCGCCTTCGCGCCGCTGGCGCGGCCCGGGCTGATCATCGTCGACGAGGAGCATGACCCGTCACTGCGCCAGCACGAAGGCCTGCGATACTCCGGCCGCGACCTCGCGGTGATGCGCGCCAAGCTGTCGCAACTCCCGGTGCTGCTGGGCTCCGCCACGCCCTCCCTCGAGACCCTGCGGCACGCCCGCGAAGGCCAGTACGCGCTGTCGAGGCTGCCGGACCGGCCCGGCGGCTCGGTGCAGCCGCGCATCTCGCTGGTGGACCTGCGCCGCCACGCGGCTGTCGAAGGCCTGTCCGTCCCCCTGCTCGAAGCGATGGAACGGCACCTGGACGCCGACGGCCAGGTGCTGCTGTTCCTCAACCGTCGCGGCTACGCGCCGGCCCTGTTCTGCAGCTCCTGCGGCTGGGTAGCGGAGTGCCGCCATTGCGATGCACGCTACACATGGCACCGCCGGGCCGTCCGCTTGCGCTGCCATCATTGCGGCGACGAGACGGCGCTGCCGGCCGCCTGTCCGGATTGCGGCGCGGATCTGCGCCCGGCCGGCGAAGGCACCGAGCGGCTCGAAGACGCGCTGGCGCGGCGCTTCCCCGGGGTCGCCATCGCGCGGGTCGACCGCGACAGCACGCGACGCCGGGGCGCGGTGGCCGAGATCCTCGACGGGGTTCGCGAAGGTCGCACCCGCGTGCTGGTGGGCACGCAGATGATGGCCAAGGGGCACGATTTTCCCGGCGTTACGCTGGTGGGCATCGTCAACGCCGACCAGGGACTGTTCGGCACGGACTTCCGGGCCGGCGAAAGACTGGCGCAAACCCTGGTTCAGGTCGCCGGCCGAGCCGGCCGCGCGGACCGCCCCGGCGAAGTGCTGGTGCAGACGTCCTACCCTGAACACCCGCTGCTGCAGCGGCTCCTCGAGGGCGGCTACGAAGCGTTTGCGGAGGCGACCCTGGAAGAACGCCGCGCCGCCGGCTGGCCGCCTTACAGTCACCTCGCGCTGCTGCGCGCTGAAGCCGCTGATCCGCAGCTCGCCCTGCGCTTTCTTGCCGACTGCAGGGGCGCGCTCAGCCTGCCGGCGGGCGTGACGGCGCTCGGGCCCGCCCCCGCGCCCATGGAACGGCGCGGCGGCCGCTGGCGGGCGCAACTGCTGCTGCAAGCCGCGGCCCGTCCGGCGTTGCACAGCGCGCTGGACGCCCTGCAGGCCGCCGCATCCGGCCTGCCGGGCCACCGCGCCGTGCGCCACTTCGTGGAAGTGGACCCGCAGGACCTGTTCTAGCGCAGGCGCCGCGTCGTTCCGCCGGGATGGGGGTATGCCCCGGGCCTGAACAAGGCCGCCGCCTGCGGCTACAATGGCCGCCCAGCCCCCCACCCGCACAAGGGATAACCGCCTTGAAGAAAGAGATCGAAGGCCTGCTGGCCGCCGCGCTGTCGAGCCTCGGCGACCAGCTGCCGGCCGACGCCGCCGCGGACGCCAGGGTGGAACGCGCCCGCGACCCGCAGCACGGCGACTTCGCCACCAGCGCAGCGCTCGCGCTCGCCAAGGCCGCACGCCGGAACCCGCGCGAGCTCGCCCAGCTGATCGCGGCGGCGCTGCCGGCCTCGGCGCTGGTCGAGGAGGTCAGCATCGCCGGCCCGGGGTTCATCAATTTTCGTCTCAGTCCGCAGGCCTTCCAGCAGGAGGTCGGCGGAATCCTGGCCGCGGACGAGGCCTACGGTCGCTCGGACAGCGGCGCGGGACAGCAGGTCCTGGTGGAGTTCGTCTCCGCCAACCCGACCGGTCCGCTGCACGTGGGCCACGGGCGGCACGCGGCCTACGGCGACTCCGTGGCGAACCTGCTGGAAGCGACCGGCCACCATGTCCACCGCGAGTACTACGTCAACGACGCCGGCCGCCAGATGGACATCCTCGCCGCCAGCGTCTGGCTGCGTTACCTGGAGGCACTGGGCGAGCGCTTCGCATTCCCCGCCAACGGCTACCGCGGCGGCTACATTCAGCCGATCGCCGACACGCTGGTGGCGCAGGAGCACGACAGGTTGCGGCATCCGGCCGGCGAGGTTTTCGCCGGGCTGCCGGCCGACGCGCCGGAGGGCGACAAGGACGCGTACATCGACGCGCTGGTCGAGCGGATGCGCGAGCTGCTGGGCGAGGAGGATTACCGCAGCGTCCATCGCCTCGGGCTGGACCAGATCCTGGGCGACATCCGCGGCGATCTCGCCGAGTTCGGCGTAGTGTTCGATGAATGGTTCTCCGAGCGCAGCCTCACGGACCTCGGCCTGGTGACCGAGTGCATCGACCGGCTGAAGAGCGACGGTCATGCCTATGAGCAGGACGGCGCGCTCTGGTTCCGCGCCAGCGCGCTGGGCGACGAGAAAGACCGCGTCGTCGTGCGCGACAACGGCCAGACCACCTACATCGCCTCGGACATCGCCTACCACCTGGGCAAGCGCCAGCGCGGTCACGACCTGCTGCTGGACATACTCGGCGCCGACCACCACGGCTACGTGGCGCGCGTGCGCGCCGGGCTGGAAGCGATGGGGGAACCCGGCGACAGCCTGGAAGTGCGCCTGGTGCAGTTCGCCATCCTCTACCGGGGCGGCGAAAAGGTGCAGATGTCGACGCGCTCCGGCGAGTTCGTCACCCTGCGCGAGTTGCGCGACGAGGTGGGCAACGACGCGGCGCGGCTGTTCTACGTGCTGCGCTCAAACGACCAGCACCTCGACTTCGACCTCGAACTCGCCAAGTCGCGCAGCAACGAGAATCCCGTCTACTACATCCAGTACGCGCATGCCCGGGTTTGCAGCGTCTTTCGCCAGGCCACCGAAAAAGGCCTGGACTGGTCGCCGGACGCCGGCATGGCCGGCCTGCATCGGCTGGACAGCGCGCACGAGCGGGAACTGATGAAAAACCTCGGGCGCTTTCCGGAGGTCGTCGAACTGGCGGCCGCCAATCGCGCGCCGCAGAACATCGTCCATTACCTGCGCGAAGTCGCCCAGGACTTCCACACCTGGTACAACGCCGACACCTTCCTGGTGGAGGACGCCACGCTGCGCGCCGGACGCCTGGCGCTGGCCGAGGCGACCCGCGTCGTCATCGCCAACGGCCTTCGCCTGGTGGGTGTCGGGGCGCCGGAGTCCATGTAGGCATGGCGCGGGACTACAAGGGGCGCAGCCGCCAGCGCAAGAAGACCACTCCCGGCTGGGCGTGGCTGTTGACCGGTCTCGCGATGGGCCTGTGCGTCGCGCTGTTCGTGCACCTGCACCACCTGGGCCGGCAGTCGCCATCGGAACCCGTCGCCGCGCGTTCCGCGACGCCGGCCTCGCAACAGTCGGACGACGAGGCGCTTCCCGCGGCGGAGCCGGAGGCCGGCTTCGACTTCTACACCATGCTGCCCGGCATCGAGGTGGTCGTGCCGCGCGACGTGCCGGGTGCGCCGGACGCCGGGCCGGGCGGAGCCGCGCCGCAGCTGGCGCCCGGGCGCTACTGGATCCAGGCGGGCTCCTTCCGGAAGTACCAGGATGCCGACCGGCGCAAGGCGGAACTCGCCCTGCTCGGCCTGGCGTCAAGCATCCAGGAAGTCAACCTGGACGGACAATCGTGGCACCGCGTGCGCGTCGGGCCGCTGCCGGACGCCGGCGAGGCGGAAGAGACGCGTCGCCGTCTCGCCGAAGCGGGCATCGGCGCGCTGGCGGTGCGCGAGCGCAACTGACCGCCGGCTCAGGCACTGGAACTACCGCGGAAGTAGCTCCACACGATCCCGGCGATGCCGATGGCCGCGAGCAGCAGCCCGAAGGCCGGAAACAGCGTCGCCAGCGGCAGGCCGAAGGCCACGCCGGCCAGCGACCAGGCCAGCCCGTCCGTGCGGGCGTCCGGAGCGGCCGGCAGCAGCAGGCGGCCCAGCAGGTGATCGAGGCTGAGCTTGCCGCCGCCGTTGAGCACCAGCGTGAACAGGATCAGCGCAAACAGCAGCGGCAGCTTGAAGTTGCCCATGCCCTGGTCGCTGATGGCATAGCCCTGCCAGAGCTCGCCGAGCGTCGACCAGCTGTCCGGCCAGTGCACGGCCGCCGTCGCCACGAAGGTCAGTATCAGCAGCGAGAACGCGAAAAAGCGCGTGAACAGGCCCAGCAGCAACGCGAAGGCGCCGACGATCTCGAACCAGGTGGCCATGAACCAGCTGATATCGGTGCTCACCACGCTGAACGGAAAAGGAAAATCCCCCTGCACGTGGCTGAACCAGTTGTCGCCGCGCAGCTTCTCGAAACCCGACTCGCCGAACTCCCACGCCATGATCAGGCGCAGGCTCAGCGGTGCGAGGTAGCTTCCGAGACCTTCCAGGCGGAAGGTGATCTGGCGCCAGAGCGCCCCCAGCGATTGCATTGACAGGTCCATTCGATTCTCTCCTCCGGTTATTGATTGGCGGCCGCGCTGAACGCGCGACTCGATTTGTTTATGAGGTCATTTTGCAGCAGGTTCCCACGCTTCACTGGCGAAGGCGTCGTCAACGGGCGTCTCGAAGATGTGGTTCGAGTAGTTGCTGAGCGTCTTCATGGTCACGCCGAGCACCACCTCGATGACCTGCTGGCGCGTGTAGCCGGCGTCCAGGAATGCTTCAAGTTCCGCGCCGCGCACCTCGCCACGCTCGCGCGCGACCGCGGTCGCGAAGCGTCGCAGCGCTTCCAGGCGCGCGTCGTCTATGGGCTGCCGATCACGCAGTGCGTCCACGGCGGCGCTGTCCACTTTCACCATGTGGCGGGCGATGGTGGAGTGGGCGGCGACGCAGAAGCGGCACTCGTTCTCCACGCTCACCGCCAGCAACACCACCTGCTGCTCCACCGGCGTCAGCGAAGTCTCTCCGAACAGGTCGGACAGCTTGAAATAAGCCTCGAGCGCCTTGGGCGCCTCCGCCAGCAGGCCGTACAGGTTGGGCACGAAGCCCAGCTTTTCCCTGGCGCCGTCCAGCAGAGGGCGTGCGTCCTCGGGCGCGCTTTGCGTGTCGTGAATCTTGAACTTGCTCATTTTCTTCTCCTTTCAGATGGTGCTATTCGATCAGCCCGTGGCTGCGGGGCTCAGGGACTGACGGAAACCTCGTACCAGGGCGTAGGATTGATCGGGCAGCGATAACGGAAGCCTTCGCCGGTGATCTCCACGCGGCTGGTGCGCGTTTCGCCGGGCTCCAAGGGGAACATGTCCAGGTTTTCACCATCGGCGTCCGTGAGCTGGAAGCCGACCAGCTTGCCGGCACTGTTGGTGACCACGAACTCATAGGTTCCGGGCTCGAGGCCGGCCAGCGTCTCCCTGGCGGCGAAATAGCCGTTGTGCTGTTCCAGGTGAATGCGCGTCACGCCATCGATGGTCTCAGGCGTGGCCGCCGGCAAGGCGGCGGCGAATGCGAGGCTGAGGAGGGCGACGGAAAAAATATTGGTCAGAAATTTGCGCATTTCTCGTACTCCATGAAATTTCTTTGAACCCTGATGCCGTTGACCGGGCATCCGTTGTGGAGACATTCTGGACACCCGGCGGCGAACCGAATACACCCTGGAGTCTCCTTTTCATGTCCGATCGTTCACTGGACGACCTGTTATCGGATTTCTTGCTGCAGAGCCAGGTGCGGGCCAGCGTGTTCGCAACGCCCAGCGTCTGCGGTGCATGGCGCATCAACACCACCGGCATGCACCGGCTGGGCTTCCACCTGGTGGCGCGCGGCAGCTGCTGGCTGCACATGCGGGGGTTCGCGGCGCCCGTGCCGCTGCACGCGGGGGACCTGCTGATGATCCCGGGCGACCACTGGCACGTGCTCAGCCCGGAAGTGGATCTGCAGGACGACCAGATGGTGCTCACGGAAGAGGGAGAGGGCCCGCGCACCGACCTGATCTGCGGCAGCATTTCGCTCAGCGACGCCGGCGCAGACGCCCTGCTGCGCTCATTGCCGGAGCTGGTGCTGCTGCGCACCGAGGAGGGCGAGCCGGGCGCGCGCCTGGAAACGCTGGCGCGCCTGATGGCCATCGAGTCGCGGCGGCAGGACAGCGGGCGCCAGGTCGTGCTCGACCGCCTGGCCGACGTGCTGCTCATCATGGTGCTGCGCCACGTGATGGAGCGCGGGCTGGTGCGCAGCGGCCTGCTGGCCGCGATGGCGGACCCGCGACTGTCCCGCGCGCTGGCCGCCATGCATGCTGATCCGGGCGCCGCCTGGACGCTGGTCGGCCTGGCGGAATGCGCCGGCATGGCCCGCACGGCTTTCGCCCAGCGCTTTGCCGCGGTGGTCGGCGAGACGCCCATTAACTACCTGTCGGGCTGGCGCATGCAACAGGCGGAAGCGCTGCTGCGCGACCGGCGCAACTCGGTGGCGCAGGTCGCCGAGCAGCTCGGTTACGCCACCGAAGCCGCATTCCGGCGCGCCTTCAAGCGCATGCGCGGCATCGGCCCGGGGGAAGTGCGGCGCTTGTCGGCCTTGCCCCTTTCGGATTGATTGACCTGCCGCTCGCTGCTCTCTGTCGTGCAAGCGTCCACGCCGTTCAGGGCTGTTCGCCGGGCCGTCGCACCTTGGGATTCTCCACGCCAAGCTCCCGGCTTTCACGAGCGAGCAGCACGTGCAGCAGGTTGTCCTGGAAATGCACGTTGCTGGTCAGCCGGTCGTGTCGCTCGCACAGAAAAAATGCGTAATCCAGGGGGAAATAGATGTAGCGGTGGCGCGTCACGGTCGGATTGAGCGCCTGGCGGGCGAGCAGCGAGGCCTTGGTCACCGCGCCGTCACCCGGCTCCAGCATCAAGCTTTCGTAATCGACACCCTCGCGCCGGTCGGCCACCTGTTCCGGCCGGAACCTGAGTACCGATTCGCCGCCCGCTTCCTCGACCACGATACGCGCCGGGGTCAGGTCGCAGTTGCCGCCGAACATGATGAAACGCACGGTCGGATGCGGCTCGGGCACCGTGAGCGACCAGACGAAACGCCGCGCACGCTCGATACGCTTTTCGAACCACGCCTCGTAGAGTTCGAGGCGCGCCCGGGCTTCGCGCTCGTCAGCGGCGCCCGCGCGGATGCGCTCGCGCACCTCCTCGTCGAAGATCGACATCCTGAAGCGCTGCCAGAACCCGCTGCTGAAATGATCTCTCTCCAGCGGCTCGCCGGAGGTGGTCACCAGCCAGGTGTTGATGGGATGCGGGAGCACCTGGTAGGTGCTGGGAAACGTCGCGACGATCTCCGGCTCGATGTGCGACAGGAGCAGCGGGTATCCCTCCTTGAGCGTGCGGAAGGCATTCACTGCGCCGAGGTTGGGCGTGCCGAGCAGGATGACGCGGCGCATGCGCTCCGCACCGCGGTTGCTGACCGGGAAATCGTTGTCGTCCAGCACGTCAACCGTACCGTAACGACCGTAATAGCGTGCGATCAGGCCGCCGAGGCTATGCGCGATGATGTCCACTTTCAGGTCCGGATCGCCATGGTCGGTGCGAATCTGCTCGATCAGCGCATCCAGCTTGCGGACGTTATGGACATTGTCCTGGCGCCAGTCGTAACTGAAGATGTAGTAGGTGCTGCCGGCCTCGACAGGCGGACGACCGGCCTCTGCCAGGCGATACCCGCCGGCCTCTTCCAGGACGCGCATGATCGCGGAGTAAAAATCCCGCCCCGCCGCGCGGTCAGTGATTCCGGAGACGACCAGCGAGCCCGGCAAGGGTTCCAGGGTGTGCGGGTCGATCTCCAGCGCCAGCTCTTCGTAGTTCCCGAAAAGCAGTTTGCCCACCGAGCCAGGCCACACTTCGCGGCCCGTTTCACGGTCGGCGAGACGCGAGCCCAACGCGCCGGGAATCAACACCACAGGTGGTTGCTCCGGCATCTCCGCCTGCTGGGCATAGAGACGCGCCAGGTCCGGTCGCGGAGCAGTGCAGCCCGACAAGGCAATACCTGCCAACAACAGGAACATCATGCGCGACGCGGCAGGCGCCCCGGTGTTCCGATGCCATGTCCGAGCGCGCATCATGTCCACCTCAGACCTTGTAGCCCTGGACCTCTTCTTCGCTGTGCTCGACGCCCAGGCCGAGCGCGATGCGATTGACGAAATTGAAGTAGGAAATGATCAGGTTCGCCAGCAGGATGTCCTCGTCGCTGAAGCCGGACTTGCGC
>DATFKW010000133.1:0-2116 GCA_035268405.1 Gammaproteobacteria bacterium
GGCCACCGTGAGGCTGATGATGGCCACCATGTTTCGCCGGACCTGCTCTTTAAATGAAGCAAGCATGCGATGCCTCACTCGTCGAAGCTGAGCAGGGTGTCGGCGTCCCGCAGCAGGAACAGCGCGAAGCAGGCCGCCAGCATGGGCCAGGCCGCGAAGAACAGCAGGTTCGGCCCTTCGAAAGGGTTCAGGTACTGCCGGAAAGACGAGAACGTGGACACGCTGTGCATCAGCAGCACGGCGCCATAGGTCCAGGTGCGCGCGGCGCCGGCCAGGAAGGCCAGCACCACCAGCAGCTGCGCGGTCCCCAGCAGGTAAAAGACAGGCACTGACAGGCCCGGCAGGGCATAAAAGGCGCCGAACACGCCCGCTGCGTGGTCCGGCCGCAGCAGCTTGTCCACCGACCAGGCGATCATCACGATCGCCACGCCGATGCGAAGCGCGAGCAGGGCCACCGGCAGCCGTGCCGCGGCTCTTCCGGCGGGAAATTCTGCGCTACTCATATCGAGTCCCCATGCTTCCACCTCGGTTGCGTCATGGCCGATGTTGAATAGACGCAGGGCGCCCCCGTTTTGTTACAGGGGCGCCCGCGATGTCCGCGATACCGTCGCCGCGGCTATTCGTCGACCTTGTGGAGGATGACGCTGAAGGAAGGGTCTTCCGCGTCCCGGTCGTACCGGCCGCGCACGTGGTAGACCTTGCCGGCCTCCAGCTCGAGTTCGATAACGTTCTCGTCCTTGTCGGGATCGCGCGCCACTTCCGGCTTCGGCGGCCGCGTGAAGGCCGCGTCGATCGCCACCTTGATGCGATAGCTGCCGGGCTTCAGCCAGAGCGACTCGCGAGGCACGATGTTCTCGCCGTTGATCTCGAGAAAGCGGACGCCGAAGATATCCCTGTTGGGGAAACCTGGCACCCCGACGAGCTTCGCCGCGTCAGGCCCCGGGTTCACGGTTTCTACGCTTTGCGCGCTGATCGGCACCGAAAGGAGCAGCGCCGCCAGCAGGGCGGGTACGACGGCTGACAGTAAGCGAACATTCATGGCAATTTCCTCCTGATGCGGGTTTGGACGTTCCCATGCTGGCCCTGGAGGCGTTCACCTTCCATGGGAGAAGCCTGAAATTTTCCTTAAATCTGGCTCACGATTCCGGTGTCTGCAAGGCGCGTTCGCGCAGGCCCGCCGCCCAGGCCTGCTCCAGGCGTTCCACCAGGTGGCCGACGCTCGCGCGCACCGGCATCTCGGGCGCTTCGTTCCAGTGCAGCGTCTCCGACCAGAGCACGCGCCCGCCGGGCATGCGCAGCAGGCGGGCGCTCACCTGCCACTCGCTTTCATCGCCGACGATGCTGCCCTCCATCAGCAACTGCACGCCGAGCTTGTCGGCCACGACGGCGGCGACGTCCGGGCGCCCCTGGTAAGGCAAAAGCGAAACCCGGCCGATCAGCACGACGTCTTGCAGTTCCGCCTGCCACAGGGCGGCCAGCAGGCGGTCGGCAAGCAGCAGGCCGGTCCGCCGGCCGTTCTCCGGCTCGCCGTCGAAATGCTCGAAAGGCAGCACGGCGAGCGCCAGTTCCGTCGCCGGTGGTGGCAGGGGCGTCGGCCGGACCCACCAGGCGGCCAGGGCCAGCACCAGCAGCAGCAGGCCCGCCGCCGCCCAGCCGAGTCGCCGCCGGCTCCCACTTGAGCCCGGCGGCGGCTGTTTGACGGGGCGGGCTTCCGGGTCGGCGCCGGGATCATTGTCGGCGCGAGCCCGTCTCTCCAGCGCCGATGCCGAATCTGAAGCAGGGACCACATCGGCATTCAGCCGGTAACCGCGCCGGGGGATCGTCTCCAGCAGGTCCGCTGGCCCGCCGAGCCGCGCCAGCGCCTGGCGCAGCTCGTGCACGATGGCCGCCAGTCCGGATTCAAAGTCCACCACCGCCTTCTCGCCCCATACCGCGCGGCAGAGCGGCTCGCGACCGATCACCCGGCGGGGCGCCTCGAGCAGCGCCACCAGCAGGCGCCCGACCTGCGGGCGCAGGGTCACCGTCTCGCCGGCGCCCTCCCGCGACAGGCGGCCGTCGCTGGAATCGAACACGAACTCGTCGAAGCGGTATCTCGGCATTCGGCAGATCTCCTGCG
>DATFKW010000134.1:0-13333 GCA_035268405.1 Gammaproteobacteria bacterium
TCGTTTGGCTGGGGGACCAGGATTCGAACCTGGGTTGGCGGAGTCAGAGTCCGCAGTCCTACCGCTAGACGATCCCCCAATTCGGGAAGCGTGGTCCCCGCGGGATCAGCGCTTCGAGTACTGGGTCGCGCGGCGCGCCTTGCGCAGACCGACCTTCTTGCGCTCGACCTCGCGGGCGTCGCGGGTCACGAAACCTGCCTGGCGCAACGCCGTCTTGAACGAAGGATCGTACTCTACCAGCGCGCGAGTCAAGCCGTGGCGAATGGCCCCGGCCTGTCCGGTGGTGCCGCCCCCCTGCACGCTGACTTCGACGTCGAAGCGATCTTCCATGTTGATCAGCTCGAGCGGCTGGCGGACGATCATCCGCGCCGTGCGCCGGCCGAAGAACTCGTCCAGGGGCTTGCTGTTGACGGTGATGGCGCCCTTGCCCGGGCGCAGGTAAACCCTCGCCGCCGAGGTCTTGCGCCGGCCGGTGCCGTAATTCATGTCCGTGCTCATAAGGATTCCTGCCAGCTCAGACTTCCAGCGCCTGGGGCTGCTGGGCCTGGTGAGTGTGTTCAGCGCCGGCAAAAATCCGGAGCTTCTTGATCATCTGCCGACCGAGGGAGTTCTTGGGCAACATCCCCTTGACGGCTTCCTCCAGCACCTGCTCGGGCGCCCGGTCCAGGCGCTTGCTGAGGGACTCGGACTTCATGTGGCCGATGTAACCCGTGTGGTGGTAGTACATCTTGTCGGTCATCTTCCTGCCGGTCACGTGGACCTTCTCGGCGTTGATCACGACGATGTAATCACCGGTGTCCACGTGCGGCGTGAACTCGGGCTTGTGCTTGCCCCGGAGGCGGCGCGCCAGTTCGGTCGCGAGCCGGCCCAGCGTCTTGCCGGTGGCGTCGACCACGAACCAGTCGCGGCGCACGGATTCCGGCTTTGCGGAAAAAGTCTTCATGTCCCAGCTCCAAAACGGATGAGCGGCAGGCGAAAAGCAGGGAAATATAATCCACGGCCCTCCGCCATGCAAGGGCCGCGTCCCGGGAAGCACAAAGGTCCGCGGCAAATTATCTTTTAATTCAAAGACTCGCGGATTCAGCCGCTATTCGCGGGCGGCTCCGACGACAGCCGCAAGCGCTCCACCACGCGTCCGTTTACCAGGTGCTCCTGGACGATCTCTTCGAGGTCCTCCTGGTCCACGTAGGTGTACCAGACGCCCTCCGGGTAAACCACCGCCACCGGCCCCTCCTCGCAGCGATCGAGGCAGCCCGCCATGTTGACGCGCACCTTGCCCGGCCCGGTCAGCCCCAACTCCTTGGCGCGGGACTTGGCCCAGGCCCGGGCCTGTTCCGCGCCGGCGTCGGCGCAGCAGGGGCGGCCGTCATCCCGGCAGTTCGTGCAGAAGAAAAGGTGGCGTTGATACCAGGCCATCGCTCAGAACTTGTAGTCGAGGCCGATGGTGGTGAGGAAATCGCTGTTCCGGGTGTCCGCTGGCACGTCGGTGTTGTGGCGGACGCGGTAACTGGCCCGCGCGTTCAGGTTGCCCACGATCACCGTGCTCAGGCCGGTCTCGCTTTCCGCGTAGGTGTTGTCGGCGGTCCACTGCACCAGGACATTCTGGAAGAACTGGGCGCTGTCCGAGATCTGCCAGGTGTACTGCGCCCCGCCGTTGAGCGCGACGCCCTCCTCGCTGGTGCCGTCCGACAGGTCGGCGAAACGATAGCCGACGCCCACTTCCCCGGTGAGCTTGTGGCGCTCCCTGTCGATCAGCAGCCGGCCGTAACCGATGCTCGGCAACCACTCCTCGACCACGCCGCCGAAGTTGTCCTTGCGCCAGCTCAGGCGGCCGAACATGTAATCGTGCTCGGTCCAGTAGCGATTGGCGGTGAGGATGGCCTCGTAACGCTCTTCGGTGCGGGCGTCGCTCTCCTCGCGAGTGACAAAGCCCAGCTTGGCGTCGTATTGCCAGGGCGAGTCGGTCAGGTACAGCAACTCGCTTTCGCCGGTGATCGCCAGCGTGTCCGTGTTGCCCCGGGCTTCCGCGTAACTGAAGGCCACGCGGCCCTGCAGTCCGGTCTCGGAGTCTTCCGACTGGGCCATGGCGGGCGCGCCTGCGAGGCTCATTGCGACAGCGGCGGCTGCGAAAGTCACGCCGGGAATTGACTGGATGCTCACTCTTCTTTTCCTCAGGTCTGGCGATCCGGGATGGACCAGGCGTCCATGCCTTCGGTCTCGCGGCGAGTTTGGGTTCGAGCCGGTTAGAATAGCAATTTGCCGCCCGTGCCGCAGCTTCCGAGTTCGCTGAATGAACCGACAGTCAAGACCGTTCCCGCTTGAACTCGCGGACCGCTGCGTGAAATGCGGCCTGTGCCTGCCCCATTGCCCGACCTACGGGCTCGAAAACGTCGAGGGTGAATCGCCGCGCGGGCGCATCGCTCTCATGCAGGGGCTGGCCACCGGCGCGCTGGAACCGGAGCCTGCCCTGCTGCGGCATCTCGACCGCTGCCTGGGCTGCCGCGCCTGCGAAAAGGCCTGCCCCGCCGGGGTGCCCTACGGCGAGCTCATCGACGCCGGCCGGAGCCTGCTGGCGGAACGCGGCGTGCAGCCGCCGCCTTCGCGTCGCTGGCTGGCCCGGCTGCTGCGGCGCCCGCGACTGCTTCGCCTGGCCACTCGACTGGCTGCCCTGCCCGGTATCCGGGCCGCGGGGAGGCGACTCGGCGGACTGCCGGGCCGCGCCAGCGCCCTGCTGCCCGCGGACGCGCGCAATGCCCGCGGTCCCGACACGAGCGCCGCACAGGAACTCGACCGCGCGCGCGGCGCCGAAGAAGTGCAGCTGTTCCTGGGTTGCGTGGGCAGCGCGGTGGACGGCCGCAGCCTGGACGATACCCGCCGGCTCCTCGAGGCTGCCGGATGGCGGGTACGGACGCCGGCGGGCCAGGGCTGCTGCGGCGCCATGGACCTGCATGCCGGCAAACCCGGCATCGCGAGCCGCCTGGCGCAGCGCAACCTGGCGGCCTTTGCCGGCACAGGGCCGATCGTCGCCTGCGCGAGCGGCTGCGCCGCCACACTACAAGAATACGGCCGCCTGGCGGCGGAGCCCGGCGAAGCCCTGGCGGCGCGGGTCCGTGACCCGGCCGAGCTCCTGGCGGAGGCGCCGCTGGTTTTCCGCGGCGGGCCTCGCCGCAAGGTGGCGTTGCATATCCCCTGCACCCAGCGCAACGTCACAGGCACGGCGCCGGCGACCCAGAAGCTGTTGCGACGCCTGCCGGGCATCGAGCTGCGCACGCTGCCGGCCGGCTGCTGCGGGGCGGCCGGCGACACCTTCCTCAGCCAGCCGGCGATGGCCGACGCATTGCTCGCGCCACTGCTCGAGACGCTTGCCGGCGACCCGCCGGACGTACTGGTGACCAGCAATGTCGGCTGCGCCATGCACTTCAAGGCCGGCCTGGCCCGCGCCGGGCTGGCAGTGCCCGTGCTGCACCCGAGCTCGCTGCTGCTGTCCGCGCTAGAATCGGCAACATGAACACGCGCAAGCTCAGCCCGCTCGACCGGGTCTTCGACCAGCTGGACCAGGCGCTGCGCACCGTGCACGCCGCTCCCCCGCCCGCCTCCCGCCCCAATCCGGCGGGAGACTTGCCCGACAAGGCGATGACGGAGCGCGAGCGCCGCCACGCCGCCGGCCTGATGCGCGTCAACCACGCCGGCGAGGTCATGGCGCAGGGGCTCTACCAGGGCCAGGCGCTCACCGCGCGGCTCGAGGCCGTGCGCGACAAGATGGAACAGGCCGCCGTCGAGGAATTCGACCACCTGGCCTGGTGCGACGACCGGCTGGCGGAACTGCGTGACCGGCCCAGCCGGCTGGGCCCGGTGTGGTACACGGGCGCGTTTCTGCTGGGCGCGGGCGCCGGGCTGGCGGGGGACCGGTGGAGCCTGGGCTTCGTGTCGGAAACGGAAGACCAGGTGATCAACCACCTGGAGGAACACCTGGGGCGCTTGCCGCCCGGCGACCAGCGCAGCCGCGCCATCATCGAGCAGATGAAAAGCGACGAGGCGCGCCACGGCGCCGAGGCGCGGGAAGCCGGCGGCCACCCCCTGCCGGCGCCGGCTCGCGGCCTGATGACCCTCGTGTCCCGGGTCATGACCCGCACCGCTTACTGGTTCTGATGACCCCGGCCGGCCAGCCGCGGCTTGCCCTCGCCTGCCCCGTGAGTTAAAAGTGGGCGCGCCAAAAGGCGTTTGACATAAGCAGCAACGAGGCGAGCGCATGGGTGAGTCCCCGGTGAGCGGCAACGAAATCCCCGCGATGAGTCGATTCCTCGGCCTGTGCCGAATACGCTCGGTGCCGTCAAAGACCGTCGTGATCCATGCCGGCGATTTGCCCGACATCCTCTACTACATCGTCGAGGGCTCGGTCGAGGTCATGATCGAGGACGAGGACGGCAACGAAATGGTGCTGGCCTACCTCAACAAGGGCCAGTTCTTCGGCGAGATGGGCTTGTTCTACGAGCAGCCCACCCGCAGCGCCTGGGTGCGCACCCGCACCGCTTGCGAACTCGCCGAAATGACCTACGCGCGTTTCCGCCAGGTGGCGGCCGACAACCCGCAGCTGCTGTTCGAACTGGCCACCCAGCTCGCCACGCGCCTGGAGCGTACCAACCGCAAGCTCGGCGACCTGGCCTTCGTCGACGTCACCGGGCGCATCGCCCACGCCATAATGGACCTGTGCTCCGAGCCGGACGCCATGACCCATCCCGACGGCATGCAAATCAAGGTCAGCCGGCAGGAGCTGTCGCGCCTGGTGGGTTGCTCGCGCGAAATGGCCGGACGCGTTCTCAAGGTGCTCGAGGAACAGGGCCTGCTGCGCGCGCGCGGCAAGACCATCGTGGTGCACGGCGTCCGCCCGCCGCAGCGGGTGCGCAGCAGCAGCTGACGCGGCGCCGGCTTCAGTCGGCTTCAGTGTCGACGTTCGCGCCCGCCAGCTCGCGGCGCATCGCGGCGATCGTGCCGCCGTAATCCCCCGCTCCGAAGATGGCCGATCCCGCGACGAAGGTATCGGCGCCGGCGCGCGCCACCGCGGCGATGTTGTCCACCTTGATGCCGCCGTCCACCTCGAGGCGGATCGGCAACTCGCGCTCGTCGATGAAACGGCGCGCGGCGGCGATCTTGCGCAGCGCGGCGGGTATGAACTTCTGTCCGCCGAAGCCCGGGTTCACCGACATGATCAGCACCATGTCCACCCTGTCGGCCAGGTACTCGAGCCAGTGCAGTGGCGTCGCCGGGTTGAACACCAGCCCCGCGCGGCAGCCCAGGTCGCGGACCAGCTGCAGGCTGCGGTCCACGTGCTCGCTGGCCTCGGGATGGAAAGTGATCCAGCTGGCGCCCGCCTGCGCAAAGGACTCGATCAGTCCGTCCACCGGCTTGACCATCAGGTGCACGTCGATGGGCGCGGTGACTCCCCAGTTGCGCAGCGCTTCGCAGACCATCGGTCCGATCGTCAGGTTGGGCACGTAATGGTTGTCCATGACGTCGAAATGAACCATGTCGGCGCCGGCTTCCAGCACGGCGTCCACTTCTTCGCCCAGGCGCGCGAAATCCGCCGACAGGATGGACGGAGCGATACGGTAGTCGAGCATGGCGGTGTCCCGGTGAGGAATGACTGCCGCGACACTCTACCGCAATGCCGGTCGCGGCCGAATCCCCGGCGACGGCTCAGCGCATCCCGCGCGCCGCGCGCACGGTGTCCCAGGCGGCGCGGATCTGGCGGGTCTTGGTCTCGGCCACCGGGATCATCGACTCGGGCATGCCGCGCGAGCGCAGCTTGTCGGGATGGTGCTGGTTCATCAGGCGCCTGTAGGCCAGTTTCACCTGCGCGTCGGTAGCGTCCGGACTGACGCCAAGCACGCGGTAGGCGTCCTCCGCCGAGGGCCGTGGCGCGGCGGCCTGCCGCTCGCCGCCGAAGCCCCGGCCGAGTCGCAGCAGGGCCTCCACCTGGGCCATCTCCACGCGGCTCAGATCCAGCGCCGAGGCCACCCGCCACAGCAACTCGCGCGTCTCCGCGCCCAGGGTGCCCTCTGCAAGGGCGGCTTCCATCTGTATCTCCAGGAAAGCGCGGCGCAGGGTGCGACGCGTGCCCAGCGCCTGGCGCAGCCGCCCGAGCTCGGCCTCCAGCGGCCAGTCCGGCGCCTTGCCGGCGGTGAACAGCCGGATGGCCTCGCGCACCTGGTATTCGTTCAACCGCATGCGGCTCATGATGCCGCGGGCGGCCTGGATCTCCGCCTCGCTGACCCGCCCGTCCGCCTTGGCGACGTGGCCCATGACGCCAAAGGTGGTCTCGAAAAAAACCTCGCCGACGCCCTCGAAACGGGCCGCGCCGCTGTTGCGCGCGCCGCTCATGCCGCGGTCCAGCTGGTGCCCGAGGAAGAGGCCCACGGCCGCCCCCACCGGCCCGGCGAGCGAACCGATGACCACGCCCGCCAGCTTGCCCGCCCAGTTCATGTGCGCGCGGCGCGGCGGCGCGCAACCGCCCGACGGATTTGACGGGCACAGCGGCCCGCTGGGAGAATTCGGGGATTCACGGCCTGTGCCTCCACGGGAACGCCAATGGTACCAGCACCCGGTTACGTCGCCAGCACGGCCGCCGCCTGTCGGCCGCTGGACTGTCGCTGATGGGCGCGATGTTCGATTCCGGCCTGGCCGGCTTGCCGCTCGTCCACCGCGGCAAGGTCCGCGACGTGTATGCCGTAGACGACCAGTCGCTGCTGATCGTGGCCACGGATCGCCTGTCGGCCTTCGATGTCGTACTGCCCGACCCGATCCCCGCCAAGGGCAAAATCCTCACCCAGACCGCGGCCTTCTGGTTCGGCCGCACGCGCGCGCTGCTGCCCGGTCACCTGCTCGAACGGCCGCTGGAGGAGGTGCTGCCCGCCGGCGTGGATCCCGCGCCCTACCGCCTGCGGAGCTGCGTGGCCCGCCGGTTGCGGCCGCTGCCCATCGAGGCGGTGGCGCGCGGCTACCTGATCGGCTCGGGCTGGAAGGACTACCAGGCAAGCGGACAGGTCTGCGGCGTGCCGCTGCCGGCGGGCCTGCAACTTGCGGAGCGCCTGCCGGAGCCGATCTTCACACCGGCCACCAAAGCCGCGGCCGGCGAGCACGACGAGAACATCGACTACGCCCGGGCAGTCGAGCTGGTCGGCCCCGAACTCGCGTCGCGGGTGCGCGAGTTGACGCTGCGGATCTATTGCGAGGCCGCCGCCTACGCGCTGGAACGCGGCATCATCATCGCCGACACCAAGTTCGAGTTCGGGCTGGACGAGCACGGCACGCTGTACCTGATCGACGAGGTCCTCACGCCGGACTCGTCCCGCTTCTGGCCTGCCGACGAGTGGAGGCCCGGCGCCAGCCCGCCGAGCTTCGACAAGCAGTTCGTGCGCGATTACCTGGAGACGCTGGACTGGGACAAGCGGGCGCCCGGTCCGCGCCTGCCGCCGGAGATCATCGCCCGCACGGCGGCCAAGTACCGGGAGGCCTACCGGCGCCTTACCGGCGACGAAGCGCTGTTCGCCACATGAGCACCGGCCTGCAAGCGCGTATCGAGGACCTCTTGTGGGGCGAACCCGGCACGCCCGGCGCGACGCCGCGACGCCTGCTGCTGCTGCCCGCGCGCTTCGTCTATGCCGTGATGCGCGACCTCTCGGACGGCCAGCTGACACTGCGGGCCATGAGCCTGGTCTACACGACCCTGTTGTCGCTGGTGCCGCTGCTCGCCTTCAGTTTCTCCGTGCTCAAGGGCTTCGGCGCGCATCGGCAGATCGAGCCCCTGCTCTACGAGTTCCTCGCGCCGCTGGGGGAGAAGGGCGCCGAGATCACCGACCAGGTCATCGCTTTCGTCGAGAACGTCCGCGGCGACGTGCTGGGCGGCATCGGCCTGGCGCTGCTCATCTTCACCGTCATCTCAATGGTGCAGAAAGTCGAAGACACCTTCAATTACATCTGGCAGGTGCAGACCTCCCGCAGCCTGGCGCGGCGCTTCAGCGACTACCTCAGCGTGATCCTGGTGGGCCCGGTGCTGATGGTCACCGCGATGGGGCTGCTGGCGACCATCAGTTCCAGCGACGTGATGCAGGCCATCACCGAGGTCCAGCCTTTCGGCGCTCTGCTCGCGGCAGTCAGCCGGCTGGCGCCCTTCGTGCTGGTGGTAATGGTGTTCGCCTTCGTCTACATGTTCGTCCCCAATACACGCGTGCGCTTTGTCCCGGCACTCATCGGCGCGGTGCTGGCCGGCGCCGCCTGGACGCTGGGCGGCTCCCTGTTCGCCTCGGTGGTGGTCGGCTCCACGCGCTACGCGGCGATCTATTCCAGTTTCGCCATCGCCATCATCGCCCTGGTGTGGCTTTACCTCTCCTGGCTGGTGCTGCTGCTGGGCGCCCAGGTCGCCTTCTACGCGCAGAACCCGCAGCGACTGCGCTGGGGGCGCGACCAGCTGAAGCTCTCCATCGCGCAGGCCGAGAGCCTCGCGTTCGGCGTCATGCGGCAGGTGGGTCTCGCCTTTCGCCGCGGCGAGCAGTGCGATTTCGGGGCACTGGCCCAGTCGCTGGCCTGCGCCGCGCGCGCGCTGGAGGAGGTCACCAACCGGCTGGAGAGCGAGGGCCTGCTGCTGAGGACAGAGGAAGAAACCTTCGTGCCGGGCCGTGACCCCGACGCAATCCCGCTGGCGGCAATCCTTCATGCAGTGCGTGGCGCCGATCCGGCCGGCGGCGACCCGCGCGTGGCGGCGCTGATGCGGCGGCTGCGCGACGAGGAGCAATCATCCCTGTCAGGGCGCACCCTGGCCGACCTGGTGCAGGAAGACGAAACGAAAGCGGAAGCGGAGAGCTAGCCGGAACGCGCCGGCCTCAGTCCCCGGCGATGGTCATCCGGTCGAGCAGCAGCGAACCGCACTGGATCACGCCGCGACGATCGATGTCCGAGCCGGCCGCGCGTATGCCGAGGTAGAGATCCTTGAGGTTGCCCGCGATGGTGATTTCCTGGACCGGGTGAACGATCTCGCCGCCCTCCACCCAGAACCCGCCCGCGCCGCGCGAGTAGTCGCCGGTCACCGGGTTGATGCCCTGGCCCATCAACTCCGTCACCACCAGGCCGCGCCCCATCTCGCGCAGCAGGGCATCGAAGTCGCGCTGGCCGTCGCCGCGCACGTAGATGTTGTGAATGCCGCCGGCATTGCCGGTGGTCTGCAGGCCCAGCCGCCGCGCCGAGTAGGTGGACAGGATATAACCCTGCAGCACCCCGGCCTCGACCAGGCTGCGGTCACGGGTGGCCACGCCCTCCGCATCGAAGGGAGCCGAACCGGGCGCGCGCGGCACGTGCGGACGCTCGTCAAGGCTCATCCACGCAGGCAGCACCTGGCTGCCGGCGGCGTCGAGCAGGAAACTGGAGCGCCGGTACTGCGCCCCGCCGCGGATCGCGGCCAGCATGTGCCCGAGAAAACCTCGTGCCAGTTCCGGAACGAACAGCACGGGCGCCGAGCGTGTCGAGAGCTGGCGCGCGCCGAGGCGGCGCAGCGTGCGCCGGGCCGCGTGCCGGCCGACCGCCTCGGGCGCTTCCATGTCCTCCGGGCGGCGGGCGGTCGTGTACCAGTAATCGCGCTGCATGCCGTCGCCCTTGCCGGCGATCAGCGCACAGCTCAGGCTGTGGCTGGTGCTCGCGTACCCCCCGGTGAAGCCGTGGCTGTTGGCGTGCACGCGCAGCGAGCGGTGCGTGCCCAGCGAACCGCCCTCGGTGTTCGAGATCTTCGTATCCGCGTCCAGCCCGGCGGCCTCGCAGTCGCGCGCCAGCGCCACGGCCTGGTCGGCATCGATCGCCCACGGGTGATCGAGGTCAAGATCCGGCGGGTTGCGCGCGATGAACTCCGGGTCGGGCAGGCCCGCGCAGGGATCCTCGGCCGTGTAGCGCGCAATGGTGCAGGCCTTCTCGACCGTTTCGCGGACGGCCGCGGGCGCCAGGTCCGAAGTGCTCGCGCTGCCCTTGCGCTGACCGAAATAGACAGTGACGCCGAAGCCGCGGTCACGCTGGTGTTCCAGCGTCTCCACCTCGCCCTTGCGAACCGTGACCGAGAGCCCGCCGGCGAGGCTGGCGCCGACCTCGGCGGCCGAGGCGCCGGCGCCGCGCGCGAGGCCCAGCGCTTCCTCCGCCAGTGTTTCCAGCCGGGCGCGCGCGCCCTCCAGGTCGCTTAGATCCGCCGATGACATTGCTTGGTTTCCATGGGCCGCTGACGGCTCGTTGGTGGGCGCCGCAGTGTAGCAAACCCCCGTGATATCATCGCCTTCCTCCGCCCGGACCCTCCCTCCATGACCGCATCGGCCCCTGTTTCGCTGGACCTCGACTGGGTACGCAGCCGCTTCCCGGCGCTGCACCAGGGCTGGACCCTGATGGACAACGCGGGCGGATCGGCGACCCTGGATACCGTGGCTGACCGCATCGGCGAGTACCTGCGGCGCTGGCCGGTGCAACTGGGCGCGAGCTACGGGCCTTCCGCCGAGGCCGACGGACTGCAAGTCGAAGCGCGACAGGCGCTCGCCGGCCTGTTTGCTCGCGGCGGCGGCGCGATCCCCGCGCCCGAACGCGTGGCCATCGGCGCTTCCACCACCTCGCTCCTGTCGCGCCTGGCGCGCTCGCTCGCGCCGGGGCTGGCCGACGGCGACGAGATCATCGTCACCGACGCCGACCACGAGGCGAATATCGGCCCGTGGCTGCGCCTGCAGGCCCGTGGCGTGCGCATTCGCTGGTGGCGTATTCGGCCCGACAGCATGCGGCTGGAGCCCGAAGACCTGGACAAGCTGCTGAGCGACAAGACCCGCCTGGTCTGCTGCACGCACGCCTCCAACCTGCTCGGCAGCGAGCTCGACCTGGCCGCAGTCGCGGCGCGCGCCCATGCCGCCGGCGCGCGCGTCTGCGTGGACGGGGTCGCCTATGCGCCCCATCGTCCGCTCGCGTTTTCCACCTGGGGCGTCGACTGGTACGCCTTCAGCCTCTACAAGGTCTTCGGACCGCACTGCGCGCTGCTGTGCGCTTCGCCGGAAGCCGCGGAATTGCATCACAACCTCAATCACGAGTGGAAAAACGCGCCGTCCGCGGCCGAGCGGCTCGAGCCCGGCGCATGGCCCTACGAGCTGGCCTGGGGCGCCGCCGCCGTGCCGCAGTACCTGGAAGAACTGGGCGCGCGTCACCACGCCGAGCCCTTCGCAGCGATCATCGCCCACGAGCGCGCGCTGACGCGGCGCCTGCTCGCGTGGCTGGACGCCCGTCCCGACCTGCGGATCATCGGCGCGCGCGACACCGACCCGGGACGCTTGCCGACGGTTTCCTTCGTGCCGGCGCGACACTCGCCCGAGCAGGTGGTCACCCGGGTGGACCGCGCCCGCATCGGTATCCGTCACGGCCATTTTTACGCGCCCCGCCTGGTGGAAGCCCTGGGCCTGGCCCGCGACAGCGGCGTGGTGCGCGTCTCGCTCGCGCACTACAACACGCCCGCGGAGGTGGACCGGCTGATCGTCGCGCTGGAGCAGGCGCTGTGAATGCGGCGGGCGAAGACGGGCCGAGCAAGAGCCAGCGCAAGCGCGCGGCGGCCGCGCTGCAGTCGCTCGGGGAGGAACTGGCCGCGCTGCCCCCGGAGGCGCTCGACCGGCTCGAGTTGCCCGACCGGCTGCGCCTGGCGCTGGAGGAGTTGCCGCAGATCAGCTCGCACGAGGCGCGACGGCGCCAGCGCCAGTTCATCGGCCGGCTGATGCGCGAGGTGGACCCGGCGCCCCTGCATGCTTTCATCGAGGCCCGCAAGCGGCCGAGCCGCGACGCCGCGCGCCTGTTCCGCCTGGCGGAGCACTGGCGCGATCGATTGCTGGACGAGGGCGAAGCCGCTGTGCTCGCCTTTGCCGACGCCTTCCCTGCGGTGGACGCGCAGGGCCTCGGCGAGACGACCGCTGCGGCCCGCCAGGGGCGCAGCGGCGCCCCCAGGCGGCTGTTCCGCATGGTGCGGGCCGCGATCGAGGCGTCCGGCGACGCGGGCGATCCGCAGGGGGGACCGGCAGCGCCGCCGGCGCTGCTAGAATAGCCCGATGAACACCCTGGTTGGCATCATCATGGGTTCGCGCTCCGACTGGGGCACGATGCGGCACGCGGCGGAAACGCTGGAGGCGCTGGGCGTGCCGCACGAGACGCGCGTGGTCTCCGCCCACCGCACGCCGGACCTGCTGTTCGAATATTGCGGCACGGCTCGCGAGCGCGGCCTGGAAGTGATCATCGCCGGCGCCGGCGGCGCCGCGCACCTGCCGGGCATGGCCGCGGCCAAGACCAGCCTGCCGGTGCTGGGCGTGCCGGTGCAGTCCAAGGCCCTCAACGGCCTGGATTCGCTGCTCTCCATAGTGCAGATGCCGGCGGGCGTGCCCGTGGCCACGCTCGCCATCGGGCGCGCGGGCGCAGTCAACGCGGCCCTGCTGGCCGCCGCCATCACGGCGGCGGGCCGTCCTGAAATCCTGGCCGCCCTCGATCGCTATCGCGCCGAGCAGACCCGCAAGGTGCTCGCCGCGCCCGATCCCGCCGCCGAACCCCCGGAATGAAGATCGGCATCATCGGCGCGGGCCAGCTGGGGCGCATGCTGGCGCTGGCCGGCTATCCGCTGGGCCAGCGCTTCGTCTTCGTGGATATCGACGAGGAGGCGCCAGGCGCGCAGGTCGGCCGCATCATTCCGGGCCAATTCGACGATCCCGCCGCCCTCGCCGCGCTGGCCGCCTCGGTGGACGTGGTGACCTTCGACGTGGAGAACGTGCCGCAGGAGGCCGCCGAGGCGGTGGCGGAAAAAGTGCCCTTCTACCCGCCGCCGGCCGCGCTGGGCGCCGGGCAGGACCGGCTGGGCGAAAAGCGCCTGTTCGAGTCGCTGGGTATTCCCACCACCGCCCACGCGGCCGTCGATTCGCAGGCCGGCCTGCAAGAGGCCGCGCAGCGAATCGGCCTGCCGGCGATCCTCAAGACCCGGCGGCTGGGCTACGACGGCCGCGGGCAGCGGCGCCTCGACACGCCGGACGAGCTCGAGGGCGCCTTCGATTCGCTGGGCGGGGTGCCGGCCATCCTGGAGGCCTTCGTCGACTTCGAGCGCGAGCTGTCGCTGGTGGGCGTGCGGGGTCGCGACGGCGCGCTCGCCTTCTGGCCGCTGGCCGAAAACACGCATGCCGAGGGCATACTGCGCCAGACGCGCGCGCCCTGGACGGATGCCGCGCTGCAAGCCGAGGCCGAGCGCCACCTGCAGGCATTGCTGGCGCGCTTCGATTACGTGGGCGTGCTGACCGTGGAGTTCTTCCTC
>DATFKW010000135.1:0-5091 GCA_035268405.1 Gammaproteobacteria bacterium
CGCTCCCCGCCGCCGAAGCCCCCGTCGCCATCGCCATCCACGCCGGCGCCGGGACGATGAGCCGGGAGGAGACGACGCCGGAGCAGGAGGCCGCCGTCCGCGCCGAGCTGGAGGAGGCCGTGCGCGTCGGCCACCGGGTGCTGACGGAGGGGGGCACCAGCCTCGAGGCCGTGCAGGCCGCCGTGAACATCCTGGAGGACTCGCCGTTCTTCAACGCGGGCAAGGGCGCGGTATTCAACGCCGAGGGGGAGAACGAGCTGGACGCCTCGGTGATGGACGGCGCCACGCTCAACGCCGGCGCGGTGGCGGCGGTGCGCCGCATCGCCAATCCCATCGACCTGGCGCTCGCGGTCATGACCGAATCCCGCCACGTGATGCTGATCGGAGAAGGCGCGGAGACCTTCGCGGTGGAGCAGGGCTTCGAGCTGGTGGACCCCGCCTATTTCCACACCGAGCGGCGCTGGCGCCAGCTGCAGGAGGCGAAGACGGCGCAGACTGCGGCGCGCCGCGGCACTGCCGGGCGCTGGTACTCCACGGTGGGCGCGGTCGCGCTCGACCGGGACGGCAACCTGGCGGCGGGTACCTCCACCGGCGGCCTCACCAACAAGCGCTGGGGCCGGGTGGGCGACACGCCGATCATCGGCGCAGGCACCTACGCGAACAACGAGACCTGCGCGGTCAGCGCCACGGGGACCGGCGAGTATTTCATCCGTTACGTCGTCGCCCACAGCATCTGCGAGCACGTGCGCGACGGCATGAGCATCGATAAGGCCGCCGGCAGGCTGATCCACGAGGTGCTGCCGGCCGCCGGCGGCGACGGCGGCGTCATCGCCATGGACGCCGCGGGCAACATCGCCATGCCTCACAACACCCCGGGCATGTACCGGGCCAGCATCGGCGCCGACGGCCGGGTGACCGTGGCGATCTACGCCAGCCCCTGACAGGCTCAGGCGGCCCGGGTGCCGGCGACGGACTCCAGTTCCGTCAGCGATTCTTCGAGATAACCGAGCATGCGCTGCACTCGCGGCACGGACCGGCGGCAGGCGACGATGCCGAAGTCCAGATTGCCGGCATAACTGACTAGCGTGATGCTCATCGCCTGGCCATGGACGACAATATTCATGGGATAGATGCCGTCCAGCGGCGCCCCGTTCCAGTACATGGGCTGCTTCGGTCCCGGCACGTTCGAGATCACCAGGTTGTAGGCAGGGAACCAGTTCGCCGTGCCGAGAAAGTTGGTGAGCAGCATTGGCGAGAAGGCGACGGCCGTGAACAGGCTGGCCGCCTCCGGCGAGAGGGTCGCGTACAGATCCTTGCCTGCCTGCATGGAGGCCTGGATGGCACGCAGGCGGCGCTCCGGATCCGGGACGTCCGTGGCCAGGCTGGTGATGATGAAGCCGATGGCGTTGGCCGAGTCGATATCGCCGCCGGTGCGCACCGAGATGGGCGCCAGGGCCTTGAGCGGGCGATCCAGCGACTCGCCCTGGGACTCGTGATAGCGCCGCAGGGCGCCGGCGCACATCGCCAGCACCACATCGTTCAGCGTGGCGCCCAGTGCCCGGCCCACGTCGTGCACCCGGTCGAATGGCCAGGACTCGGCCACCAGGCGCCGGGAGCCGGAGATCTTCTGTGTGAGCAGCCCGTGGGGCACCCGGTGCCACGGCGCGGCCAGCCTGCCGCCCATGCCGAGCCACACCTGGCCGTAGCGGCGCAGCCCGCCCAGCACGTCCACCGTGACGCCGAGCTGCTGGCGCAGCGCCTCGGCCACCGCCTTCAGGTCGGTCGGCGACGGCGCGCCGGCGCCGCTCTCGCTGCCGATCCGGTGCTTGTAGGTCTCCCAGGCCTGCAGTGACAGCGGCGAATAGTCGACGTGGCCTTCCGGCGAGGGCGACAGCATGCTCTGCATCAGGTGCACGCCCCGGGTGCCGTCGATGGCGCAGTGGTGCACCTTGAAGTAGGTGGCGAACTGGCGTTTGTTCAGGCCCTCGATCACGTACATGACCCACAGCGGCCGGTTGCGGTCCAGCAGCGTGCTGTGCAGCCGCGAGGCCAGCGCGAACAGCTCCCGATAGCGGCCCGGCTTCGGCAGGGCCGCGTGGCGCACGTGGTATTCCATGTCCATGTGCTCGTCGGGCACCCAGTGCCGCACCAGCCCGGTCCGGCCGAGCAGGCCGGGGTCGAGCCGCTCGCCGAACGGCGGCAGCAGCGGGTCGTCGCGGCGCAGTATGGACAACAGCTCCTTCATGTAGCTGCGCTGCGAGACGCCCTTCGGCAGCGTGTAGACATTCAGCGCGCCCACGTGCATGGGCGTCTCCCGGTTCTCCGCCAGCAGGAAGTTGCTGTCCGCGATATTCAGCCTTCTCATCTCGGCCCCCGTGCCTTGCTCTCTGCGTGGCGCCCTCTTGCAACGCCCTGTTCGATACTGTATTCCTCGAAGCAATAACAAGAAAGCGTGATGCCTTTCGTTGCCCCGGCGGCGGAACGACACGCACACTGTGAACGCCACACTGCAGGTACGGCCTGTCGCCGCCGCGGGCGGCCCGGAGACCCCGAATGTCGACAGCGCGCTGGCGCCACACCCGGGCCCTCGTCGCCCTGACCCTCTGTTTCGCCGCCACCGCCGGCGCCGGCGAGCCGTTCCCGCGGCCGGCGGGACTCGAGCCGGATATCGCCTTCTGGACGCATATCTATACCGGCGTGGCGAGCGACGGCGGCGTGCTGCACGATGCCCGCAACCTGGCCGTGCGCTACGAGACGCTGGACTTCGACGGCCGCAGCCGCAGCCAACGCTACCGGGAGATCCGCGAGCGCCGGGCGCACTACCACCGCATCCTGGAGCGCCTGGCTGGCGGCAAGCGCGACAACCTCTCCGCCGAGGAACGGCGCGTGCTGGCGCTGTGGCCGGAGGATGTCAGCAACCAGCGGCTCGCGCAGGCGGCGCGCCAGGTTCGGTTCCAGCTCGGCCAGTCGGACCGGTTCCTGGCCGGCTTGCGGCGCTCGGGCCGCTACCGGCCGTACATCGAGCGCGTGCTGGCCGAACGGGGCCTGCCGCAGGAGCTCGTCGCCCTGCCCCACGTCGAGTCCTCGTTCAATCCGGAGGCCTACTCCAAGGTGGGCGCGGCCGGCATGTGGCAGTTCACCCGCTCCACCGGGCGGCGCTTCATGCGCATCGACCACGTGGTGGACGAGCGGCGCGACCCCTTCCTCTCCACCGTGGCGGCGGCGCGCCTGCTCGAGAACAACTACGCCGTCACCAGCAGCTGGCCGCTGGCGCTGACCGGCTACAACCACGGCGTGGCCGGCATGCGCCGGGCCGCCCGCCAGCTGGGCACCAGGGACATCGAGACCATCGTGCGCAACTACCGCGGCCGCGCCTTTGGCTTCGCCTCGCGGAATTTCTACGTGGCCTTCCTGGCGGCGCTGCAGGTGGACCGGCAGCCGGAGAAGTACTTCGGCGATGTCGCCTTCGAGCCGCCGCAGGAGCACGAGCTGCTGACGGTCGAGAGCTACACCAGCGCCCGGGGCCTCGCCGGCGCGCTCGGCATCGGACTGCGGGAGCTCGAACGGCTCAACCCCGCCCTGCAGCACACGGTCTGGAGCGGCAACAAGCACATCCCGAAAGGCTTCGCCCTGCGGCTGCCGGCCGGCTCACTCGGCGGTGATGCCGGAACGGTGCTGGCGGGACTGGGTCCTGGCACGGTGTTCCCGCGTCAGCTGCCGGACGTCGTCCACACGGTCGCGCGCGGCGACACGCTGTCGGGCATCGCGACCTTCTACGACGTCAGTGTCTCCGACCTGGTGGCCATGAACGGCCTGCGCAGCCGGCACCATATCCGGGCCGGACAGGTTTTGCGGCTGCCCACGGACGAGGACACCGCCCGTCTGGCCGCCGCGGCCGCCAGCGCGCCGCCGCCCGCGCAGACCCCGGTGCCGGCCGACCCCGGCACCGACGAACCCGACTACGACACCACCCTGGTGGCGGCCGCCCTGATCGGGCCCGAACCCGTCGGCGGCTCCGTCGGCGGGGCCGGGGGCTTGCCGGAAGACGAGGCCGGCACCGGCCTGGCCACGAGCCAGACCGTGCTGGCGGCGGACCCGGCCGACTACTCCGTGGCCGGGGACGCCACCATCGAGATCCAGGCGATGGAGACCCTCGGCCACTACGCGGACTGGCTGGGGATCCGCACTCAGCGGCTGCGGGACGCGAACGGTTACAGCTTCCGCCGCCCGGTGCGCATCGGCGACCGGCTGCGGCTGGTGTTCGAGGATGTGGACCGGCAGGCCTTCGAGGAGCGGCGCCTCGACTATCACCAGGATCTGCAGGAACGCTTCTTCCGCAAGTACCGCATCCGCGACGCGGTGGCGCACCGCGTGCGCCGGGGCGAGTCGGTATGGCTGCTCGCCCGCCGCGACTACGACGTGCCGGTGTGGCTGCTGCGCCAGTACAACCCGGACCTCCAGCTCGACCGGGTGCAGCCGGGCATGAGCATCCAGTTCCCGGTACTGGAACGGCTGCAGGGCTCGGGCGACGCGCTGCAGATCGCCGACGCCGAGCAGTAGCGCCGCAGATTCCGGATCAGGCCGAGCGGCGCTCCGGCTCGCGGCCCAGCAGAAAATCCCGCAGGCTGCGCATGCCGCGGCCGAGATCCTCCTGCAGCAGATACAGGCACGGCACCAGGAACAGGGTGATGACCGTGGCGAAGATGATGCCGAAGCTGAGCGAGATGGCCATGGGAATCACGTACTGGGCCTGGGTGCTGGTCTCCGCCATGATCGGCGCGAGTCCTGCCGCCGTGGTGAGCGAGGTCAGGATGATGGGCCGGAAGCGCTGCCGCGCCGCGTCCTTAACCGCCTCCAGCCGGGCGATGCCTTCGGCGCGGGCCCGGTTGACGAAGTCGATCAGGATCAGGCTGTCGTTCACCACCACGCCTGCCAGCGCGATGATGCCGAACAGCGAGAACATGCTGATGGCCTCGCCCATGACGATGTGCCCCAGCACCGCGCCGATGAGGCCGAACGGGATCACCGACATGATGATCAGCGGCTGGGCGTAGGAACGCAGCGGGATGGCGATCAGCGCATAGATCAGGA
>DATFKW010000136.1:0-6324 GCA_035268405.1 Gammaproteobacteria bacterium
TGACCGGCGCGCCAAGGGGCGGCCGAAGCTCAGCGTCGTCAAATAGCCCGCCCGGGGCGCGGTTTCGGCCCGGCCCGGCCTTGCGCTCGCGGTGAGGCTTTAGGCCGCGGACTGTCATCGCCTCCCCTCGCTCCGGAAGTCTTTATGTCGCTCGGTGAGGCGATGACATCCCGCGGCGCCGCCCCTGCGGATCGGCGCCGATCTCGGGTCCGCGCATGCGGGTCGCGTCTGCGTATCGGCTTCGGCTGCTATTTGCGCATCGGGCCGTGTCCGCAGGGGCGCCGATCGAAGTCGCGGCGCGTGCTTGCGGCTCCGGAGTAGCGGCAGGGGATCGTGTTGCGCCACTCGAGGGCATCTCTTTTAACCGAGAGGGGCGCAACACGAGCGCGTGCCGCGGTCGACCGGACCATCGAAGACGCATCACGGTTCCGTTCGCGGCCGGTCAGGCCGAATCAGGCAACGACTTGCCGGGATTCAGGATACCGTCCGGGTCGAACACCCGCTTGACCTCCCGCATCAGCGCCAGCGTGTCGGGCCCGATCTCGAGCGCCACGAAGTCGCGCTTGCTGCGGCCGATGCCGTGCTCCCCGGAGAGCGTGCCGTCCAGCGCCAGCACCAGCCGGAACACCTCGTCGACGCAGGCGCGCATGCGCTCCAGGTCGGCTTCCTCGCCGAGCACGTTCACGTGCAGGTTGCCGTTGCCGGCATGGCCGAAGCTGACGATGCGCACGCGGTGACGCGTGGCGAGCTCGGCCAGCCCGTCGGTGAGCTCGGGGATGCGGGACACCGGCACAACCACGTCTTCGTTGATCTTCTTCGAAGCGAGGCTGCGCAGCGCGGGCGACAGGGCTTTCCTCGCCGCCCACAGGGCCGCGGCTTCGGCGGCGTCCGCCGCGGCCCGCCACTCGAGCAAGCCGTCGCCGGCGGCTGCCGCCTCCAGCGCACGTACCGCCGCGGGCAGCTGCTCGGCCAAGCCGTCGGCCTCGATCATCAACAGCGCGCCCGCGCCGGCCGGCAGGTCGCTCCCATCGCGGCCGCGCAGCAGCGCCAGCGCCGGCCCGTCCAGGAATTCCAGCGCGCGCGGCACGACCGGCTGCGCCATGATGCGGCTCACCGCCGCCGCCGCTGCGTGCATGTCGGTATAGGCCGCGCGTAGCGTGGCGATCGCGCCGGGCAGGGGGCTGAGTTTCAGCGTGGCCTCGGTGATGATCGCCAGCGTGCCTTCGGAGCCGATCAGCAGGCGCGTCAGGTCCAGGCCCACCACGCCCTTGGTGGTGTAGCAGCCGCTGCGGATGATCCGGCCCTCGCCGGTGACGGCTTCCAGGCCGAGGGTGTTCTCGCGCGGCGTGCCGTACTTGAGAGCGCGCGGCCCGGCGGCGTTGCACGCCAGGTTGCCGCCGACGGTGCTGTAGTCCGCCGAGCCGGGGTCCGGCGGCCAGAAAAACCCGGCGGGCGCGACGGCCGCCTGCAGCGCCCCGTTGGTGACGCCGGGCTGGACTATGGCAAGCCGGTTGGCAGGGTCCGTGCGGAGCACGGCGGCCATGCGTTCCATGGACATGACCACGCCGCCGGGCTCGGGGACCGCGGCGCCGGTGGTGCCGGTGCCGCGCCCGCGCACGGTGAGTGAAACGCCGGCGGCGCGGCAGGCCCTGACGACGGCCTGCACCGCCGCCGTGTCGGCGGGCAGCACCACGGCCTGCGGCAGCGCCTGGGCGCGGCTGTTGTCGTAGCCGTAAGTCCAGCGGTCCGCGGCTCGGGTCAGCACGGCGTCGGCGCCGACGGCCGCCTGCAGCGCGCGTTCCAGTGCCGGGTCGGTGTCGGTATCCATACCGGGTGCTCAGCCCGCGCAGTCGAAGGCGGCGCGGATCCACTCCGGTGGCTGCGCGCCCTCCGGGCCGCCGATCGCCACCACGTCGAAGCGCGCCGGCAGCTCGCTGGCGCGCGGGTGAGTCATGAGGAAATGGCGCGCCGCCGCCGCGATGCGCCGCTGCTTGGCCCGGCCGATGCTGGCGGCCGCGCCACCGTGGGAGCTGCCCTCGCGCGCCCGCACCTCGACGAACACCAGGCTGTCACCGTCGCGCATCACGAGGTCGATCTCGCCGAGGCGGCAACGATGGTTGCGCGCCAGCAGCATGAGTCCGTGCGACTGCAAAAAGCCCAGCGCGGCGTCCTCCGCGGCACGTCCGCGCGCCTGGTTCACGAGCCCGGCGCAAGAACCCGGACTTGCGCCTCTTCGGCTTCCGGCACTGTCGTCGGTGTCGGTGTCGGCTCTGGTTCCGGCGGCGGCGCATGCCACACGCGTCCGCCCCGGAAGCGGCCCCACGCCGGCTCGCGCTGCACGCGGCCGTCCGCGGCCAGGCTCAGCACGCCGGTCAGGCCCTCCACGCCCGAGCTCAGCGACTCGCTGCGGTTGTGCAGCAGCGGCACCAGCTGGTAGGCGTCGGCGCCGAAGGCATAGAGCCGGCCGTTGCGTTGCACGGCGCCCGCGCCGAAGGCGCGAAAACGCTGCATGAAGTCCATGCCTTCGGCGCCGACCCGCCAGGGCATGTCCGCGAACAGGATGCCGTCCAGGTCGCCGTGCTCGTCGCGCGTCGCGTCGTACACCGAGGAGGTGGCGTAAACGGGGAGGCCGCTGGCGTAGTGGAAGCGCAGCTGGGGCCGGATGAGCCGCGCTTCGGACGCCCGCGCCGCGAGGAACAGCAGATCGGCGTCGTGGCGCCGCCGGGGCTCGTATCCCAGGTCGAGCCCCGTCAGCTGCTCGATCCTGCGGTGCCGCTGGCGGCTCTCGTCCAGCAGCAACAGGCTGGTGATTTCCGCCGAAAAGTCGCTGGCGCGCGGCTGGTAGACGCGCCAGCCCAGCACTTCGCCGCCGGTCTCGCCGAAGGCCTGCATGAAGCTTTCCGCCATCCGCCGGCCCTGGCCGGTGTCGTGCGCCAGCACCAGCGCGCGCGCGTGCCCGTCCAGAGCGGCGCGCCGCGCGGCGGCAGCGGCTTCCTGTTCGGGCGCGAGCGCGTACTGGAACATGTAGGCGGGCGCTGCTATCCCGTCGTCCGTCCAGTTAAGCGCGAGCGTCGGCACGGCCGGCAGGTCCGCCGTGGCGATCTCGGCAAGCTCGTCCTTGAGCAACGGCCCGACGATGAAGTCCGCGCCTTCCTGCACCGCCTGCGTGTAGGCCGCGGTCACGCCCGGCGCCGCCGTGTCGTAGACGCTGATCACCGGCCGAGGGTCGTCGCCCTCCTGCGCCAGGTACCCGGCGATGAAACCGTCCTGCACTGCCTGGGCGGCGGCGGCCTGGCGACCGCTGGTCGGCAGCAGCAGCGCGATGCGCTCCGGGTACCGGGTCATGGCGCGGTATTCAGCCAGCAGCCTGTCGACCAGCGCGGCTGCGGGATGTTCGGGGTATGCCTCGCGCCACTCCACCAGGCTCGCCCGCATGCGGAACAGGTTGCCGCCGGCCTCGCGCGCGGCGCGTCCCAGCGCAAGCCAGGCGGCCACGCCTTCGTCGGCGCCCGCCGGCGTCTGCAGCGGCAGGCCCGCGGCGATGGCTTCCTGCAGGCGGTTCCAGGCGCGTCGCTGGTTGGCGGCGCGCGCGGCCGCATCCTCCAGCAGGGCGTCGCGCCGCATCAGCGCGGCCAGCCCGGCCGCGGGCTCGCCCGTCGCGAAGGCCGCGTCCGCGCGCACCGCGAGGATGCTCGCCGCCAGCGAGTCACCGGCGCCGGCGGGCAACCCCGCCAGCTGCGCCTGCGCTTCCGCCGGCCGGTTGTCTTTCAGGAGCGCCCGCGCCTCGACGAGCGCCGCGCGCACCGCCAGGGACGGCCCGGGTTGCGCCGACATGCCGGCCAACGCAGCCCGCAGGGCGTCCAGGTCGCCGGCGCGCAGCCAGGCCTCGGCCGCGGACACCAGCGCCGCGTCGCGGTCGGCGCCCCGGGCGCTCTCCGCGGCCATCTGCCAGGCTTCGGCGGCCGCCGTCCACTCGCCCGCCGCCTCGAATCCGCGGGCTTCCTGCTGGTGCATTTCCATGCGCGCCGTGCCGCCGAACATGCCCGGGGCACAGCCCGCCAGCAGCGTCGCCATGGCGACGACGGCGAAAAGCGTTTGCGCGGTGCGAGCGTAGCGATGCAGCATGCAGGCAGTTTCTTCCAGGGAAGTGGCGGGCAGAAGGGCGATTATAGTGGCAAAAACACCGGGAACGCTTTGGGTCGTCGCGACTCCGATCGGCAACCTCGAGGACTTTTCGCCGCGCGCGCAACGGCTGCTGGGGGAGGTGAGCGTGGTGGCCTGCGAGGACACGCGCCACAGCGGCCGCCTGCTGGCGGCCTTCGGCATCAAGGCGCGGCTCGCCTCGCTGCACGAGCACAACGAGGAGCGGCAGGCGCCCGGCCTGCTCGCGCGGCTGGAGGCCGGCGAAGACATCGCCCTGATCTCCGACGCCGGCACGCCGCTGTTGAGCGACCCGGGATTCCGGCTGGTGCGCGCCGCCGCCGCGGCCGGGCTGGATGTCCGCCCCGTGCCCGGCCCTTCGGCCATCACCGCCGCGCTGTCGGTGGCCGGCCTGCCCACCGACCGCTTCGCCTTCGAAGGCTTCATGCCGGCCAAGGCGGCCGCGCGTCGCGCGCGACTGCAGTCGCTGGCCGACGAGCCCCGCACGCTGGTGTTCTTCGAGGCCGGCAAGCGGCTCGCCGCGCTGCTGGCGGACGCCGCCGCGGCGCTCGGCGACGAGCGCGCCGCCGCGGTCGCCCGGGAACTCACCAAGCTGCACGAGACGGTCTACCGCGGCACCCTCGCAAAGCTGGCGGCGGACCTGGCCGAGGATCCCGACGCAAGCCGCGGCGAAGTGGTGCTGACGGTGCAGGGCTGCGTCCCGGCGGAGACCGGCGCAGGCGACCGGGCGCTGCTGCAGCGCCTGCTGCCCGCGCTGCTGGAGGAGTTGCCGCCCAGCCGCGCCGTGAAAGTGGCCGCCAAACTGAGCGGCGTGCCGCGACAGGAGGTCTACGCCATGGCGCTGCGGCTCGGGCATTCCGGATAGCGGCTCCGGCTGCTCGGCCGTTGCGCTTCTGCGGGGCCGGGCAGCCACGGGTCCTGCGCGGCTGTGGGGTGGTTGCGGGGCCGGACCGCCACGGGCTCCTTTCGCTCAAGCCGGATATCGCTCAACGAGCCCGTGACGTTCCGCCCCGGCAGACCCTTCTGCCCGCCGTGACGGCGTCCGATCCCTGCCGCGGACTGCCGGTCCCCATGGCGGGTCTCGTCGCGATCTGCCGGTACCCATGGCGCGGTCTGCCGGCGAAAACGCTCTTGCGGTTAAGCGGCTGCCAGATTGAAGTCGGCCTCTACATGGAGCTTCGCTGCCTTCGCAACGGGTCTTACGGCCCTTCCTTCGGGCACCATTTCAATCAGGCCGTACTGCTCCATTTTGCGAAGCGTGCGCGTCAGATTCGGCTGCGCCCGATGGACCATCGGTGCCAGCTCGGAGATAGAACCCGGCTTTCTCGTAGCAATAACCCGCAGTAGCTCGAGATTCTTCTCGCTGAGGATCTCTCCAGCGGCCTTGAGGGAAGGGAAGTAGATCTTCGGGTCACCTGCCCTGGGCTTGAACTCACCCCGAGCGATCGCCAGGGTCCGTTCCTGGTATTTTTCCCAGGACAGAATTCCGACCTTGATCGTCTTTGTGCTCATTTTCCAACCACCTGCTCACATCGGCGAAGAATTGCGCCAATAGCGTTCCAGCGTCCACGTACTTGTAGGGAAGAAGCTTCTCTTCAACATGCTTGTGATCCCATTCGACCTTTCTATGCACATCCACGCTGTGCGCATTGTCGTAACCGAGCACGCGCTCTCCGGACTTCCGATGGAGCGTCAGGCTGTACTTCACACCCTGGGGGCGACCTTCGGAAGCCTGTACCCGGCGCGCCTCGATCTTCGTCCATTCACCGGTTGGCTGAAAGAACACCTGACCATCAAGATCGAGCAGCGTTTCCAGCGAATGATCGACGCGAGCGCTGTGCATGCATGAAACATATCAGCCGATCATATATATATCAAGGCAGCGCCCTGCCGTTCTGCCGAGCTCTTCCGGGGTCGGACTGCCACGGGTTCTGCGCGGCTGGGGGGTGGTTGCGGGGCCGGACCGCCACGGGCTCCTTTCGCTCAAGCCGGATATCGCTCAACGAGCCCGTGACGTTCCGCCCCGGCGATCGCCCCCGCCCGCCGAAATGCCGTCCAGGGTCGTTCCGATCGGCGTGGCCGCCAAAGCCGGTTGCCAACGTGATCCGGTGCGCATGTCCGCGGCGCCGGGGCGGACGATCGAAGGCCTCCCGGCCGGCATGC
>DATFKW010000137.1:0-12841 GCA_035268405.1 Gammaproteobacteria bacterium
TCAGGCTCAACGTGCTGGTCGGCACGCTGGTCGCGCTCGGTTGCTGCCTGGCGCTGGCTTTCGGCGCGGGCGCCGACGGCACCGGCGGCATGGTCATCTGGCCGCTGTTCGGCACCACCAACCAGCTGCTCGCCGGGCTGACGCTCTCGATCATCTCGGTGATCCTGATCCGGCAGGGCCGCAGCGCCTGGTTCACCGCCGTGCCGCTGGCCTTCCTGCTGAGCATGTCGGTCTACGCGCTGCTGGTGCAGCTGGGGCAGTTCTACCGGCAGGAGAACTGGCTGTTGCTGGTGATGGACATCGTCATCCTGATTGCCGCGCTGTGGGTCGCGCTGGAGGCCGCCATCGCCATGAGCCGCGGCAAGCAGGGCGCGGTGCCGGTCGAGGAATGGGGCTGAAGGCGTGAAGCGCGACGGTTCCGTAAGCCTGCTGGCGGAGATCTCCGCGGCCTTGCGGGAGTTCTACATCGCGCCCTACCGGCGGACCTTCGCGCGGGCGCGCCGCGAGGAGGAGGACCTGTTCATGCTGCTGGTGTTCGCCGAGACGCTGGGCGTGCCGAACCCCGCGGCGTGGTACACGCTGGAGCTGATGCCGGTGCTCTACGAAGAGTTCCACGACTGGCACCGCCGCATGGGCATGGAACACTCGCCGCTGGACCAGCTGCGGTGCTGCTGAGCCTGGCGCGCCGGCGCCGGGTGCTGTTCTTCGGCGGCAAGGGCGGCGTCGGCAAGACCACCGTCGCCGCCGCGGTAGCGCTGGCCGAGGCGAATGCCGGCCAGCGCGTGCTGCTGGTGTCCACCGACCCGGCCCACAACCTCGGCCATCTCTGGAACCGCGCGGTCGGTCCGCGGCCGGTGCGCCTCGCGCCCGGGCTGGAAGGCCTGGAGCTGGACCCGGAGCGCGTGGTGGACGAACACCTGGCGGAAGTGGGTGCGGCGCTGCGGCGCCTGATGCCTGAGCACCTGGCCGGCGAGGTGGATCGCCACATGGCGCTGTCGCGCGAGGCGCCCGGCATGCAGGAAGCGGCGCTGCTGGAACGCATCGCGGAGACCGTCGAGCAGGGACTGGCGGACTACGAACTGCTGGTTTTCGACACCGCGCCTTCGGGTCACACGGCACGGCTCATGGCGCTGCCGGAGATGATGTCGGCCTGGACCGAGGGCCTGCTGGCGCGACGCGAACGCGCGGCGCGCTTCGACACGGCACTGTCCAACCTGGAGTCGGAGGACGCGCTGGGCGAGCGCGTGCTGGGCGGCGAGCCCGGCGCAAGCGGCAGCCGCGACGACCGCATCCGGCACCTGTTGAACCGGCGGCGCGAGCGGCTTGCACTGCTGCGCGAAACGCTGGCCGATGCGGCCCTCACCGCCTTCGTCATCGTCCTGGCCGCGGAGCGGCTGCCGGTGCTGGAGACACTCGAGCTCGCGCACAAGCTGCGCGCAACCGGCATCGCCATCGGGGGACTGGTGGTCAACAAGCGCACCCCCGGCGACGCGGGCGACTTCCTCGCCGGGCGGCGCGCCCAGGAAGATGCGCACCTGCGCACGCTGGCCGAAGGCCTGCCGGAGCTGCCGCGCATGGAGTTACCGCTGCTGGCGCGCGATATCGTGGGGGGCGAAGCGCTGGAAGCCTTCGCGGCCTCGATCAGGGCGCAAGACGCTCGATGACCCAGGCGTCGTCCACGCGGCGGTAGCGGAAACGGTCGTGCAGGCGCGACGGCCGACCCTGCCAGAACTCCACTTCCTCGGGCCGTACCCGGTAACCGCCCCAGAACGACGGCACCGGCACCTCGCCGGCCGAGAATTTCCGCTTCAGCTCGTCCAGCTTGGTCTCCAGCAGCGAGCGCGAAGTGATCACCGCGCTCTGCTCCGAGACCCAGGCGCCCAGCTGACTGTTGCGCGGCCGGCGGGCGAAATAGCGCATCACCTCGGTCGCGCCGATCCGCTCCGCGCTGCCGCGGATGCTGACCTGGCGCTCCAACGTCTGCCAGAAGAACAGCATGGCCACGGAAGGATTCTCGGCGATCTCGCGGGCCTTGCGACTGGCGGTATTGGTGAAGAACACGAAGCCGTCGTCGTCGAAATACTTCAGCAACACGGTGCGGGCGCTCGGGCGGCCGTCCATGCCGACCGTCGCCAGCGTGCAGGCGTTCACCTCCGGCTGCTTCACTTCGCGCGCCTGCCCGAACCACCGGCCGAACTGCGCGACCGGGTCGGGGTCGAGGTCCGTGCGGCGAAAGAGCTCTCCGCTGTACTCGCTCCTGAGATCACTGATGTCCATGCGCCGCTCCCGCTGTCCGTTCGGTTCTCAAGCGTTATTCTAGGCCGCCCACGGCTTCAATGGAGCCGCTTTAATGGAGGATGGCATGCTTCGAGGCGGATTGCTGGCGATCATCATGCTGCTGCTGACCGCGCCGGTCGCAGCGGCGGAACAGGTGCTGCGCGTCGCAAATCCGGGTCACCCGGCGTCGCTGGACCCCCACCGCATCACAGGCGTGTGGGAGAACCGCATCGTCGGCGACATGCTCATGGGTCTCACGACCGAGGGGCCGGGCGGCGAAATCGTTCCGGGGGCGGCGAAATCCTGGTCGGTATCGGAGGATGGCCTGCGCTACGTCTTCGAATTGCGCGAGCATGACTGGTCGGACGGGCGTCCCGTGACGGCGGAGGACTTCGTCTATTCCTTCCGCCGCATGATGTCCGGCCGGACCACCTCGCCCTACGCGCAATTCTTCTGGGTGATCGAGAACGGCCGCGCGGTCACCGCAGGGACGCTGCCGCCCGCGGCGCTCGGGGTCGAGGCGCTCGCCCCCGACCGGCTGGAGATCCGCCTGGAGCGGCCCACGCCTTACTTCACCGGCCTGCTGATGCACTTCGCGGCCTTTCCCGTGCCGCGCCACGCCGTCGAGGCGCACGGCGAGGACTGGACGAAGCCCGGCAACATGCCGGCCAACGGTGCTTTCCGGCTGAGGGCGCGGGCCCCCAACGACCACGTGCTGCTCGAGAAGAATCCGCGTTTTTTCGATGCGGACGGCGTGCGGCTCGACGGGGTGCGCTACTACGGTCTGGAGGACCGCGACGCGGCCCTGCTGCGCTTTCGCGCCGGCGAGGTCGAGGTGCTGCGGGATTTCCCCGCGGGGCAGACCGCCTGGCTGCGGCAGAACCTGCCGGACGCCGTGCGCACGCCACCCTACCTGGGCCTGTCCTTCCTCGCGGTGAACCACGCGCGCAAAGCCCTGCAGGACGCCCGCGTGCGGCGCGCGCTGTCCATGGCGATCGAGCGGCGCATCCTCACCGGGCGGGTGCTGGGCAGCGGCGAGCGACCCGCCTGGAGCCTGGTGCCGCCGGGCACCGCGGACTATCCCGCGCCCGCGCGCGCCGCCTGGCACGACCAGCCCGTCGAAGCACGCGTCCGGCGCGCCCGGGAACTGATGCGCGCGGCCGGCTATGGCCCGGCGCAGCGCTTGGACCTGCGGCTGCGTTATCCGCAGTCCGAGAACGAGCGGCGCGTCGCCATCGCCCTGCAGGCCATGCTGCGCCCGGCATTCGTGGACCTGGAGCTGGAACGCGCGGAAACCGCGGTGCATTACTCGGCGCTGCAGCAGGGCGACTTCGATCTCGGCCTGGCCAGCTGGCTCGCGGTCTATGACGATCCGCAGACCTTCACGCTCCTGCTGCAGACGGAAAGCGGGCCGAACAACCTCGGCAACTACTCGAACCCGGAATACGACCGTCTCACCGATGCCGCGTCCCGGCAAGACGACCCCGCCCGCCGCGCCGCGCTGTTGCGCGAGGCCGAGTCGCTCGCCATGGAGGCGCAGGCGCTGCTGCCGCTCTATCACCACGCCGCCCGCAACCTGGTCAGCCCGCGCGTGCTCGGCTGGCGGGACAACATGCTGGACGTCCACCGCAGCCGTTACCTGGGACTGGCGCCGGACGGCTAAGTTAAGCTTCCCGGGTCATCCAGGAGGACACGCCATGAAACTCTACGATATGCGTCTCGCCCCGAACCCCCGCCGGGTGCGGATCTTCCTCGCCGAGAAGGGCATCGAGGTGCCCAGGGTGGAGGTCGATATCCGCGCCGGGGAAAACCTGCAGCCGGATTTCCTTGGCGTGAACCCGCGCGGGCTGCTGCCCACGCTGCAGCTGGACGACGGCACCGTAATCGACGAATCCACTGCCATCTGCCGCTACTTCGAGGAAATGCAGCCGGAGCCGCCCATGATGGGCGTCACCCCGGTGGAAAAAGCGCTGGTGGAATGCTGGACCCGGCGCATGGAGTTCGACGCCGGCTTGCCGCTGATGGACGCGTTCCGCAACAGCTACCCGGCCTATGCCGCCGAGCGCGCGGTCCCGGGCCGGACCGGCCTGCGCGCGATCCCCGAACTGGCCGAGCGCGGCCTCAGCCGGCTGGCGGATTTCTACCCGGTCATCGAGCGACGGCTGGGCGAGTCGGATTACGTGGCCGGCGCGCATTTCTCGAGCGCCGATATCGCCCTGCTGTGCATCACGGATTTCGCGCGCGCGCTGAAGATGCCGATCCCGGAGGACCTGGAGCACTTTTCCCGCTGGCACGCCGCGGTCTCGGCGCGGCCCAGCGCCAGCGCCTGAAGCCCGGCGAAGCGCTCGAAGCGGGCGCGCGCTCAATCCTTCTTCTGCGCGAGGCGCCGCTCCAGCGCCTCGACCTTGTCTTTCAGCTCGTAGACATTGCGCGCGAGCTCGTCGAGCGACTGCGGGACGAAACTGCCCGCCGGCGGACCGTGGAACAGCGCCTCCATGGACTTCACGAACTCGGGGTCCTCGAGCGCCATCGCGCCGAGATCGGAGAGCGTGAAACGCGGGTGGCTGACCGGTGCGAGCACTTCCACCGCGACCTGGCGCGCGGCCGTGCGACGCGCTTCCTCGTCCATGGCCGGGTGTCGCCACCAGGAGATCTCGGTGATGCGCCCGGGATGCGGAATCGCCTCGCGCACTGCCTCGCTCGGGCCTCCGGACCCGAACATGTGCTCCTCGATATGCGCGCGCAAATCTTCCGCCGCGCCGACCATCATGACCTGGTCGTGTTCGTACAGGGCATAGACGGCGGGCCCCTCGGGGATGTTATTCAGGCTGAAACGGCTCATGTCTCTCTTCCCAGGTGGCTTCAACCCTATTTTAGCCGTTCCACGCCAGGGACACGCCGGGGAGACGCGATTTTGCGGGAGGTTCAGGCGGGCGGCGCGGCGTCCGGCTGGACGTCGGGATGCGCCCGCCTGAAGGCTTCCCGCTCGCCGCAGGCCGCGTCGATGCGCAACAGTGTCGGAAACCCGTCCAGCGGACAGTCATAGCGGCGGGCGTTGTAGAGCTGGGGCACCAGGCAGCAGTCCGCGAGGCCCGGCGTGTCGCCGTGGCAGAAGACGCCGGTGGCGGCTTCGCCCGCCAGTCGCGTTTCCAGTGCGCGCAGCCCCGCCATCACCCAGTGCCGATACCACGCGTCCCGGCGGGCGTGGTCGATGCCGAGCGGATCGCGCAGGTACTGCAGCACGCGCAGGTTGTTGAGCGGATGAATGTCGCTGGCCACCAGCTGCGCCAGGCCGCGCACGCGCGCCCGGCCGCCCGGGTCGGCCGGCAGCAGCGGCGGCGCCGGATGCGTCTCATCCAGGTATTCGATGATCGCCAGCGACTGGGTGAGCACGCCGTCGGCGCTCTCCAGCGCCGGCACCAGCCCCTGCGGATTGAGCTGGAGGAACCCGGGGCGGCGCTGCTCGCCGCCGTCGCGCACCAGGTGCACCGGTGAATCGACCCAGTCCAGCGCCTTGAGGCGCAGCGCGATGCGCACCCGCCAGGCGGCCGAGCTGCGCCAGTAGCCGTGCAGCTTCATCGCGGTCTCAGCGCCGTCGCGGGCATCGCCGGCGCCGGGTCGCGCTCAGTGCCGGGCTCAACGCCGGGCTCAGCGCTGGTAAGGCTCGTAGACATGTTCGATGGCGCCGAAAATGCTCTCGCCCGCCTTGTCCAGCATCTCGATGCGCACGCGCGCGCCGAAAGACAGGAAGGGCGTGGTGGGCTTGCCGTCGCGGATGATCTCCAGCATGCGTTTCTCGGCCATGCAGGAAGCGCCCCGGGATTCGTCCTGGTTGGCCACCGTGCCCGAGCCGATGATGGTCCCGGCCGCCAGCGGGCGGGTCCGGGCGGCGTGCGCGATCAGTTCGTGGAAGGAGAACTGCATGTCCTCGCCGGCCTCCGGCGCGCCGAAGCGCTCGCCGTCCAGCCAGGTGAGCAGCGGCAGGTGCAGCTTGCCGTCGCGCCAGGCGTCGCCGAGCGCCTCGGGCGTGACCATCACCGGGGAGAGCGCCGAGCGCGGCTTGCTCTGCAGGAAGCCGAAACCCTTGCCCAGCTCCGCCGGAATCAGGTTGCGCAGCGAGACGTCGTTCACCAGGCACACCAGGCGCACGTGGCCGGCGGCCTCGTCCGGCCGGACGCCCATGGGCACGTCGTCGGTCACCACGCAGACCTCCGACTCGAAATCGATGCCGTGCTCCTCGCTCTCCACCGGGATGCTGCCCACCGGCGGCAGGAAACCGTCGGAGACCGCCTGGTACATGAGCGGGTCGGTGAGGAAACTGGGCGGCATCTCGGCGCCGCGGGCGCGGCGCACGCGCTCCACGTGGGCCAGGTAGGCGCTGCCGTCCAGGAACTGGTAGGCGCGCGGCAGCGGCGAGGCCAGGTCTTCCACGCGCAGCTCGAAAGCCCCGGCGGCACTGCCCTGCTGCAGCGCCCGATACAAGTCGTTCAGCAGGTCCGCGCAGCGGTCCCAGTCATCAAGCGCCGCCTGCAGCGTGGGGGCGATGCTTCCCGCGGGCACCGCCCGCGACAGGTCGGCACTGACCACCACCAGGCTGCCGTCGCGGCCGTTCTTCAGGCTGCCGAGTTTCATGCTTTGCCTCCTTTCCAGCTGTCCACGTAGCCCCCCCACTCGACGGCGGCGGCGGACTCGCCGACCTCCAGTGCGTCGCGCGTGTCGAGCATCACGGCGACCTCGTTGGTGCCCGGCGCCGACTGCTGCAGCATGTTCTTCAGCGCCTTGGGGTGCGGCCCGTGAGTGAAGCCGCAGGGATGCAGCGTGATCATGCCCGGGTGAATGTTGTCGCGCGAGAAGAACTCGCCGGCATGGTAGAAGATCACCTCGTCGAAGTCGTCATTGTTGTGGAAGAAAGGCACCTTGAGGGCGTCCGGGTCGCTCTCGAAGGGACGGGGCACGAAGGTGCACACCACGAAGCGACCGGCCATGAAGGTCGTGTGCGCCGAGGGCGGCAGGTGATAGCGATGCGACATCAGCGGCCGGATCGCGCGCCAGTTGATGCGCACCGGCGCCAGGTCGCCCTTCCAGCCGATCGCGTCCAGCGGGTTACAGGGATAAGTGATGACGGACAGCTGGTCGCGCCGCTTGACCTCGACGCGCCACTCCCGCTCGTCCTGCTGTGCCAGGAAGGTCGCGTCGATGGCCGGCGTGTCCAGCATCGCCTCGTCGAAAATGGCGTGCGGGCCGACCAGGCCCTTGTCGGGCAGCCGGTAGCTGTCGTTGGTCGCCTCGATCAGCAGCACGGACACCGGCGCGTCGACCTCCAGACGCCACATGGTGCCGCGCGGCAACACCAGGTAGTCGCCTTCGACCAGTTCCAGGTGCCCGTAATCGCAGTAAAGCCGCGCGGCGCCGGCATGCAGGAACAGCAGCTCGTCGCCGTCGGAATTGCGCGCCAGCGCCGGCATGCTGCGCTCCAGCGTCCAGTGCCGGAATTTCACGTGCGCGTTGTGCAACAGCAGGCGCGCGCCCCAGGGAGAGTCCGCGGCCCCGCTGAACCTGGTGGTGTCGAAGGCGCGCGGGCGCAGCGGCCCCTCGAAATTGCTCCAGCCCGTGGGCGGCCGGCGGTGGTACATGTGCGTGGCCGGACCGAAGAAGCCCTCCTTGCCCAGCTCGCGCTCGAAAGTGCCCTCGGGAAGGTCCGCGTGCGCCTGCCGCGATGCGGTCCCTTCCACGCGCGGGAAGGCGATCCATTTCTTCATGCGTCGCTCCGCATTCGTCGTTGTGCCGGCCTACAGCACGCCGCGGCGCTGCTGGTCTCGCTCGATCGATTCGAACAGCGCCTGGAAGTTGCCCTCGCCGAAGCCCTCGTTCCCCTTGCGCTGGATGATCTCGAAAAAGATCGGGCCGATGCAGGTCTGGGTGAAGATCTGCAGCAGCAGGCGCTGGCCGGTCTCCCGGTCCGCGTCGATCAGGATGCGGTTCTCGCACATGCGCTCCAGGTCCTCGCCATGCTCCGGCACGCGGCTCTCCACCATCTCGTAGTAGGTGTCGGGCACGTCCAGGAACTCGATGCCGTCAGCGCGCAGGGCCTCGACCGTGGCATAGATGTCGTCGGTGAACAGCGCGATGTGCTGGATGCCCTCGCCGTTGTATTCCTGCAGGTATTCGGCGATCTGCGACTTGTCGTCGGTGGCCTCGTTGATCGGGATGCGCACCATGCCGTCCGGCGCGGTCATGGCCCGCGATACCAGGCCGGTCTTGGAGCCCTTGATATCGAAATAGCGGATCTCGCGGAAGTTGAAGATGCGCTCGTAGAAGTTGGCCCACTTGTCCATGTTGCCCTTGTAGACATTGTGGGTCAGGTGATCGATGAAGGTGAGACCGAAGCCCTCGGGCTGCGGGTCCACGCCCTCGATGTACGCGAAGTCCGTGTCGTAAACGGAGCCGCGCTCGCCGTAGCGTTCGACCAGGTACAGGGCGCTGCCGCCGATGCCCTCGATGACCGGGGCCCGCACCGGCAGCGTGCCGGGCTTGTTGGTCAAAGCGCCGGCGCCGTTGTCGATCGCGTGCGCGCGCGCCTGCGCAGCGTCCGCGACGCGCAGCGCGAAACCGCAGGCGCTCGGACCGTGGGTGCGCGCGAAATCGGCCGCGAAGCTGTCCGGCTCCTCGTTGACGAGGAAATTCACGTCGCCCTGGCGATAGAGGGTGACTTTGCGCTCGCGGTGCCGGGCGACGGCGGTGAAGCCCATGTGGCGGAACAGGCTGTGGAGCAGCGCGGCGTCCGGAGCGGCAAATTCGACGAATTCGAAACCGTCGATGCCCAGGGGGTTGTCCTGAACCTCGGTCATAACTCTCTCCATGAGGATGAAAAGGCGGGAAGGTTGATTAGTTACAATTGAAACAATTATAGTCCCGCTGGACTGCGAGCAACAAGTTGCATTGCACCATGAGCGAGTCGCCACTGGTCCTCGAAAAATTCCTGCCCTACCGCTTGTCGGTGCTGTCCAACCGGCTGAGCGCGGCCATTGCCGAGTCCTACTCCCGTCGCTTCGGCCTCTCGATCCCCGAATGGCGCGTCATCGCGGTGCTGGCGCCGGCGCCCGGCATATCGGCGGCCGAGGTGGCGGAACGCACCGCCATGGACAAGGTGGCGGTCAGCCGCGCGGTGCGCCGCCTGCTGCAGCACGGCCGCGTCCGGCGCGAGACCGCGGCCGGCGACCGCCGCCGCAGCATGCTGGAACTCACCCCGGCGGGACGCGAAGTCTACGACAGCATCGTGCCGGTGCTGCGGCGCTACGAGCACAGCCTGCTCGCCTGCCTGGACGCGCGTGAACAGGAGCGGCTGGACGTCCTGCTGCAGCGCCTGGAAAACCATGTCCAGCGCCTCGACCCGCCCCGCATCGCGTGACGCCGCGCCCGCAACGCGGCACCCGCTCACTCGATCTCGGTGCGGACGTCGATGAGCTCGGGGAACAGGCGAATATCGATCGCCGCGCGCAGGAAATTCACCCCGGAGGAGCCCCCCGTGCCGGGCTTGAAACCGATGATGCGCTCGACGGTCTTGAGGTGACGATAACGCCACAGCTGGAAGTTCACTTCCATGTCGATCAGCTTTTCGCACATGTCGTAGGCATCCCAGTAGCGGCGGGTGTCCTCGTAGATGCGCTTGAACACCGCGACCACGCCGGGATGGGACTCGCATGGCTGCGACCAGTCGCGCTCGACGCGCTCGGGCGGCACGGGCAAGCCCCGGCGGGCCAGCAGGCGCAGGAACTCATCGTAGAGCGAGGGCGCTTCCAGTGCGGCGCGCAAGCGTTCCAGCGCCGCCGGGTCATGCTCGAACACCGCGAGATAGCTGCGGTCCTTGTTGCCCAGCAGGAACTCCAGCATGCGGAACTGGGCCGACTGGAAACCCGACGCCTGGCCGAACACGTGCCTGAAACGGGCGTACTCGGCCGGGGTCAGCGTCTCCAGTACGCCCCACTGGTGGAACATCTGCTGCTGCACCTGCTTGACCCGCGCCAGCACCTTGAAACAGGGCTCCAGCCGGTCGGCGCGCATCGCCGCGATAGCCGCCTGCAGCTCGTGGATGATGAGTTTCATCCACAGCTCCGTCACCTGGTGCTGCACGATGAACAGCATCTCGTCGTGGTGCGGCGGATCGGACAGCGGGCGCTGCGCGTGCAGCACCCGGTCGAGTCCCAGGTAGTCGGAATAACTGAGGCGGTCCTTGAGCTCGCGGTGGATGCCCGCCTCCATTTCTCTCTTTCGCATCAGCGTCTCCTGCTGCGGCGCTGCAGCATCAAAAGCCGTTTGGCGGGCCGTCTGCCTCGGAGGCCGAAGTGTATAATGGCGCGCTATTCACGCGGCGGCCGCCCGGCCCCCAACCAGAATATCAGGAGGAGCGCCTGGTGAAGACCATCGCCGAATTCAGGATCCCGTATTGCCAGGTGCTGGATCCGACGGGCAAGCTCGTGGCCGACCTGCCCGGCTTCGCCGAGGATCCGGAAGAGCTGTTGCGCCTTTACCGCATGATGGTGCTGACGCGCACCTTCGACACCAAGGCCATCAACCTGCAACGCACCGGCAAGCTTGGCACTTATGCCTCGTGTCTCGGACACGAGGCGGCGCACGTCGGCATCGGCGCCGCGATGCGCCCGGAGGACTGCTTCGCCCCCATGTATCGCGAGTACGGCGCGCAGTTCTGGCGCGGCGTTAAGATGGAGGAAGTGCTGCTCTACTGGGGCGGCGACGAGCGCGGCAACGACTTTGCCGGGCCGAAGCACGACTTCCCGTGGTGCGTCCCGATCGCCACCCAATGCCTGCACGCGGCCGGCGCCGCGCTGGCCTTCAAGCTGCGCGGCGAGCCGCGCTGCGCGGTCAGCGTGATCGGCGACGGCGGCACCTCGCAGGGCGATTTCTACGAGGCCCTCAACCTGGCGGCGGTGCGCGACCTGCCGGCGGTGTTCGTGGTGGTCAACAACAAGTGGGCCATCAGCGTCCCGCTGTCGCTGCAGACCGCCTCGAAGACGCTTGCGCAGAAAGCGGTGGCGGCCGGCATGCCCGGCATCCAGGTGGACGGCAACGACGTCATCGCGATGCGCCAGACCATGGAAGAAGCGCTCGAGCGCGCGCGCGCCGGCGACGGCCCGACGCTGGTCGAGGCCGTGACCTACCGGCTTTCCGATCACACCACCGCGGACGACGCGAGCCGTTACCGGGAGCAGGGCGAGGTGGACGACAGCTGGAAGATCGAGCCGATGATCCGGATGCGCAATTACCTGCTGGAGACCGGCGTCCTGAGCGAGGCGGACGAAGAAGCCCTCAAGGGGAGTTCGGCCGCGCAGGTGGACGAGGCCGTGGCGCGCTATCTCGACACCGCGGTGCAGCCGGTGGAGTCCATGTTCGACAGCATGTACGCGGAACTGCCCGAGAGCATGCTCGAGCAGCGCGAAACCGCCGCCCGCTTCGTCAACTCCGGGGGCCACCGCTGATGGCGCGTATCACGCTCATCGAGGCCGTCACGCTGGCCCTCGCCCGGGAGATGGAGAACGACGACAGCGTCATCGTGCTGGGCGAGGACGTGGGGGTGAACGGGGGCGTGTTCCGCGCCACCGCGGGATTGCAGCAGCGCTTCGGCCCCGACCGGGTGATGGACACGCCGCTGGCGGAGTCCATGATCGCCGGCATGTCCATCGGCATGGCCGCGCAGGGCATGAAACCGATCCCGGAAATCCAGTTCATGGGCTTCATCTACCCGGTGGTCGACCAGATGATCAACCACGCCGGCCGCCTGCGTCACCGCACGCGCGGACGGCTGCACGTGCCCATGGTGCTGCGCGCGCCCTTCGGCGGCGGCATCCATGCTCCCGAGCACCACTCCGAGAGCACCGAGGCGATTTTCGCGCACATGCCGGGCATCCGCGTGGTCATCCCCTCCTCGCCGCGTCGGGCCTACGGCCTGCTGCTCGCGTCGATCCGTGATCCTGATCCCGTGGTGTTCCTCGAGCCCAAGCGCATCTATCGCCTGCAGAAGCAAGAGGTGCTCGACAACGGCGAGGCCCTGCCGCTGGACACCTGCTATATCCTGCGCGAGGGCGACGACGTGACGCTGGTCACCTGGGGCGCCATGACCTTCGAGACCCTGAAGGCCGCGGAGGAACTCGACAAGGAAGGCATCAGTGCCGAGGTCATCGACCTGGCGACGATCAGTCCGATGGACCTCGACACCATCCTGGAATCCGTCGAGAAGACCGGCCGCCTGGTGATCGTTCACGAGGCCGCGCGCAACTGCGGCGTCGGCGCCGAGGTGGCCGCGGGCGTCGCGGAAAAAGGCATCTGGGACCTCAAGGCACCGATCGTGCGCGTCACCGGTTATGACACGGTGATGCCGCTTTTCCGCCTGGAATATGAATACCTGCCGAGCGTCGCGCGCATCATCGACGGCGTGAAAAAGACTTTCGAGGATTAAGGCCCGCTATGAGCGTAGAGACTTTCAACCTGCCCGACCTGGGCGAAGGCCTGCCGGAAGCCGAGATCGTCAGCTGGCTGGTCGCCGAGGGCG
>DATFKW010000138.1:0-19496 GCA_035268405.1 Gammaproteobacteria bacterium
GGATCGCAGCGCCAGCTGTCGGCGTCGTACGGAACGGTGTCGGTGTGGCCGGCCAGCACCAGGCCGTCGGCGCCCTCGCCGGCGCGCGCCACCAGGTTCTTCTTGCCCGGCATTCCGGGCACCTCGCGCAGCGACACCTGGAAGCCCAGCGGCTCCAGCCAGTCCGCCAGCAGCTCGCACACCGGACCGTTGCCCTGGTCCAGCGACGCCTGCAGGCTGCTCACCGACGGCGTCGCCACCAGTCGGCGGATCATTTCTTCCAGCGGAGGCAGGGCGGCGCTCATCCCGCCCATGATCGCGATGCGCCGCGGCGGGTGCAAGCGGGCGCCGCACGAGGCAGACTGCACGGCATGGCAATGCGAGAATTCCGCCCCCAGGCCCGGCCCCAGGCCAGGCCACAGCCCAGGCCCCGCTTCACGGTCGATCCGGCGAGCGGGCTGCTGGCCGCGGCGCGCCAGCGCAACAGCCCCAACCAGGACGAGAGGCCGCCGGGCGCGACGCCGGAGCTGATCGTCATCCATTGCATCAGCCTGCCGCCGGGCGAGTTCGGCGGGCCGTGGATCGACCGGCTGTTCCACAACCGGCTGCAGCCCTCCGAGCACCCCTACTTCGCGCAGATCATCGACCTGCGGGTGTCGGCCCACCTGCTGATCCGCCGCCACGGCGAGCTGCTGCAGTACGTGCCTTTCCATCGCCGCGCCTGGCACGCCGGCGAGTCGAGCTGGTGCGGGCGGACGCGCTGCAACGATTTCTCGGTGGGCATCGAGCTGGAAGGCACCGACGACGGGGATTACAGCGGGGCGCAGTACCGGCGCCTGGCGGCGTGCATCCGGGCGCTGTGCCGCGCCTACCCGGGCCTGTCGCCGCAACGCATCGTCGGCCACAGCGACATCGCGCCGGGCCGCAAGACCGATCCGGGCCCCGGTTTCGACCGGGTCCGGCTCGCCCGCTGGCTGGCGCCGCGGAGGGGAGAGAAATGAACCTGATCGCACTGATTCTCGGGCTTGCGCTGGAACGACTGCTGCACAGGCGGCTGCAAGTGCGCAATCACCTGCGCTGGCTGGACGACTGGTTCGCGCGCGGCGCGGGCTGGATCCGCGCGGCGCCCGGCATGGCCGGCATCTGGATCACGATGGTGGTGGTGCTGTTGCCGGTGGTGCCGGTGGCCTGGGTGGCGTGGACTTTCCGCGACGCCCTGGCCGGGATCGCCTACGTGCTGTTCGCCGCCGTGGTGCTGTTCTTCAGCCTGGGCCCGCAGGACCTGTTCGCGCAGATGAAGGCCTGGCTGGAGGCGCGCGAACGCGGCGACGCGGCCGGGGCCGAGGCCATCGGCCGGGCGATCCGCGAGGTGGGCGACGAACAGTGGGACCATCCCACCGAGCGCGCCGTGGAGGGCGCGATCTTCGTGCAGGCCAACCACGCGATCTTCGGCGTGATCTTCTGGTTCATGCTGCTGGGCCCGGCCGGCGCGTGGACCTACCGGGTGGCCGACCTGTTCCGCCGCTACGTGCGCGCCACCGGCACGGGCGGGCGCGCCACCGAGACCTGCGAGCACCTGTTCGGCTTCATCACCTGGATCCCCGCGCGGCTGCTGGCCTTTTCCTATGCCGTCGCCGGCAGTTTCGACGACGCCTTCGAGGACTGGCGCGCCTATTACCAGCGCACCTCGGCGAGTTTCTTCAGCGTCAGCGAGAACATCCTCTCGGCCGCGGGGATCGGCGCGATCCGCCGCCGTTGCCCCGAGGGCGGCTGCATCTCGGCGGTGGAGAGCGCGCGCGCCCTGCTGCGCCGCACGCTGCTGATCTGGATCACCTTCATCGCCCTGCTGACGCTGGTCGGCTGGTCGGTATGAACCCGGCGGCCGCGCTGCCCGGCATCGCCGCGGCGTTGCTGCTGGCATGCGCCGCCTCGGCCGAGCCAGCCGAGCCAGCCGAGCGCATCGTCACCCTGTCACCGCACCTCGCCGAGCTGGCCTATGCCGCGGGCGCCGGCGACCGCCTGGTGGGGACGGTGTCGTGGAGCGACTACCCGCCCGCCGCGGCCGGCCTGCCGCGCGTCGGCGACGCCTTCCGGCTGGACCTCGAGACGCTCGCCATGCTGTCGCCGGACCTGGTGCTGGCCTGGCAGGGAGGCAACCCCGACGCCCTGCTGGAGACGCTGGCAGCACAGGGTTACCGCGTGGTGGCGCTGGCCCCGCAGAGCCTGGACGACATCGGCGAGCAGCTGGCGCGTATCGGCCGGCTGGCCGGCAGCGAGGTCGTGGCCGAGGCCGCGGCAGCCCGCTATCGCGCGCGGCTGGCCGCGCTCAGGGAGGCGCAGGCCGGCAAGCGGCCGGTGAGCGTGTTCTACCAGGTGTCCCGGCGGCCGCTCTACACGGTCGGCGGCCGCCAGCTGATCAGCGAGATCATCGCGCTGTGCGGCGGGCGGAACATTTTCGCGGAGCTGCAGGCGCTGGCGCCGGCGGTGGGCATGGAAGCGGTGCTCGCGCGCAACCCGGAGGTGATCCTCGCCAGTGACGCGCAGCGCGAGGAACTCGCGGCGTGGCGCCGCTGGGCCGGCATCGCGGCGGTGGAGCGCGGCAACCTGTTCAGCGTGGACGGCGACCTCGTGGCCCGGCCGTCACCGCGGGTGCTGGAGGGCGCGGCGCAGGTATGCGCGGCGCTGGACCGTGCCCGCGACACAGCGCCGCCGTCGCCCTAGTCGCGGTTGAGGCCTTTCTGCCACAGCACCTCGGAGCCCTGCTCGTGGCGTGCGATGACGCGCGCCAGCACAAACAGCAGATCGGACAGCCGGTTCAGGTAGCGCGAGGCCTCCGCGTTCACGGCGTCGCGCTGCGCCAGCGTCCAGACGCGGCGCTCGGCGCGGCGCGTGATGGTGCGCGCCAGGTGACAGGCCGCGGCGGCGGGCCCGCCGCCGGGCAGGATGAAGTCCTTGAGGGGCGGCAGGGCCTCGTTGAACTCGTCCAGCTCGCGCTCCAGGCGGGCGACGTAGCCGGGCGTGATGGCGCTGTAGCCGGGGATGCACAGCTCGCCGCCGAGATCGAACAGGTCGTGCTGCACGCGCACCAGGCACTCGCTGATGGACGGCGGCAGGTCGTTGATGGCGAGCACCATGCCGACCGCGCTGTTGGCCTCGTCGACGGTGCCGAAGGCCTCCACGCGGGCGTCGTCCTTGGGCACGCGGCCGCCGTCGCCCAGCCCCGTGGTGCCGTCGTCCCCGGTGCGCGTGTAAATGCGGCTCAGCCTGTTTCCCATCGGATTCCCGTCCCAGGTTTCGGTCAGATTTTCAGTAAGCGTAAGCCAGGCTGGCATAAAGCCCGCGCCCGGCGCTGTTGTAACCGTCCACCAGTTCATAGTCCTGGTCCAGCAGGTTCTCCACCCGCGCCCGCACGGTCCAGCGCTCGGCGAGTGCCAGCTGCGCGGTGAGATTGGCGAGCACGTAGCCCGCCAGTCTCACCCCGCCGAAGTCCTCGCGTTCGCCGCTGGCGAGCATTTGGAGTCCGAACTCGTGCTCGCCCAGCCGGCGGGTGAGATGCACGGTCGCGCTGCGCTCGGCGCGGCGCAGCAGCCGCTCGCCCGTGTCGCGGTCCTCGGGGCGCTGCAGCAGCAGCTGGGTGGTGACGCGCCAGTCGCCGTAGCGGCCGCGCCAGCTGAGCTCGGCGCCCTCGATGCGCGCGTCGCCGATGTTTTCGTTGCGGCCCGGCAGCGGGCCGCCGAAACCGTCGGGATCGACGAACTCCACCAGGTCGCTGATCTCGGTGCGGAACAGCGACAGGGCGAGCTCGTGCTCGGGCACGGGCGCGTAGCTGAGGCCCAGCTCCCCGCTGCGCGAAACCTCCGGCTGCAGCGCGGGGTTGCCGCCGAAGGCATAGAGGTCGCTGGTGCCCGGCGCCCGGAAGCCGCGGCCCAGGCCGGCGGAGATCGACCACGCCTCGCCCAGCGGGCGGCCCCATTCCAGGTTCCAGGTGTTCACGCCGCCAAAGACCTGATGGTCCGTGTGCCGCCCGGCCGCCACGAAGCGGTGCGCGCCCAGCTCGAAGGCGGCCTGCAGGTAGGCGGCTTGTTCGTCGCGGTCGGCGTTGCCGCGCCCCGGCGCGGATTCCAGCGGCGTGCCGAAGCTCTGGCCGGAGGTGCGCTCGCTGGTGAGGCTGAGGCCGGCGGTCAGCTCGAGGCCGGCGATCATGTCCAGGTCATTCTGCCAGTCCAGCACGTCGCGCTCGGTGCGCACGAAGTCCTCCGGGTCGACGGCCAGCTCGCCCTGGTCGATGCGGTCCAGGAAGCGCGACAGGGTGAGCGTGGAACGCCAGCCGGCGCCCTGCCAGCCCAGCTGCAGGCGGCTGAGGCGGTCGCGGAAGTCCTGGTCCTGCGGCGCGCGAAAGAAGTCCGAGTACTCGGTGTTGCCGCTGGCCTGCCAGTGGCTGGCCTCCAGCTCGAGGCGGCCGAAGCCCGCCTGCACCCAGGCGTTGAAGGCGTCGTTCTCGAAGCCGCGGTCGTCCTCGCTGTCGCGGAAGGTCGGGAAGCCGTCGGTGCTCAGCGTGGTGGCCGAGACGCCCGCGCCGAAGCGCCCCTCGCGCCAGCCCAGGTGGCCGCTCGCGCCGCGCAGGCCGTAGCGGCCCGCCTGCACGCGCGCGCCCAGCTCGCGGCTCTGCGTGGCGCGCCGCGTGATGATGTTGATGACGCCGCCGATGGCCTCCGAGCCGTACAGCGAGGAGCGCGGCCCCTTGACGATTTCGATGCGCTGCACCAGCTCGGGGGTGACGTTTTGCAGCGCCGCGCCGCCCGCCGTGCCGGGGTTGATCTTGACGCCGTCGATGAGCACCAGCGTGTGGTTGCTGTTGGCGCCGCGGATAAAGGCGGAGGTCACCTGTCCGGGCCCGCCGTTGCGCGCGATCTCGACGCCGGCGTGGAAACGCAGCAGCTCGGCGACGTCGATCGCGCTGCTGCGCTCGATCTGGTCGCGGTCGATCACCACCATCGGCGGCAGGGCTTCGCTGGCGCTGATCGGCCGCCGCGTGGCGGTGACGACCACGTCGTCCAGCAGCGCGGCGGCGGCCGCGGCGGGCCGGATGGAGCCGGGCTGGACGGACAGCAGCACGGCCAGGGCGACGGCCGGCCGGAAACGGAATGAACTCACTTGCGATCCCCCGCGCATGCACTCCCGCACGCGCTGTGCTCACGACGATTGCCGGGGTTTCGGGGGACGAGCGGCCGCGAGGCCGGTGCGTGCTCCCGCCGAGCACCCGGTGCTTCGCCAGGCCGGTCTCCGGGCTTGCGAGCGGGACCGGATCCCGGCGACATCGCCTTCCCACGCCCAGGGGCGCAGTGGCTTCCGTCCGAATGGACGGGGATGACGCTTGACTCGCTTACCGTTGCGGGGGCAGCGCCGGAATTTCCGCGGCACGAGGCCCTGCGGATCACCGGCTTCCCGGGGCGCTCCCTGCGGAACTCCCAGCCCGGCGCTTGCATGCGACGGGCTCACCTGACGGCCTGCATGTTGTCTCCGCGACCGCGGGGTGTCAAATTGCATCCCATGGAACGCTCTCATCACCTGCAAGTGGCGCTGGACGCCGCGCAAAGCGCCGCGGAAGTCATCCGGCACTACTATCGCGACCACGTCGAGGTCACGATGAAACCGGACGCCACGCCGGTGACGCGCGCCGACATCGAGTCCGAGGAAGTCATCCGCCAGGTGATTTCGGGCGCCTTCCCCGATCATGGCTTCTACGGCGAGGAGACCGGCGGCCAGGGGCTGGACAACGAGTATCTCTGGCTGGTGGACCCGATCGACGGCACGCGCAGCTTCGTGCGCGGCTATCCCTTCTTCTCGACCCAGGTGGCGCTGATGCACCGGGGCGAGATCATCGTCGGCGTCTCCAGCGCGCCCGCTTTCGAGGAGATCGCCTGGGCCGAGCGCGGCGCCGGCGCCTGGATCGACGGCCAGCGCTGCCACGTCAGCCGCATCGAGCGGCTGGAAGAGGCGGCCGTCTCCTCCGGCAACCTGCGCACCCTCGCCTCCGGCTCGCGCTGGGCGAACTGGGCCAAGGTGGTCAGCCGCGTGGCGCGCATCCGCGGCTACGGCGACTTCTACCATTACCACCTGCTGGCCGCCGGGCGCATCGACGCCGTGCTGGAGTCCGACGTGAATATCCTCGACATCGCCGCGCTCTCGCTGATCGTGGAGGAGGCCGGCGGCGTGTTCACCGACCTGGAGGGCGCGCCGGTGGCGCTGGGCACCACCAGCGTACTGGCGGGCAACCGGCGGATTTACGCGCAGGTGGCCAAGATCATGGGCGTCCCGGCCGAATAGGGCCCGCGCCGGCCGCTCCCGGGCGCGGCATGGCGCCGGTGCACTGCAACAGGTTACATTTGAGGGCTGGCGACCCAAGGAGGCCTCCCGATGGCCGCAGAGCCCAACGACATCGCGGAACAGCAGCAGATTGCGCGCATGCAGCGCCTGTTCGAGACCCAGCGGACGGCGTTCTCGGCGGCGCCGATGCCGGACCTGGCGGCGCGCCGGGCCGACCTGAAGCGCCTCAAGGAGGCGCTGATCGCCAACCGCGAGCGCTTCGTGGCGGCGGTATCGGCCGACTTCGGCGGCCGCGCCGGGCCCGAGACCATGGCCGAGATCCTCACCGTGGTGCACCACATCAACTACTGCCGGCGGCGGCTGAAGCGCTGGATGAAGCCGCAACGGCGCAGCACCAGCCTGCTGATGGCCACCACCAGGGCGATGGTCTACTACCAGCCGCTGGGCGTGGTGGGCATCGTCGTGCCGTGGAACTACCCGCTGGCGCTGTCGGCGGGTCCGCTGGTGTTCGCGCTGGCGGCCGGCAACCGCGTGCTCGTCAAGATGTCGGAGACCACGCCGCGCACCGCCGAGCTGTTGCGGCACGTGCTGTCCGAGGCCTTCGAGGAGCGCCAGGTGGCGGTGGTGCTGGGCGAGGCCGAGACGGCCCGCGAATTCACCCGGCTGCCCTTCAATCACCTGCTGTACACCGGCGGCTCCGAGGTGGGCCGGCTGGTGATGCGCGAGGCGGCCGCGAACCTGACGCCGGTCACGCTGGAGCTGGGCGGCAAGTCGCCCACGCTGATCTCCGAGGACGTGCCGCTGGACATGGCGGCCGAGCGGATCTGCTTCGGCAAAACGCTGAATGCCGGCCAGACCTGCGTGGCGCCCGACTACGTGCTGTGCCCGGGAACGCGCATGGACGAGTTCGCGCAGGAATTCGCCCGGGCGCTGGAGCGCATGTACCCCGGCCTGGTGCGCAACAGCGACTACAGCGCCGTGGTGAACGAGCGCCACTACCGCCGCATCAAGGGTTACATCGACGACGCCCGCAGCAAGGGCGCGGAAGTGGTTGAGCTCAACCCGGGCGGGCTGTCGCCCGAGCCCGGCAGCCACAAGCTGCCCATCTACCTGGTGAAGCGCGCCACGCCCGAGATGCGCGTGATGCAGGAAGAGGTCTTCGGGCCGGTGCTGCCGCTGGTCGCCTACAACCACCTGCAGGAGGCCATCGACTTCATCAACGCCCGGCCCCGCCCGCTGGCGCTCAACCTGTTCGACTTCAACGCCGAGCGGCGCGCGCGGGTGCTGGCCGAGACCCACGCCGGCGGCGTGTGCATCAACGACGCCGTCAGCCAGTTTATCGCCGAGGACCTGCCCTTCGGCGGCGTGGGCGAGTCGGGCATGGGCCATTACCACGGTTACGAGGGTTTCCTGACCTTTTCGCACCAGAAGGCCGTGTTCCAGCGGCCGCGCCTGAACACCGGCAAGGTGCTGTACGCCCCGCACGGCGGCTGGCTGCAGCGACTGCTCTACAAGCTGTACCTGCGCTGAAGCGCCCCGCCCGGGAAACACTGGCATGTGGTTGACGGTCGAGGGGATCGAGCAGGCGTACGGCGACAACCGCGTGCTTTCCAGCCTGTCCTTCCGCGTGCCCGCCGGCGCGATCGGATGCCTGCTGGGCCCCAGCGGCTGCGGCAAGACCACGGCGCTGCGCTGCATCGCCGGTTTCGAGGGCGTGCGCGCGGGCCGCATCCTGGTGAACGGCGAGGTGCTCAGCAGCCCGGGCTTCACGGTGCCGCCGGAAAAGCGCGGCCTGGGCATGGTGTTCCAGCAATACGCCCTGTTCCCGCACCTGGATGTCGCCGCCAACGTGGCCTTCGGCCTGCGCGAGCTGAAAGGGCGCGAGAAAACGCGCCGCGTGGCGGAAGTGCTCGAGACCGTGGGGCTGGCCGAGTATGCCGCGCTGTTCCCGGACGAGCTGTCGGGCGGCCAGCAGCAGCGCGTGGCCCTGGCGCGGGCGCTGGCGCCGCGACCGGGGCTGCTGCTCATGGACGAGCCCTTCTCCAGCCTGGACACGGGCCTGCGCGTGCGGCTGGGCGCGGAAATCCGCGACATCCTCAAGCAGCAGGGCATCACGGCGCTGCTGGTGACGCACGACCAGGCCGAGGCCTTCGCGGTGGCCGACGAGATCGGCGTGATGCACGAGGGCCGGCTGCAGCAATGGGACTCGGCCTACAACCTCTATCACCGGCCCGCCAGCCGCTTCGTGGCGGAGTTCGTCGGCGAGGGCTGCTTCGTGCCGGGCGAGACCAACGACGACGGCACGGTGCAGATCGAGCTGGGCCGCCTGGAGCCGACCGAGCCGCTGGCGCAGGGCGACCAGCGGGCCGTCGAGGTGCTGCTGCGGCCCGACGACATCGTCTACGACGAGGACAGCCCGTTGACCGCGACCGTGCTGCGCAAGGCTTTCCGCGGCGCGGCGATCCTCTACACGCTGGGCCTGCCGAGCGGCCGGCGCGTGCTGGCGCTGGTGCCCAGCCACTACGACCACCGTGTCGGCGAGCGCATCGGTATCCGCCTGGAGGCGGACCACGTGGTGGTCTTCGGCGACTGAAGCGCGGCGCGCCGCCCCGCCGCGCGCGGCAGCTTGGTTTCCGCCACCCCGTGTGGAAGAATCGAGCCAGGATCGATTGACACAAGTTTGGCGATGACCGATTGCATTGACGAGGATGGCTTCCGCGCCAACGTCGGCATCATTCTCACCAACGAGACGGGCCGGGTGTTCTGGGCAGGCCGGGCCGGCCGTCCGGGCTGGCAGTTTCCGCAGGGCGGTATCCTGCCGGGCGAAAGCCCTCGTGAGGCGATGTTCCGCGAGCTGGAAGAAGAGATCGGGCTGACGCGCCGCGACGTGCGCGTGCTCGGCGCCACCCGTGGCTGGCTGCGCTACCGCCTGCCGCGTCGCTACATCCGCCGCCACAGCGAGCCGCTGTGCATCGGCCAGAAGCAGCGCTGGTTCCTGCTGCGGCTGGAGGCCGGCGAAGAGTGCGTGCGCTTCGACTGCTGCGAGCGCCCGGAATTCGATCGCTGGTGCTGGGTCAGCTGGTGGCGGCCGGTGGAGGAAGTTATCTACTTCAAGCGCCGTGTCTACCAGCGCGCGCTGCGCGAGTTCTGCGAGGTCGTGTTCCCCGACGGGCCGCCGCCGCGCCCGGAGCCCCGCTCCCGCGCGGCCTCGCGCTAGGCGCCCGCGCCGCTCGCCTTGGAAGACCCCCGCCTAGTCGTCAGGTTGCACGACCCGCGCCGCCGCCGGGTCGCCACGGTGGCGGCCGTGGCGGTCGCGCTGCTGCTGGCCTTTGCGCTGTTCGAGCTCGGCCAGCGCGTCGGCGGCCGCTCCCTGTTGCAGTCCGACCAGGCGCGCGCCGCGCTGGCGGCCGAGGTGGCCCGGCTGGAGGCCGAGAGGCAGTCCCTGCAGGAGGCGCTGGCGCGCGCGCAGACGCGGCTGGAAGTGGACGGCGAAGCCCACGAACAGCTGCGCGAAAGCCTGGCGGCCAGCGAGGCGCGGGTGGCCGCGCTGGACGAGGAGCTGCAGTTCTACCGCCGCATCGTGGTGCCGCCGGAGGGCCGCAGCGGGCTGCGGGTGCGCGGCTTCGAGGTTGTGCCGGGCGCGGCGCCGCGGGACTATCGCCTGAGGCTGCTGGTGGTGCAGAATCCGCAGCGCTCCGGCCGCGCCGAGGGACGGCTCGAGCTGCGGCTGGCCGGGCGCATGGCCGGCGAGGAGGCCAGCCTGGCGCTGGACTCGCTGGGCGCGGCACCCCAACCTTACGAATTCCTGTATTTTCAGGACCTGGAATTCGAGATCACGCTGCCGGAGGGCTTCGCGCCCGAATCGGCGCAAGTCGCCCTGCACCCCGAGGGCCGCAACGCGCGTGTCATCGAAGCCAGTTTCCCCTGGACAGTGCAGAACCAGGACTGAAAAACCCGAGCGGAAAACGGATCAGAAAAGGGATCACATGTTCGGCAGAAAGAAAAACACCGGCGCCGCCATCGCCACCCTGGTCGGCGGCGGCACCAAGATCACCGGCGACCTGGCCTTCCGGGGACGCCTGCACCTGGACGGCCTGGTGGTCGGCGACGTGACCGGCGAGGCGGGCGCCTCGGGCCTGACCATCGGCGGCGACGGCCTCATCGAGGGCTCGGTGCGGGTGGACGACCTGGTGCTCAACGGCACCGTGCGCGGCGACGTGACGGCGCGCGAGCGCGTCGAGCTGGGCCCCACCGCCCGGGTGGACGGCAACCTGGTTTACCAGCTGCTGGAGATGGCCGGGGGCGCGCGCGTCAACGGCCGGCTGATCCACCAGCCCGGCGGCCAGCAGGCGCTGCCCGCGCCGCAGGCTGCCGAGGACGCCGCGGATGGCGGGGATGCCCCCGGCGCCGCGGACGATGAGTTAGAATGATTCTCCAACCACGGCAGTGACGACCAGTACCATGGCAACGAACACCACCGACATGCATGCTTCCAGCGCCCCGTTGCTGTTCAGCGAGGCCGCGGCCACCAAGGTCGGCGAGCTGATCAGCGCCGAGAGCAATCCGAAGCTCAAGCTGCGCGTCTTCATCCAGGGCGGCGGCTGCTCCGGCTTCCAGTACGGCTTCACCTTCGACGAGAACGAGGACGAGGGCGACACGCGCGTGGAGAAGTGCGGCGTGACGCTGCTGATCGACCCGATGAGCATCCAGTACCTGGAAGGCGCGGAAATCGACTACCGCGAGGACCTCAACGGCGCGCAGTTCGTGATCCGCAACCCGAACGCCTCGACCACCTGCGGTTGCGGCTCCTCCTTCGGGGTCTGACGGCCGCGCGCGGACCCGGCGGGCGACGCCCCGATGACGGCGGACACGCAGCCCGGCGTCATCGCCGCCGTCGACCTGGGTTCCAACAGCTTCCACATGGTGGTGGCCCGCCGCAGTAACGGCGAGCTGACCATTCTCGACCGCATCCGCGAGATGGTGCGCCTGGGCGCGGGCCTGGACGAGAAGGGCCGCATCTCCCCGGAGGCCACCGAGCTCGCGCTGGACTGCCTGAATCGTTTTCGCGAGCGGCTGGCGGCGCTGGAGGCCGGCCAGGTGCGGGCGGTGGGCACCAACACCCTGCGCCGGGCGCGGCAACGCAACGCCTTCATGCTGCGCGCGCGCGGCGCGCTCGGCCATCCCATCGAGGTCATCTCCGGCGTGGAGGAAGCGCGCCTGGTGTACCTGGGCGCGTCGCACAGCCTGCCGGCCCACGACGGCCGCCGGCTGGTGGTGGATATCGGCGGCGGCAGCACCGAGCTGATCGTCGGCCGCGGCGACGAGGCGGAGCGCCTCGAGAGCCTCTACATGGGCTGCGTGAGCAGCAGCGAGCGCTTTTTCCCGGGCGGCGAGATCAGCGCAAGCGCTTTCCGCGACGCGCAGCTGTTCGCGCGCCGGGAGCTGCGGGCGGTGCGCGAGCCGTTCCGCCGCATCGACTGGGGGCAGGCGGTCGGCACTTCCGGCACGATTCGCGCCACCGGCCGGATCCTGCGCGAGCTGGGACACACCGAGGGCGAGATCACGCCCGGCGGGCTGGCCGTGTTGCGCGAGCGGCTGCTGGCCGCTGGTCACGTCCGCAAGCACGAGTTGCCGGGGCTGGGCGCCCAGCGCGCGCCGGTCTACCCGGGGGGGCTGGCGGTGCTGATCGAGGTGTTCGAGGCGCTGCAGATCGAGCGCATGCAGCCGGCCGAGGGGGCGCTGCGCGAGGGGCTGTTGTGGGACCTGGTCGGGCGCCTCACCGACGAGGACGCGCGCGACCGCAGCGTGCGCGGCTTCCAGCAGCGCTTCCACGCCGACGCGGAGCAGGCCGCGCGCGTCGAGTCCACGGCCCTGTCGCTGCTCGGACAGCTGGCGGACACCTGGTCGCTGCAGGAGCCGGAGTGCGCGGCGCTGCTGGGCTGGGCGGCGCGGCTGCACGAGGTCGGGCTGGACATCGCGCATGCCCAGCACCAGCTGCATGCCGCCTACCTGCTGCGCAACGCCGACCTGGCCGGCTTTTCGGTGGACCAGCAGCGGCGGCTGGCGGTGCTGGTGGGCGGCCACCGCCGCAAGATCCGCGACGCCCTGCTGGACGGCCTGCAGGAGCCGTGGTCGAAGCGCATGCCCTACCTGATGGCCATCCTGCGGCTGGCCGTGCTGCTGCACCGCAGTCGCCGGCCCGGCCCGGCCCCGTCGGTCACGGCCGAGGCGACGCGGCGCAAGCTGCGGCTGGCCTTCCCGGACGGCTGGCTGGAGGCGCACGCCCTGACGCGGGCGGACCTGGAGCAGGAAGCGCGCTACCTGGCAGCGCTCGAGCTCAAGCTGAGCTTCAGCTGAGCGGCTGGGACGACGGCTGTGCCGAGGGCTGGGCCAGGGTCGCGAGGCGCTCTTGCTGCGCCGAGACGGCCGGCCCGTCGCCGGGTTCCAGGCGACGCCATTGCCCGTCGGGCTGCATCTCCCAGGACTGCCGGTTGTCGCGCAGCTCCAGCGCCAGGTCGGCGGCCAGGCGCCGCTTGAGCGGGCCGCGCGTCACCGGCAGCAGCACCTCGACGCGGTGGAAGAAGTTGCGCTCCATCCAGTCGCCGCTGGAGAGGTAGAACTCGGGCTTGCCGCCGTTGCCGAACTGGAACACGCGGGCGTGCTCCAGGAAACGGCCCACCAGCGAGCGCACGCGAATGTTTTCCGACACGCCGGGCACGCCCGGGCGCAGGCAGCAGGTGCCGCGCACCATAAGGTCGATCTGCACGCCGGCGGCGGAGGCCTCGTAGAGCGCCTCGATCACCTCCGGCTCGACCAGCGCGTTGAGCTTGGCGACGATGCGGGCGGGACGGCCCGCGGCGGCGTGGGCGGTCTCGCGCCGCAGCAGAGCAAGTATCCGCTCGTGCAGCGCCAGCGGGGCCATGGAAAGGGCCGGGCCGCCACCGGGGCCGGCGGGACTGGTCAGCGTCATCAATGCGCGGTGCACCTCGCGCCCGAGGCGGGTGTTGCAGGTCAGCAGGCCGTAGTCGGCATACAGGCGCGCCGTCTCCGGGTGGTAGTTGCCGGTGCCCAGGTGCATGTAGCGCCGCAGGCGGTGGCCCTCGCGGCGTACCACCAGCAACAGCTTGGCATGGGTCTTGTAGCCCACCACGCCGTACACCACCTGCGCGCCGGCCGCCTGCAGGCGCGCCGCCAGGGCGATGTTCTCGGCCTCGTCGAAGCGGGCCATCAGCTCCACCACGACCGTGACTTCCTTGCCGGCGCGCGCCGCTTCCACCAGCGCGTCCACCACCGGCGAGTCGGCGCCGGTGCGGTAGAGGGTCTGCTTGATGGCGAGCACCGCCGGGTCGCCCGCCGCCTCGCGCAGCAGGTCCAGCACGGGCGCGAAGGACTGGTAAGGATGGTGCAGCAGCAGGTCGCCGCGGCGCATGGCGGCCAGCACGCCGCCCGCACGGGCGATCTCCGGGGGGCGTCCCGGCGTGAACGGGGGGTACTTGAGGTCCGCGCGGTCCACCAGTTCGATGACCTGCGACAGGCGGTTCAGGTTCACCGGCCCGTCCACCTCGTAGAGGTCCTCGGCGCCCAGGCCGAAACGGTTGAGCAGGAAGCTGAGCAGGTGCGGCGGGCAGCCGCGCGCGACTTCCAGGCGCACCTCGTCGCCGTAGCGGCGCAACGCCAGCTCGCCTTCCACCGCCTCCAGCAGGTCCTCGGCCTCCTCGTCGTCCACCAGCAGGTCGCTGTTGCGGGTCACCCGGAACTGGTGGCAGCCGAGCACCTCCAGGCCGGGGAACAGCTGGCCGACGAAGGCGTGGATGATGGAGGACAGGAACACGAAATCGTCCGCGCCCGCGCCCTCGATCTCCTCGGGCACGCGGATCAGCCGCGCCAGCGAGCGCGGCGCCTGCACCACGGCCAGCGGCGCCTCGCGGCCGAAGGCGTCGCTGCCGGACAGCTCGACGATGAAGTTCAGCGACTTGTTCAGGATGCGCGGGAAGGGGTGCGCGGGATCGAGCCCGATGGGCGTGAGCACCGGCTGCACCTCGTTGCGGAAAAAGCGGCGCGCCCAGCGGCTCTGGGCGGCATTCCAGTCACCGCGCGGCAGGAAGCGCAGGCCGCGGCGCGCCAGCTCGGGCCCGAGCGAATCATTGAATACCCGGTACTGCTCGGCCACCAGCGCCTGGGCGAGATGGGCGATCCCCGCCAGCGTCTCCGCGGTGCCCAGGCCGTCGCGCCGCAGGTAGGTCGTGCCCAGCTCCATGCGCTCTTTCAGGCCGCCGACGCGGATTTCAAAGAACTTGTCCAGGCCGGTGCACGACAGGCAGAGGAAGCGCAGCCGCTCCAGCGGCGGCACTGTCTCGTCGCTGGCCAGCTCGAGCACGCGCCGGTTGAACTCCAGCGCCGCGAGCTCCCGGTTCAGGTACAGCTCCGGCCGGTCCAGCCCGGCGGCCTGTGTCCCGGCCGGCGCCGGCGTGTCCTTCGCGGTGCTCATGCCGGCCAGCTCGCGCCGAGCACCGCGGCCCGCCCGGCGCCGGTGACCGCCGGCAGGTTGCCGGTCCGGCCCGCCAGCGTCCGCGCGGCCAGCCAGGCGAAAGCCGCGGCTTCCACCTGGTCCGGGTCGATGCCGTGCGCCGCGCTGCTTGCCACCTCGGTGGCCGGCAGCCGCGCGTCCAGGCGGTCCAGCAGGGCGCGGTTGTGCACGCCGCCGCCGCATACCACCAGCCGCGCCGGCGGCGTCGGCTGCAGCGCGGCGGACACCGTGCGCGCCGTGAGTTCCAGCAGCGTCGCCTGCACGTCGGCCGGTCCCGGATGGCCGGACTGCGCCAGCGCGGCGTCCAGCCAGGCGAGGGAAAAGTCCTCCGGGCCGGTGCTCTTGGGTGGCCCGGCGGCGAAATAGGGATGGGCGAGCAAGCGGTCCAGTAGCGCCGCGCAGGGCGACCCCGAGGCCCCCCAGGCGCCGTCCTCGTCGAATGCCTTGTCCAGGTGACGGCGCGCCCAGGCGTCCATCAGGCAGTTGCCGGGCCCGGTGTCGAAGCCCGTCACGGGCCGGCCCGGGGGCAACAGCGTCAGGTTGGCGATGCCGCCCAGGTTGAGCACCGCGCGGTGCTCGCCGGCGCGCGCGAAGATGGCCCGGTGAAAGGCGGGCACCAGCGGCGCGCCCTGGCCGCCCAGCGCCATGTCCTTGCGGCGGAAGTCGGCCACCACCGGGATGCCGGTGCGCGCGCTGATGACGTTCGGATCGCCGATCTGCAGGGTGAAGGGCCGCGGCGCGCGCGGCCGGTGGCGCAGGGTCTGGCCGTGGCTGCCGACGACGCGCACCTCGCCCGGTTGAACGCCCGCGGCGGCCAGCAAGCCGACCACCGCGCCCGCGAACAGCTCGCCCACCAGCTGGTCCAGGTCCCCCAGCTCGTCGATGGCGTCGCCAGTGCCCGGCTCGATGTCTTCCTCGCGGCCGGCGGCCAGGCGGCGCAGCCGCGCCGCCAGCGGCGCGGGCATCGCGACCCGGCGCGCGGCGCGCACGCGGAAGCCGCCGTCGGCCGACGCCTCGGCGAGGGCGGCGTCCACCGCGTCCATGGAGGTGCCCGACATGAGCCCGACGTAAAGCCCCGGCGGGACGGCGGGCGACCGCTCTGGAGGGGTGGGGGGCGAGCCGGCCAGGGCGGCGCTGCCGTCAGTCGGCGGCGGCAAGCCGCAGGGCGTTGCTGAGACCGTCCAGCTCGCGGATCAGCGGCGCGGCCACGCGGACGAACTCGGCGCGACGCGCTTCGGGCACCGGCTCGGCATGGGGCAGCTCGACGGTGCGCGGGTTCTTGTGCACGCCGTTGACGCGGTACTCGTAGTGCAGGTGCGGGGCGGTGGCCAGGCCGGTCATGCCGACGTAGCCGATGACGTCGCCCTGCTTGACGCGCCGGCCGGTGCGGGTGGCGATGCGCGACATGTGGGCGTACAGCGTGGTGACGTTGCCGCCGTGCTGCAGTTCCACCGCCTTGCCGTAGCCGCTGCGGTTGCCGGCCGCGATCACCTTGCCGTCGCCGGCGGCCATGATGGGCGTGCCGGTGCGCGCCGCGTAGTCCACGCCGCGGTGCGGACGGCGCGTCTTGAGAATCGGGTGCAGGCGGTTGGGGTTGAAATTCGAGCTGACACGCTTGAAGTCCACCGGCGCGCGCAGGAAAGCCTTGCGCATGCTCTGGCCCTCCGGCGTGTAGTAGTCCGGCCGGCCCTCCTCGTCGGCGAAGCGCACGGCGCGGAAGGAGCGGCCGCGGTTGTTGAATTCCACCGCCACGATCTGGCCGTCACGGAGCTTTTCGCCGTCCTGCCAGATCTCCTCGTAGACCACGGTGAACCAGTCGCCGCGGCGGATCTCCAGCGCGAAGTCGATGTCCCAGGCGTAGATGCCGGCCAGCCGCATGATGGTGGCGTCGGACAGCCCGGCGGCCAGCCCGGCCGCGTAGAAGGAGCTGTCGATCTGGCCGGTGGCGCGCGCGCGGCGGATCTCCACGGGGTGCTCGAGGAAGGAGGCGCGGTAGCCCTCCTCGGCGGCGTCCACCCGCAGGCTGCGCGTCTCGTCGATGCGCCGCTGCAGCGACAGCACGGCGGAGCCCTCGCGCACGATCTGGAAGACGTCGCCGGGACGGATGCGGCGCAGGTGCGGCTCGGCTTCCGCCAGGCTGAGCAGGCGGTGCAGGTCCGCCACCGACAGCTCGTGGCGCCGGAACAGGCGGTCCAGGCTGTCGCCGGGGCGCACCTCGATCAGCATCTGCTCGCCGGGCGTTTCTGGATCGACCTGGGCCTCGGTCCCGGGCTGGCGATCGAGCACCAGCGGCCCGAGCAGCGGCTGGAGCGCGTCGCCGGGCGCCTGCGCGGAAGGCTGCAGGGAAGGCTGCAGGGAAGGCTGCGAGGAGACCTGCAGGGGAGGGGAAGAAGGCAAGGCCGAGGGACGATCCTCGGAGGCGCTCGGCGGCGGCAGCACCAGGCGCTGCTCGACGGGCGCGCTTACGCTGCGCGTGTCGGCGGCCTGCTTGCCCTCGACCGGGTCGCCGACCCAGAGAACGACCAGGCCCGCGAGCACCGCGGTGCTGACGACCGCGGCGACGTGACGACGGCGGAACGGGCGCCCGGCGCTGTCGGCCAGGGGCGCTTTCAACTTGTAATCGTGCCGGATGCCCTTTGCCACTCGACCCGCTTCGCCCCAGGCTGCAAAATTGGCGTTACCCTAGCGACACCGGGCGTCCCGGTCAATGAGCTGTTTCTCATAATAAAACAGCGAATCACGACAGCGACTCACGACGGAGTCTTCATGAAAGCTGCCAATGAACAGCTCGGCGAACTGCGCCGCGGCGCCGAGGAAGTGCTGGTCGAAAGCGAGCTGGAACAACGGCTTGCGCTCGGCCGCCCGCTGCGGATCAAGGCGGGCTTCGATCCCACCGCGCCCGACCTGCACCTCGGCCACACCGTGCTCATCAACAAGATGCGCCAGTTCCAGGCCTTCGGCCACGAGGTCATTTTCCTGATCGGCGACTTCACCGGCATGATCGGCGACCCGACCGGCAAGAACACCACGCGTCCGCCGCTGACCGACGCCGAGGTCGCGGAGAACGCCCGCACCTACGAGGCGCAGATCTTCCGCATCCTCGATCCCGAGCTCACCCGGGTGGAGTTCAACTCCCGCTGGATGAGCAGCATGAGCGCCGCGGAGCTGATCGGCCTGGCCGCCCGCCACACGGTGGCCCGCATGCTGGAGCGCGACGACTTCAGCAAGCGCTATGCGGAGGGCCGGCCGATCGCGATCCACGAGTTTCTCTACCCGCTGGTGCAGGGCTACGACTCGGTGGCGCTGGAAGCCGACGTGGAGCTGGGCGGCACGGACCAGAAGTTCAACCTGCTGGTGGGCCGGCAGCTGCAGCAGGCCTGGGGCCAGCCGCCGCAGGTGGTGATGACGATGCCGCTGCTGGAGGGCCTGGACGGCGTGCAGAAGATGTCCAAGTCGCTGGGCAACTACGTGGGCATCGACGAGCCGCCGGCGACCATGTTCGGCAAGCTCATGTCGATCCCGGACGACCTGATGTGGCGCTACTTCGAGTTGCTGTCCTTCCGTCCGCTGGAAGAGATCGGCGCGCTGCGCGCCGCGGTGGCGCAGGGGCGCAACCCGATGGAGGTGAAGTTCGAGCTGGCCCGCGAGCTGACGGCGCGCTTCCACGGCGAGGCGGGCGCGGCCGCCGGGCGACGCGATTTCGACCAGCGCATCCGGGCCGGCGCCATGCCCGAAGACATCGAGACCCGGGTGGTGGCCTGCGAGGGCGGCGAGATCGGCCTGGCGGCTGCGCTGACCGCGGCCGGCCTGACGGCCAGCAACTCGGAGGCCTTCCGCGAGATCCGCCAGCGGGCGGTGCGGGTGGACGGCGAGCGGATCGAAGATGCGCGCACGACATTGCAAGCGGGTGCGACGCACGTGCTTGCGGTCGGCAAGCGGCGCATCGTGCGGGTGGAGCTGCGCGGCGAGTAGCGCGGGTACGGGATACGGGATTGTTCAGCAACAGGGAGAGACACATGCATCACGGGAAATTTCTCATCGCCGCAGCCGCGTTGATGCTGGCGTCGCCGGCCGTGGCGCTGGACGCCGAACAGGCTGCCAAGGCGACCGAGACGCGCCAGGCCGTGCTCAAGGTGATCGGCTGGAACGTCGGGCCGATGGGCGCGATGACGCGCGACCTGGTGCCCTGGGACAGTGCGCTGGTGGCGCGCAATGCGCAGCGCATCGCCTGGATGGCCGGCATGATCCCCGACGCCTTTCGCGCCGACACGCGCGCCCACGATCTGGAGACCGAGGCGCTGCCCGTGATCTGGGAAGACTTCGAGCGTTTCGAAGAGCTTGCCGAGAACACCCGGGAAAGCGCCGAACGCCTGGCCTCGCTCGCGGCAGCCGGCGACGAGGCGGCTGCGCGGGAGGCCGTCGGCGCGCTCATCGACGACTGCCGCGCCTGCCACAACGACTTCCGGGTGGACGACTAGTACAGCCCCAGGTCCGCCATGCTGGGCGGCGGCGCGGCGCTGACCAGGTACCAGACGCCGGCCGCCGCCGCCGCCAGCAGCGCCAGCGCGAGCGGCAGCCGCGAGCCGCGGATGGCCGGCTCCCCGGTGCGCTTGCGCCCGGAGAACATGGCGCCCACCAGGTTGATGCCGGGGCGCAGCAGGTA
>DATFKW010000139.1:0-18484 GCA_035268405.1 Gammaproteobacteria bacterium
GCCCTTCCCGCTGGCAGTGGCGCTGGGGGCCGACCCGGCGACCATCCTGGGCGCCGTCACGCCCGTGCCGGTCACCTTGTCGGAATACGCTTTTGCCGGGCTATTGCGCGGCGGCCGCACCGAAGTCGTCAAATGCGGCGACTCGGAGCTGGAGGTGCCCGCAAGCGCCGAGATCGTGCTCGAGGGCCACCTGGCGCCGGGCGACACCGCGCCGGAGGGTCCCTTCGGCGACCACACCGGCTATTACAACGAGGTGGAAGAGTTTCCGGTCTTCACCGTGAACCGCATGACCTGGCGCGATCAGCCGATCTACCACAGCACATACACCGGCCGCCCGCCGGACGAGCCGGCCGTGCTGGGCGTGGCGCTCAACGAGGTCTTCGTTCCCATCCTGCAGAAGCAGTTTCCGGAGATCGTGGATTTCTACCTGCCGCCAGAGGGCTGCTCCTACCGCATGGCGGTGGTGAGCATGAAGAAGCAGTACCCCGGTCACGCCAAGCGCGTGATGCTGGGCATCTGGTCGTTCCTGCGGCAGTTCATGTACACCAAGTTCGTGGTGGTGACGGACGACGACGTGGACGTGCGCAACTGGCAGGACGTGATCTGGGCCATGACCACGCGCATGGACCCGGCCCGCGACACGGTGATCATCGAGAACACGCCGATCGATTACCTGGACTTCGCCTCGCCCGTGTCGGGCCTGGGCTCGAAGATCGGTTTCGACGCCACCAACAAGTGGCCCGGCGAGACCCGGCGGGAATGGGGTCGGCCGATCAGCATGGACCCGGAGGTGCGCGCGCGCGTCGATGCGCTCTGGCCGGAACTCGGACTGGACTAGCAAAGATCCGCGGACAGCAAAGGGAGTAGTTTGAAATGCGGCATATCCTGGTTATGAACCCCAAGGGCGGTTGCGGCAAGAGCACGATCGCGACCAATCTCGCCAGCTGGTACGCGACCCGCGGCCAGCAGGTCGCGCTGGCCGACTTCGATCCGCAGGGCTCCAGCCTGGACTGGCTCGAATTGCGCCCGCAGGACGCCCCGCCGGTGGCCGGCGTGCGGGCCTTCGAGGACGGCTTGCGCGCTGTGCCGCGCAACGCGGACGTGACGGTCATCGACGCGCCCGCCCGCTCGCACGGGCGCGAGCTGACCGAGTTGCTGCGGCGGGCGGAAACCGTGCTGATCCCGGTGCTGCCGTCGTCCATCGACATGCGCGCCGCCTCGAAATTCATCGCCGAGCTGCAGGAGCTCGGGCGAGTGGCGCGGCGCCAGGCGAAGATCGCGGTGGTCGCCAACCGCATCAAGGAAAACACGCTGAGCTTCGACGAGCTGGACGCCTACCTGCGCCGGCTCGGCGTGCCGTACGTCGCCACGTTGCGCGACGCCCAGAATTACGTGCGCGCCTATGGCCGCGGGCTCGGCGTATTCGAGCTGCCGGAATACCTGGCCTGGCAGGACTGGGAGCACTGGGCGCCCCTGACCCACTGGCTGGAGAGCCCCGCCAGCAGGCCTTAAGCGCCGCCCGGGTCGCCGTTCACCCAGCGGGTCACCGGCTGGATGCCCTGTACCCAGTGCCGCAACACGGCCTCGGCGGCGCGGTCGTTGTCGCCGGCGGCGAGCAGCCGGGCAATCTCGGCATGCTCTTCGCGGGCTTTCTCAATGTCCCCGGCCGGGCGCGCCCAGCTGCCCGCATAGGGGCGCACCCGGCTGCGGATCCGCTCGAGCAGGCTCGCCAGTTCCCGGTTCGGGTTCCTGCTCACCAGCGTCTCGTGCCAGCGCCGGTTCAGCTCCGCGCGCTGCGTCGCGCTGAGGTGGGCGGAGCCCAGCCGCTCGTTGAGCGCGTCCAGCGGCGCCGCCAGGCCGGCCGCCTGCGGTCCGCTGAGCCGCAGCGCCAGCCCTTCCAGGCTGCCGAGCACGGGATAAAGATTTCGCACCCGCTCGGCGGACAGCTTGGGGACGCGAAAGCCGCGGCGCGGCACGGCCTCCACGATGCCGTCGCCCGCCAGGCTTGCCAGCGCCTCGCGCAGCGGGGTCCGGCTGACGCCCAGGCCGCGGCTGAGCCGTTCCTCCTCGAGCCGGTGGCCGGGCTGGAGGCGGCCGTCAGACAACCAGTCCAGCAACTCTGCCCGGACCTGGTCGCGAAGATTGATCCGTTGTATGGCCATGGGCGCAGTTCCTTCGGTATTTCGTATATTGTATGCGAAATACTGTGTTCAGTCGCTCTGCGCAGCTTCCAGGCTGGCGGCCACCCCGGCCGCGAGTTCCGTGTAGCGCGGCGTGAAGCCGAGTTCGCGACGCATGCGATCCGTGTCGACGCGCCGGCTTTCCACCAGGAAACTGCGCATCGCCGGGGAGACCCGCTGCAGCAATTCGGCCAGCGGCAACTCCGGCGGAGAGGGCAGCCCGGCGGCGCGGGCGACCGCTCGAAAGTACTCGCCCATGCTGGCGTGCTCGCCGTCGCCGACGTTGAACACTTCCAGCGCGCCGCGGTAATCCGCCGCCGCGAGGCTGACGGCGGCGAGGTCGTCCACGTGGATGCGGTTGCCCGGCCCGGCGTCCTCTTCGGCCACCACCGGCGCGCCCGCGGCGATGCGCTCCAGCGGCAGGCGGCCCGGCCCGTAAATGCCCGGCACCCGCAGGATGCGCAGCGCCGCACCCGTTTCGGCGGCCCACTCCCGAAGCGCATTTTCGGCGTCCAGCCGTCGCTTGCCGCGCGCCGAGGCGGGGGCCGGCGGCGTCCGCTCATCCACGCCGGCGCCGCCGGTGTCGCCGTACACGCCCGTGGTGCTGAGGTAAACTAGCGCCTCGGGCGCCTGGCGCAGCCGGGCCACGAAGTTGCGGATCCTCGGATCGCTTTCACCGCTGTCCGGGGGCGGGGCCATGTAGATGAGCGCGCGTCCTGCGGACCAGGCGCGGGGCCAGGCGTCGGGGAATTCCCCGGCGGGCGGGTCCAGGTCCAGCTGCACGGCCGACGCGCCCAGGGCCTCGAGCCGTGCGAGCGATTCGCGGGAGCGCACGGTGCCCAGGCATTCGCGGCCTGTGTCGCGACAGAGTTTCAACAGGCGGCGGCCGGTATAGCCGCAGCCGATCACGGTGATGCCGGCCGGGCCGGCGACGGGGCGTTCTGGATGGTTCATCGCGTCAGGTTACATCCTGCGGAAGAGCGCTTCGAGGTGCTGGAGGACGAGTCCGTGCTCGCCGCCGGTCTGCGCGCCGGCCTGCATCTGCCGCACAGCTGCCGCGGCGGCAGTTGCGGCGCCTGCGAAGCCACCGTGCTGTCCGGCGAGGTCTGCTATCCCAACGGCCTGCCGCCCGGACTGGCGCCCGACGAGGCCGCCGCCGGGCGCGCGCTGCTTTGCCAGGCGCGCGCATGCTCCGACCTCGAGCTGGAGGCGCGCGCGCTGGCGGTCCCCGAGGAGGTGCGCATCCGGCGCCTGCCCTGCCGCGTAGAGACGCGCGAACCGCTGTGTCATGACGTGATGCGGCTGGTGGTGAAGCTGCCCTCGCTGGAGCCTTTCGTCTTCCTCGCCGGCCAGTACGTCGATTTTCTCCTGCCGGGCGGCGAGCGGCGCAGCTACTCGATGGCCAACCCGCCGCACGAAACGGAGCGGCTCGAACTGCACGTGCGGCGCGTGACGGGCGGCCGTTTCACCGCGCAGGTATTCGAGGAGATCGGCGAGCGCTCCCTGCTGCGGATCGAGGGCCCGCTGGGCGGCTTCTGGCTGCGCGAGGACTCGGAGCGGCCCATCGTGATGGTCGCCGGCGGCACGGGCTATGCCCCCATCAAGTCGATGCTGCAGCACCTCATGGAAGTGGGCTCGCAGCGGCCGGTGCATTTCTACTGGGGCGTGCGCAGGCCGCGCGACCTCTACGAGGGCGAGGAGCTGGCGCGCTGGGCGACCCGTTACGAGTGGCTGAAGTTCACGCCGGTGATGTCGGAGGCGATGCCCGAGGATCGCTGGGAAGGGCGGCGCGGCTGGGTGCACGAGACGGTGCTGGCGGACCGCCCGTCGCTCGCCGAGGTGGACGTCTATGCGGCCGGCCCCCCGCCGATGATCGCGGTGATCCAGGAGCTGTTTCCGGCGCACGGCCTGCCGCAGGGCCGGCTGTTCTTCGACTCTTTCGAGTTTTCGACCCGGCCGGGCTGACCCGCCGCCTTCAGCGATTCTCCCGGGCGGGCGCGGCCAGCGCCGGCGCAGTTCCCGAGGCTGCGCTCAGGCCTTGCCGGAAGGCTTCCGACGCCGCGCCCGACTCGCCCAGCTGGGTCAGCAGTTCGCCGAAAATCCGCCAGGTCTCCGGGCGCGGGCGGATTGCCAGGCTGGTCTCCAGGTAGCTGCGCGCCTTGCCCCACAATTCGTTCCTGAGGCACAGCCGGCCGCAGGCCAGCAGCAGTTCGGCGTCCTCGGGCCGCTGGTTGAGCCATTTCTCGGCGGTCGCCAGTTGCGCCCCGGGATCGCTGGTCTCCAGCTGACCGTAGATCGCCACCAGCGACGGCTCCCAGGACGATTTCAGCGCGCGCCGCAGTACCGGTTCCGCCTGGTCGGCGGCGCCGACCCGCAAGGCGGCGCGGCCATAGCTTTGCAGCAGCTCGGTCCGGCGCCGCATCTCGCGGCTCAGCCGGCTCCACGCCGCCTGCAGCGCGTCCCCGTCCTCCGCGGCGGCGAGCCGGGCCTGCGCAACCCGCGTCTCCAGTCCAGCCGCCCGGTCGGCATCCATGACTTTGCGGTTGCGCAGCCTCGGCAACAGCGCTTCGAGCGCGCTCCAGTCCTGCAGCTTCTCCAGCACGCGCGCCTGCAGGGCCAGGCCGCGCGGATGGCCGCCGTTGACCGTGTCGAGCTGGCGCAGCGTCGCCAGCGCTTCCTCCAGCTGTCCGCCTTCCAGTTGCAACTCCGCCTGGGTCAGCAGCACGGCGGGCGTGGCGGCGGGGTCGGCTTCATAGGCGAGCCGCAGCCATTCGTCCCGCCGTTCGGGTGCATCCTGTTCCTGGGCCGCCCGCGCGGCGGACAAGTAGCCCGCCAGTGAGGCGGGCCCGCGGGCCGCCCGGCCCAGCAGCCGTTCACCCCGGCCCCACTGGCCTTCCGCGATGGCCGCGAAGGCATTGTCCAGCTGGCGCTGCGACCGCCGCAGCCGGATCTCGCCGATCGCGCGCCCCGCGCGTCGCGGCGCCCGCATGATCCAGCTTACGAGGCGAACCAGCAGGTATAACGCCACCAGCGCCACCACCAGGCCGGGCACCGAGGTCTCCACGGTCCAGCCGCGGATATCCACCAGCACGTAGCCCTGGTCGCCGAGCAGCCAATGGGCGCCGACTGCGCCCAGGGCGAGGCCGACCAGGAGCAGCAGCCCGAGGCGCATCTAGTCCTCGGCTCCGTCCGCGCGCAACAGCTCGAGGGAGCGCGAGATCTCCGGCCAGGAGGGCGCGATTTCGCGGCGCTTCAAATCGTTGATCGCCCGCAGCAGCGAAGCCACCTCGGAATCGTCCTCCTGGAAATACTGCCGCAACGAGCGCTCGGCCGCGTCCAGGCCGGCCGTGTAATTGGCGGGGTCGCGCGCAAGCGCGGCCAGGCGTGCGCTCTTCAGGTCCAGCTCGACATTGCGATAAAGGAAGAAGGACTCGTCGGGCGCGAGCAGCGGCGTCGCCGGCTCGTCGGTGCGCCGGATCCGGAACAGCCGCGCCGTCACGCCGCGGGCTTTTTCGAGCATGCGCCGCCAGCCGCTTTGCGCGTCGCCCTCGCCGTCGTCGTCCGCCCCGGGCAGGTCGGGCGCCAGGGCGCCCTTCAGGGGCAGGCCTTCCACGCGCGCGGCCAGGCTGTCCAGCCGCAGCGCGACGCCCTCCAGGTCGGTGTCGGCGACCGCTTCCACCGCGGCGATTTCGTCGTTGATGGCGGCGCGCACTTCGGCGAGCCCCGGGTCGTCCAGCCGCGCCGCGCGCCGGTCGGCCTCGCGCAAGGCGGCCAGCGCGATACGCGGGTTGTCAGCCAGTTGCAGTTCCCGCCGCGCCAGCCTGAGCAGGAACTCGATCTCGGCGAGCGAGGGCGAGCGCTCCGGCCCGGCTTCTTCGCGTGACAGTTCTTCGAGGCGGCTGCGGGCCTGCCGCAGGCCGCTTCTCAGGTCGGAGATCGCCTGGCCGCGCGACTCGCTCTGGTCGGCGAGTCGTCCCAGGCGTTCTTCCTGCACGGCCAGGCGTTGCTCGGTGTCGGCCACCAGGTCGCGCATGTCCGCGACGCGACCGGCGATGTCGGCGCGCTGGCTGGCAATCGCTTCCTGCTGATCCATCTGCAACCAGGCCAGATAGCCGGCGGCGCCGCCGGCCGCCAGGGCGAACACCAGTGCCAGCACCGCCAGGGTCCGGCCGCCGCGGCGTGGAGGCACAGGCGGGGGCGCAGGCGGAGGCGGGTCTTCACCCGCGGGCGGCTCCGCGGCGGCGGGCGTGGCGGCCGCGGTGCCGCCGTCGGGCGTTTCCGCCGGGCCGGGTGACTCTGCCGTTTGGCCGGCCGGATCGTCCGCGGCCGGTGACGTGTCTTCCGGGCGTTGCTCAGCGGGCGCCGGCGTCTCTTCCGTGCCTTCGCCGTTCTCGATCCGGGAATCGTTCATTCCTTGGCTCCCGTCCGTTCAGGAGGCGTGGGTTGCGTGCCAGCGCGCGATGGCCTCGGCAAGGCTTTGATCATCCGGCCCTTCCGCCAGCACGCGCGTCGCGTCGTGACCCCACTGCTCAGCAATTTGTACCACACGCGCGCTCACCGTCACCAGCGGCGTGCGCCGCAGCAGGCCCTCGCCGGCCGGCCCGAGGATCTCGCACAGGTTGCGGAAAACGTCGCCGCTGGTCGCGGTGACCATGTGAATCCCGCCGGCCTGCCAGCGCGCCAGCACCTCGTCGCGGCGCCTCGGCTCGATCGGCGCCGGCACCCGGCGGTACACGTCCAGGTAGCGCACGCGTGCGCCGCGCGCCTTGAGGCCCTCGGCGAGGGTCTCGCGGCCGCCCGCGCCGCGGATGATGAACACGCGCACGCCGGCAAGGTTTTCCAGTTCGGGTTGCGCCAGCAGATCCTCGGTGGTGAAACCGGCCGGACGGATGTCCGGCGTCAGGCCGAGTTCGGCGAGCGCGCTGGCCGTGGAGGGCCCGATGGCCGCGACGCGGGGCCGCGGCTGCGGCAGGTAGCGCGCGCCCCAGGCGACGGCGTTGCGGCTCGCGAAAATCACCAGCCCGCCGGCCGGCAGCGTGGACAGGTCGGCCAGCTCGGAGGTGTCCGGCTGCACCGGCTCGATGCTGATCGCGGGCATCAGCACCGCTTCGCCGCCACGCGACTCGATCGCGTGGACCAGGTCCTCGCCCAGCCCCTGGGGGCGGGTGACCAGCACGGTGAGCCCGCTGAGGCTGGCGTCAGTCATCCTGTGGCTGGTCCTCCAGCAACGCGGCGGCGCCGCGTTCGAAAAGGTCCCTGGCCAGGGCCGCGCCCAGGTCCGCCGCGGCGGCGACCGGGCCGCGGATTTCGCCGTGCAGCACGGAGGCGCCGTCGCGCGTCGCCACCAGCCCGCGGAGGAAAAGCTCGTCGCCCTCGAGCACGGCAAAGCCTGCCACCGGCGACTCGCAGCTGGCGCCCAGCCCGCCGGCGAAGGCCCGCTCGGCGTTCACGCAGCTGCGCGTGCCGGCATGTTCCAGCGGCGCCATCAGCGCGGCCACTTCCTCGTTGCCCGCCACCGTCTCGATTCCGACGGCGCCCTGGCCGACGGCCGGCAGCGAGACTTCGAAGGGCAGGAAGCCCGCGATGCGGTGCTCCAGGCCGAGACGCTTGAGGCCGGCCGCCGCCAGCAGGATGGCGGAGAAGTTGCCGTGGTCCAGTTTGCGCAAGCGGGTCTCCACGTTGCCGCGCACCGGCTCCACCTTCAGGTCGGGGCGGGCGTGCTGCAGCTGCGCCTGGCGGCGCAGGCTGGAAGTGCCGACGATGCTGCCGGCGGGAATGTCGCTGATGGTCAGGTAGTCCGCCGAGACCAGCGCATCGCGCGGATCTTCCCGCTCCAGCACGGTGACGATCTCGAAACCCTCGGGCATGTCGGCCGGCACGTCTTTCATGGAGTGCACGGCGATGTCGGCCCGGCCCTCGAGCATGGCGGTTTCCAGCTCCTTGATGAACAGGCCCTTGCCGCCGATCTTCGCCAGCGTGGTGTCCAGGATCTGGTCGCCCTTGGTGGTCATGGGCGTCAGCTCCACCGTCAATCCCGGGTGCGCGCGGGCGAGCAGGGCGGCCACGTGCTCCGCCTGCCAGAGGGCGAGGCGGCTCTCGCGGGTCGCGATCCTGATGGTTCTCTTCATGTCTGCAGAATCCTCCTGCGGGAGCTCGGGCCCGTGGTGTAGGGCCGTTTCAGCGGTCGCCCGGCGTCTGGCCGGGCTTCCCGCCAGGCTTTCCGTCAGGCGAAAACATATCCGACTTGAGCCGGAAAAGCGTGGAGATGTCCTCCTCCGCGCTTTGCGGCGGCAGGCGGCCGTAATGCAGCAGCGTCATCTCCACCACCGGCAGTTTCACGCCCAGCTCCGCGGCCATGCGCCGGCAGATCTCCAGGTCCTTGGCGTGCAGGCCCATCTTGAAGCCGAGCGGGAACTCGTTACGGATCATGGTAGGCCCTCGGCGCGACAGGAACCAGTTGCCCGCCGCGCCTTTTTCCAGCGCCGCGATCAGCTTCTCCATCGGCAGGCCCTGCGCCCGGCCGAAGGCCAGCGCCTCGGTGACCGCCTGGTTGATGCCGGCGACCATCACCTGGTTGGTGGCCTTGGCCGCCTGGCCGGCGCCCACCGGGCCCATCAGCGTGATGCTGCTGCCCATGGCCTCCAGCGCCGGGCGGGCCTTTTCCAGCGCCGCCTCGTGCCCGCCCACCATGATGGAGAGCGTGCCGGCGGCGGCGCCCTCGGTGCCGCCGCTCACCGGGCAATCGAGGAAATCCGCGCCCGCTTCGGCGAGTCGCGCGGCGGCAGCGCGCGCCGTGGAGGCGGCGACGGTGGAGCAGTCCACTACCACGTTGCCAGGCGCGAGCGCGGGCGCCAGCGCCTCGACGATTTCCAGCAGGTCTTCGTCGGCGGACACGCAGGTGACGATCAGCTCGCAGCCGGCGGCAAGCTCGGCCGGCCCCGCGGCGACCCGCAGGCCGGTCTCGGCGGCCAGCGCCTCGGCCCTGGCGGGCGTGCGGTTCCATGCGGCCGCCAGCAGTCCCGCCGCGTGCAGGTTGCGGGCCATCGGCAGGCCCATGGCGCCCAGGCCTATGAAACCGACGCGCGGCATGCTCAGTCCTCCAGGTAGGTGTAGCCGGACAGCCCTTCGCTCAGCGCGCGCAGGAAGGTGCTCTGGTCTTCCTCGTTCAGCCCGGCCGCGGCGATCTTCCGGGCGTAGGCGGCGCGCAGCTCGTCGGGCGCGAAGTGGACATAGGCGAGCAGCTGCTCGGCGCTGTCGCCGTTGCGCGGCATGCCGAGCACTGGATCGCCGTTGGGGGACAGGTAAACGTCCACGCTGCCGGTGTCGCCGAACAGGTTGTGCAGGTCGCCGAGGATCTCCTGGTAGGCGCCCACCATCAGGATGGCCAGCAGGTATTCCTCGTCCGCTTTCACGGTGTGCACCGGCATGCTGCGCTCGATCCCCTCGCCGTCCACGTAGAGGTCCACGCGCCCGTCCGAGTCGCAGGTGAGGTCCCGCAGCACGCCGCGCCGGGTAGGCGGCTCATCGAGGCGCTGCGCCGGCATGATGGGAAAGACCTGGTCGATGGCCCAGATGTCCGGCAGCGACTGGAACACCGACATGTTGATGAAGAGCTTGTCGGCCGTGATCTGCTTGAGCTCATCGACGATGGCGCGCGGCGGGTTGGCCTGGGCCAGCAGGCGGTCGCGCACGGCGCGCATCAGGGCCCGCGCGAGCGCTTCCCCGTGGGCGCGCTCGCGCAGCCGGATCTCGCCGGCGATGTAGCGCTGGTGCAGCTCGCCCATCAGGTGTTGCGTCTCGCGGTAGATCTCCTCGGGCGAGCTGTCGTCGATGCGCTGGAACTGTTCCCACAAGGCGCTCACCTGCGCGCCGCTGTCGGCGGCCGGCTCGACCGGTTCCACGTTGGTCGGCACGTCGGTGTCGATCACGTTGGTGACCAGCACGGCGTGCTGCGCCACCATTGCGCGGCCCGATTCCGAGACGATCTCCGGACGCGGCTCGCCGGCGGCGTCGCAGACCTCCGCGATGGTGTCGACCACCGTGCGGGCGTAGCCCTCGATGCTGTAGTTGATCGAGTTCGGGCTGCGCGAGCGCGTGCCCTCGTAATCGACCCCCAGGCCGCCGCCCACGTCCATCAGGCCGAGCTGCAGGCCGGCCTCGCGCAGGTCGGTGTAGACGCGCGCGGCCTCGGTCAGCCCACGCCGAATGTCGCGCAGGTTGGGAACCTGGGAGCCCACGTGCACATGCAGCATCCGCACGCAGTGGCCCATGCCGGCCTGGCTGGCGCGTTCGGCCGCCTCCAGGAGCTGGCCGGCGGTCAGGCCGAACTTCGATTTCTCGCCGCCGGTGTCCTGCCAGTTGCCGGCGCCCACGCTGGAAAGCCGCAGGCGCACGCCCAGCCGCGGCTCCAGCCCGAACTCGCGCGACAGCTGGATGATGCGGTCCAGTTCGGAGAGCTTCTCCACCACGATGTAGACCTCGTGGCCGAGGCGCTGGGCAATCATCGCCAGCTCCAGGTACTCCTGGTCCTTGTAGCCGTTGCAGACGATCATGCCCCCGGGCGGCGAAATGCCCAGCACGGCCATCAGCTCGGGCTTGCTGCCGGTCTCCAGCCCGATGCGCGCGCCGCCGTGGTTGACCAGCGTTTCGACCACGCTGCGCTGCTGGTTGACCTTGACCGGGTAGACCACGCGGTAGCGCGACTCGTATTCGCGCGCCGCCATGGACTTGCGGAAGGCGTTGTGCAGCCGGTCGAGCCGGTCGCGAAGAATGTCGGTGAAGCGGAACAGGATGGGCACCGCGAGGCCGGCCAGCCGCGCCCGGCGCACGAGGTCGCTGAGGTCGATCTCCGAGCCGTTGCGAAACGGCCGCACCACCAGCCGGCCGTGCGCGCCGATGTCGAAGTAGCCGTCGCTCCAGCGGGCGATGCCGTAGAGTCGCCGATTGGCTTCGATTTGTTCCTCGCTCATCCGCGGAGGCCTCCCGGGCGTCGAGACTGGGGTCGAAAGGGCGCGCAGTATAGCGCATCGCCCCGGCCTCGAAGCGAGGCCGGCGGCGCAGCGGCGGCGTACCGGGCGGCTAGTTTTCGCCGTCGCAGAAGTCGACGACGGCCTGGCGGGCGGCCTGGCGGGCGCGAACGATTTCCTCGTCGCTCAGGTAGCGGCGGCCGCCGCCGGGCAGCTCTTCATAAAGCCGTGGCGCCCGGTCGTAGGCTTCCAGCGTCTCGCGCGCTTCGCGGCAGGCCTCCGCGCGCATGGCTTTCTGTTCCTCCAAGGCGGCGGCCATCGCGCTGGAACCGGTGTCTTCCTCGCGGTTCCTGTTGGCCTCCGCGGCCAGCACGGGGTTTTCCCCGGCGTCGGCCGGTTTCGTGCTGACGTCGACCAGCACCGACTGGTCCGACAGGGGCCGGTCGCTGTAGACGACGGTGCCGTCACCCTGCACCGTGCGATAGATTTCCTCGGCCGCCGCAGCTGCCGTCACGGTCAACAGCAGGGCCAGCATGGTAAGCAGCACTTTCATCGTGATCGCCCCCTAGAGCGCCTTGGCGTCGGTTTCGCCCGTGCGGATCCGTATGGCCTGTTCCAGGTCGTAAACAAAGATCTTGCCGTCGCCGATCTTTCCGGTTCGCGCGGTGTTGACGATGGACTCGAGCACCCGCTCGAGCGCGTCATCCGGCACCGCAAGTTCCAGCTTGACCTTGGGCAGGAAATCCACCACGTACTCGGCGCCGCGATAAAGTTCAGTGTGGCCCTTCTGGCGGCCGAAACCCTTGACTTCCGTCACAGTAATGCCCTGCACGCCGAGATCGGCGAGCGCCTCGCGGACATCGTCCAGCTTGAAGGGCTTGATGATGGCGCAGACCATTTTCATCTTCGTTCTCCGCGTTCATGGCGGCCAGTGTGGAATGCTTCGCTGCGAGTCTATCACCGCGCCGGCCGGGCTGGGGAGGCTGCATAAAAGAAGGCCGGGGGCGGAAAATCCGCCCCCGGCCGTTGTGCGGCGGCTCGCAGCCGCCTGTACTCGCGCGCTCAGTCGCCGGACTTGGTGAACTCGGGATAGGCCTCCAGGCCGCATTCCCCAAGGTCCACGCCCTCGTATTCCTCCTGCTCGGAGACGCGGACGCCCATCGCCGCCTTGATGATGAACCACACCACCAGGCTGACGAGGAACACCCAGGCGAAGATCACCGCCAGGCCGATGAGCTGGCCGCTCACCGTGGCGTCGCCGTTGGATAGCAGCACCGCGAGCACGCCCCAGATACCGGCCGTGCCGTGCACCGAGATCGCGCCCACCGGGTCGTCGATGCGGAACTTGCGATCCAGCACGACGATGGAAGCCACCACCAGCAGGCCGCCGACGGCGCCGATGGTCATCGCGAGCAGCGGGCTGGGCGACAGCGGATCGGCCGTGATCGACACCAGCCCCGCCAGGGCGCCGTTCAGCGCCATGGTGAGATCGGCCTTGCCGAACCACGCCTTCGCCAGCAGCAGCGCCGCGACCAGTCCGGCGGCCGCCGCCAGGTTGGTGTTGGTGAACACCAGCGCGACCGCGTTGGCCGAACCCACGTCGGAGACCTTCAGTTCCGAGCCGCCGTTGAAGCCGAACCAGCCCATCCACAGGATGAAGGTGCCGAGCGTCGCCAGCGGCAGGTTCGCGCCGGGGATGGCGTTCACCTGGCCCTTGGGCCCGTATTTGCCCTTGCGAGCGCCGAGCACGAACACGCCGGCCAGCGCGGCCGCCGCGCCCGCCAGGTGGACGATGCCGGAGCCGGCGTAGTCCGAGTAGCCGAAGGTCTCGCCGAGGAAACCGCCGCCCCAGGTCCAGTAGCCCTGCACCGGGTAGATCACCGCCGTCATGACGACCGCGAAAGCGAGGAAGGCCCACAGCTTCATCCGCTCGGCGACCGCGCCCGAGACGATGGACATCGCGGTCGCGACGAACACCACCTGGAAGAAGAAGTCCGAGAGATTGGAGTAGTAGGGCGCGTCGTCCCCGCCGGCCACCACCTCCGCCACGCTGTTGTCGGCCGTGCCGAGCATGCTGATGCCCGGGATGATGCCGTTGCCGTCGCCGTACATGATCCCGTAGCCGCAGATCATGTACATCAGGCACGCGATGGAGTAGAGGCCCACGTTCTTGGTGAGGATTTCCGCGGTGTTCTTCGCCCGGACCAGGCCGGCCTCCAGCATGGTGAAGCCGGCGGCCATCCACATGACCAGGACGCCGGACATCAGGAAGTAGAAAGTGTCCAGCGCGTAGCTGAGTTCCATTAATTTATCCACGTTCTTCCCCCCTAGACCGCTTCAGGGCCGGTTTCGCCCGTGCGAATCCGGATCACCTGTTCCAGTGGCGTGACGAAGATCTTGCCGTCGCCGATCTTGCCCGTGCGCGCGGTGTTGCTGATGACCTCGACGACCTGCTCGAGCAGGTCGTCGTCGATGGCGATCTCGACCTTCACCTTGGGCAGGAAATCCACCACGTACTCCGCGCCGCGATAGAGCTCCGTGTGACCGCGCTGGCGGCCGAAGCCTTTCACTTCGATGACGGTCACGCCCTTGACGCCCACGTCGGCCAGGGCCTGGCGCACGTCGTCGAGCTTGAACGGCTTGATGATTGCGGTTACCAGTTTCATGCCGCTCACCTCAGGTCGAAGGTCTTGCCGATGGAGAACACCAGCGAGGTTTCACTCGAGCCCGTGGAGGAAAGATCGCTGTCGCTCACCACGGCCGCGACGCCGAAATCGAAGCCTGACAGCTCGGTGCCGTAGCCGAGCTCGAAATAGTCGCCGTCGAAGTCCTGCGACCAGGTGCCGTAGGTGCCGTAGAAACCCTCGTACTCGACGGTGCCGGCGATAAAGCTGTAATCGAGATCGGGCCCGTCGAAATTGTCGTAGGTGCCGACGGAGTATTCGAGGCTGAACATGCCGTAGCCGCCGGTCAGGTTGATCTCCTGGTAGGTGTCGTCGAAGTCGTCGGTGTAGAAGTAGCCGGTGTAGCCGATGCCGTAGCTGAAATCGCCGACCGAGCCGCCGAAGCCGCCGTAGAGGTCGTATTCGATGCCCTGGCCGACATCGGCGCCCCAGGTACCGGCGTAGAAGCCGCTCTCGTGCTCGTAGTCGAGCCCGGCATAGGCGGAGGCGTCGCTTTGCTTGACGCCACGGAATATGTAGTCAGACATCATGCCGGCGTTCGCGCTAAAATCTCCGGCGACCGCGGATTGGCTGGCGCCCAGTGCCAGGGCGACGAGCAGGTAACGGGATCGACCCATTTTTCTATCCTCCCAAGTGAATTGCGTGGTCAGGGCCGATTTGCCCCGGCTGATGTTGCAAAGCACGATGCGTGCCAGCCGAGATAAATCAGCAGCTTGGGCCCGGACGCCTTCGGGGATAGACGATTCGCGCACCGTCATGGTGCGTAGCAGCATCCGCTTTTGCCCCATCACGGGGCGCGAGGACTGAGCATGGATCCGAAAACGCCGAACATCGACGAACTGGCCCGCCGCCTGGCCGATTCCCTGCCGGGGGGACTCAAGGCGCTGCAGGCCGACGCCGAGGAGAACTTCCGCGCCGTGCTGCACGCCGGCCTGTCGCGGCTGGAGCTGGTCACGCGCGAGGAGTTCGACGTGCAGGCTGCCGTCTTGCGGCGCACCCGCGAGAAGCTGGAAGCGCTGGAGGCGCGGCTGGCGGCGCTGGAGAAAAACGGGCAATAGGCCTGCCCGGCTTCCCCGGAGTCACGCCCTTCGGTTTTCCGCAGGCGCGTGGCAGGGCCGCGATATTTGGTGCATAGTTGCCTGAAGGCTGTGCAGGCTCCAGGAGCCGGCCAGGAGGGCAGCATGGCAAAAGATGGCGGAAGGAACCGCGGAACCGTCACGGACAGGCGTCCGGGGCGCGTGGCCGGGGTGACAGCGACGCGGGCGAAGCGCGGCATCGCGCCCTCCGTGGTGCTGGCCTGGATCATGCCGATGGTGGTCGTGATCACGGTGGCGGTGCTGTTCTGCACGGCCTTCTACATAGTGGACTCGCTGCTTTTCGGCGCCGGCCTGCACGGCGCGAGCAGCATTTTCGAGCACTATCTCTCTTTCGATCCGGTGCTCATCACCGACGCGCTGCCGGCGCTGGGCATGACCATCGTCGCGGTGCTCGGCATCGTCCTGACGGTGGTGGCGATCATCGTGCAGCTGTCTTCGGAGCGCTACACCAGCGTCGCCATGATGTTCCTGCGCGAGCCGGTGCACATCGTCGTCATCAGTTTCTATATCGTGGCCAGCCTGTGCGCGGTGTGGCTGAGCGTCACGCTGCGCCCGGACTTCGTGCCGCGCAGCCTGCTCTTGCTGGTCATGGTGCTGACCAGCCTCGGGCTCGCCGCGATGCTGCCCTACTTTGCCTACACCTTCTGGTTCCTGGAGCCGGGCAACATCATCGACCGCTTGCGCCGCGACGCGATGCGTCTCACGACGCGAGGGCTGGAAACCGAGCTGCCGCGGGACGTGGACCGGCTGCAGGGTCGCGTCCTTGAGAAGATGGAGGAGATCACGGACATCGCCAACAACTCCATCGAGGGACGGGACAAGATCATCGCCGGACACGCCATCGACGCGCTGTGCGATTTCGCCATCGAGTACGTGGCGAACAAGCCCCTGGACGAGCGGCCCTGGTACGGCCTCGGCGCCGAGTTGTGCATCAACCCGGATTTCGTGGCGATGGACGGGGAGTTGCAGGGCGAACTGGAGAGGCGGCGCCTGTGGGTCGAATGGAAAGTGCTGCACGAATACCTGCGCGTCTACCAAGAGGCGCTGGAGTCGATGGGCGACATCGACGCCCAGGTCGCGATCGACACGCGCTACATCGGCGAGGCGGCCGCGGCCAGGCGCCAGACCGACCTGATCCGCATGGTATTCCGCTTTTTCAACTCCTATCTTCGCGCGGCGATCGACCGGCGCAGCGAGTTTACGACCAATGCCGTGCTGCTCCAGTACCGCATGCTCATCGAGGAGCTCTTGCGGCAGGACCTGTGCAAGGAAGCCTGCGAGGGCGTATCTTTCATGAAGCGCTACGGTTATCTCGCCTTCGAGGACGAGCTCAGTTCGATCGCCGAGATCGTCGCTTACGATCTGGCCAGCCTGTGCCAGTTCGCGCATCGCGAGGAGCTGGGTTGCGACCTGGCGATGCTGCGCGAGCTGCTGGCGCTGGACGCCGAGGAGGCCAGCCAGACGCACCGCCATTTCCGTGGGCTGCGCGGCGTCCGCAAGGCGCAGACGCGCCTGGGGGTGTATTACCTCTCGGAGGGCGAGGAGAGCAAGGCGGCGATGATCGCCGACGACATGTCCGACATGTCGGCGGAGCTCAAGGCGGAAGTGCGCGACGAGTTGTTGCGCCAGGCGCAGCCGCATTTCTGGGAAATCGTGGACCGGGGCCGCAAGTTTCATTACCTGGCGGATAAAGAGCGCGCCTACCTGGATCCCTTCCTCGCCCTGACCGGCACTCGGGACGCCTGAACGCGTAAACCTGGCCGCGGCATTTCCCGGCAATCCGACCTGATTCCGCCACTGCCTTCCGCTGCGGGGTGCAGTCACCATGGTGACCGGTCCCCGGGGAGGCTCTCATGGCCTTGGCGAAAGTGCTCAGTCGCGCGCAATGCGGCCTGGAGGCTCTGCCGGTCACGGTCGAGGTGCATGCGGGCGGCGGGCTGCCCGGCTTCCACATCGTCGGATTGCCCGCGACCGGGGTGCGCGAAAGCCGGGACCGGGTGCGGGCCGCGCTGGCGAACTGCGGCTTCAGGTTTCCCGCGGGCAAGGTGATCGTCAACCTGGCGCCGGCGGACCTTCCCAAGGAGGGCGGCCGTTTTGACCTGCCCATCGCCCTCGGGGTGCTGGTCGCCTCCGGGCAGCTGCCCGGCCGATGCCTCAGGGTGACGGAATTCCTCGGCGAATTGTCCCTTAATGGCGATCTCCGCCCCGTGCAGGCGCCGCTGTGCGCGGCTATCGCGGCGGCGCGCGAGGGCCGGGCGCTGGTCGTAGCCGGGGAGTCGGCCGGCGAGGCGGCGGTGGCGGGCGAGGGCGAAGTGCGCGCGGCGAAGCACCTGCTGGCGGTGGCGGCGCACCTGCAGGGGCGGACACCCTTGCCCGTGGTCGCGGCGCCGCCGCGGCTGATGGCCGGCATCCATCGCGGCCCCGACCTGGCCGAGGTGCGCGGCCAGGCGCGGGGACGGCGCCTGCTGGAACTGGCGGCCGCCGGCGGGCACAACCTGCTGTTCATCGGCCCGCCCGGCACCGGCAAGACCATGCTCGCCCGTCGCATCGCCGGATTGCTGCCGCCGCTGGATGCGCATCGGGCGCTGCAGGTGGCCAGCATCGCCTCCGCGGCCGGTCGGCCTTTTCGTGCCGACGACTGGGGCCGGAGACCGTTCAGGGCGCCGCATCACTCCGCGTCCCCGGTGGCGCTCACGGGCGGCGGCGCCAATCCGCGGCCGGGCGAGGTCACGCTCGCGCACCACGGCGTGCTGTTCCTCGACGAGCTGCCCGAATTCGGCCGCCCGGCGCTGGAGGCGCTGCGCCAGCCGCTGGAGGACGGCGAGCTGACCGTCAGCCGCGCCGCCGTCCAGCGGACTTTCCCGGCGCGTTTCATGTTCGTCGCCGCGATGAACCCGTGCCCCTGTGGACACCTGGGCGACCCGCGCGGCAACTGTCGCTGCAGCGCGGACGCCGTGCTGCGTTATCGCTGGCGCATTTCCGGGCCGCTGCTGGACCGCATCGACCTGGTGGCCGAGATGCCCCGCCCGGCATCGGCGGAAATTCTCGGCCCGCCCGGCGAGGCCTCGGCGCCGGTCAGGGAACGGGTGTCCGCGGTGCGGCAAACGAGCCTGCAACGGCAGGGGTGCCTGAACGCGCGGCTCGAGGGGCGGCTGCTGGACGAGCACGCGGCGCTGGACGCCGCCGGTCGCAAGTTACTGATGCGCGCCGCCGGGCGGCTCGGGCTGTCGGCCCGGGCGCAGACGAGGGTGCGGCGGGTGGTGCGGACGATTGCCGATGCAGCAGGATCGGAGCGCATCGAGGTGGCGCACCTGGCCGAGGCGTTGTCCTGCCGGGGCCTGGACCGCCAGGGCGCCTCCTGAGCCGGGCGGATCGATGGCCCGTCACGAGAAAGGCCCGGGGCATTTCTGTCCCGGGCCTCGTTTCATCTGCAGCATGCGCATTACCTTGGGAAGCTATGGCCCGGCGGCCGCCAAGTCAATGTTGCTTGAGCCTGGCTCGCGTCTGGAGCCGAGGTTTCCGGCTTCGGGTATAGTGCCGCCCTCCCGCGAATCGAC
>DATFKW010000140.1:0-4546 GCA_035268405.1 Gammaproteobacteria bacterium
CGTAAGCACTCACCTCACCACCAAACTTCTCCGACATCACCTTCGTCATCGCCGCCGTCAAGGTCGTCTTGCCATGATCAACATGACCAATCGTCCCCACATTCACATGCGGCTTCGTACGCTCGAATTTCGCCTTGGACATCGGTTCCGACTCCGGAGTAATCAGTGAATTTATTCGTCTAAAACTGCTAAAACTGCGCCAGCAATGGAGCCCACAACCGGACTTGAACCGGTGACCTCTTCCTTACCAAGGAAGTGCTCTACCGTCTGAGCTATGTGGGCCGCGATCCTTTCAATACCCGTCCGCTCCCCGGGAACGGACCCCATCTGGAGCGGGCGATGGGAATCGAACCCACATCATCAGCTTGGAAGGCTGAGGTTCTACCGTTGAACTACGCCCGCGCGCGCTCTGATGACTCCGCCTTCGCCGGCCTGCCTCCTCCAGGATCCCCGCCGCCGGCGCGCCGCGGGAGGCCTGGTGGAGGGGGGAGGATTCGAACCTCCGAAGGCTGAGCCAGCAGATTTACAGTCTGCCCCCGTTGACCGCTTGGGTACCCCTCCCAAAAGCGCAAGCCGCGTATTATCGAACGCAGCCGTACGGGTGTCAACAGCCCGGCGGGACCGCGGTCCCGCCGGGCTTGCAGTGCAAATCCGCGCTAAAGCCTAGCGTGCGCCTTCGTGGGCGAAGTAGGCGGCGACGGTGGGGATGTCTTCCTCGGCCAGCTCAGTGATTTCAGGCGGATGGCCGAAGTCCGGGTCGCGGGCGCCCTTGATGAGCCCGGCGATCTCTTCGACGCTCATGCCGGCAAAATCGTCTTCCATGTGGCAGTCGAGGCAGGCCTCGGCCTTGGCGGCTCCGGCGCCGTGAGCGTCGGCGAGAGCCGAGGCGCTGAACGCGGCAAAAGGCAGGGCGCAGAGGGCGACAAAAAGCTTTCTCATGTGGGCGTTTCCTTGTATTGGTTCCCGAGGACCGCTAAGTATAAACCACCTGCAGCCCCCGCGTATCCACCCTGGTGAACCGATGGCGCCAGGCGCGAAGTCGGCGACGAGCCGGGAAATGGAGCCGGCGACAGGAGTCGAACCTGCGACCTGCTGATTACAAATCAGCCGCTCTGCCAACTGAGCTACACCGGCCTGCCGGCGCATTCTAGGAGCGGCCCGTGACCGCGGCAACTGCCGCCGGCCGCCAAAAACGAAAACGCCAACGAAAACGCCGCTCCCGGTCACCCGGGAGCGGCGCGCGTGCTCGAGGCCGGCCGAGGCCGGCCCGGAGCTTATTCCCCGCTGCCGGCGGCGTGGAAATACGCGGCCAGGTCGGGAATGTCTTCCTTGGTCATGTCCTCGATGCCCGGCGGATGGGGCGTGTCGCCCGTGATCAGGCCCTCCAGGGCCGCCTTGATCTCCTCGAGCGAAAGGCCTTCGAAGTCCTCGGCCATGTGGCAATCGAGGCAATAGAGCTCTTCAGCCTTGGCCTCGCCCGCGGCGGCGTCGCCCGCCAGCGCGGAACCGCTGAAAGCCAGCAGGGGCACGGCAAGCATTGCGATGGTCAGCTTCTTCATTGATGCGGTCCTCCAGAACCCTGTTGAATTCACAATCGTGCACAGTATAGCGGCGCGGCTCCGCCGCGGCATTCGTAAAGCCCACGATTCGCGCAGGGGCGATTATTCAGGCGCGGTTCAGGTTGCGCATCCCCCGGCGGCCGCCAGCCGGGCCAGCCCGCGCAGCACCAGCGCGGGGGCGTGCTCGGCATCCGCAAAGCGCGCCAGCAGGAAATCCGCGTCGCCGCCCGTCACAAGCAGGCGGGCCGGGCCGCCGGCATGCGCCCGCAGCTGCTCGCGCGCCGCGCGCACCGCACCGAGCGCCGCCAGCCGGGCGCCCGCCTCCATCGCCGGCCCGCTGTCCACCGGAAAACCGCCCTCCGGATCGGCCGCGGACGCGGCGCGCAGGCGGCCCAGGTCGCCGGTGCGGCCGGCCAGCGCCTCCAGCATCATGGCGTGGCCGGGCAGAATCCAGCCGCCCAGGTGCCGGCCGCCGGCGGCCATCGCGTCCAGGGTCAGCGCCGAGCCGGCATCCGCCACCAGGCAGGCCGCCCCGCTCAGCGCGCGCGCGCCCAGCAGGGCCGCCCAGCGGTCGGCGCCCAGGTGCGCCGGCTCCGGGTAGGCGCAGCGCACGCCGCAGGCCTCGGGCACGGCGCGCACGAAGCGGGTCGGCACGCCCGCATGCAGGCGCACCGCCGCCGCGAGCTCGCGGCCGGCCGCGTCGCCCGCGACGTTTGCGCACCAGGCCGAGTCCACCGTCTCCCCGGCCAGCTCATCCAGCACTGCCTCGAGCGCCTTGCCGGCGCCCTGCTCCCGGTGCGCGGCCTGTCCCAGCATGCGCAGGCCACCCGCATCGTCGCCCAGTGCCGCCTTCAGGCGTGTGTTGCCCAGGTCCAGCAACAGCTTCATCCGCTCATCCTCAGGGTGGCCTCGCCGGCCGTGACCCGGTGCCGCGCCCCGTCGGCCGTCTCCACCACCAGCGCGCCCGAGGCGTCCACCCCGCGGGCTATGCCCGCCAGCGCTGCGCCCGGCCGTCCGCCGGCATCGCTGACGCGCACCGGCCGGTCGCGCAGCGCGTCGCGGGTCCGCCAGCCTTCCAGCACCGCCCGGCCCAGGCGCGACCCCTGCGTCCCCGGCTCTTCCGCCAGGCAGCCGGCGAGCGCCGCGACCAGCGCCGCGGCCAGCCGGTTGCGATCCGGCAGTGGCGCACCGCTCTCGGCGGCCGCCTGTGCCAGGTCCGCGGGCGCCCAGCCGCCGGCGGCCTCGATCCCGGCGCGCACCGCCGGGCCCAGTCGCACGTTCAGCCCGACGCCCACCGCGAGCGTCACCGGGCCCTGCGCTTCGCCGCGCAACTCGATCAGCACGCCGCCCAGCTTGCCGCCGCCCAACAACAGGTCGTTCGGCCACTTCAGCCCGATCGGGCCGACCCCCTCGCGCTCCAGCGCGTCGGCCAGCGCCACCCCCACCGCCGTGGACAGGCCGGCGTAAGCGGCAGGCGAAGCCGGCAGCCGGCCGCCCACCGACAGGCAGAGGCCGTGGCCCGGCGCCGCCAGCCAGCGCCGGCCCCGCCGGCCGCGACCCGCCGACTGGTACTCGGCCAGGCAGGCGACCAGCTCGCCGGGCGCTGCCTCGGCCGCCAGCACGCGGGCATTGGTGGAAGCCGTCTCGGGCATGACTTCCAGGCGCCTGATGCGCGCGGCCGCCGCGGCCGGCAGGCCGGCGCGGATGCCTGCGGCGTCCAGCAACTCCAGCGGCGCCGCAAGCCGGTAGCCTTGTCCCGGCCGGGCCTCGACTTCCAGGCCCAGCGCGCGCAGTCGCCTGATACCTTTCCAGACCGCGGCGCGGCTGGTGCCCAGCGCGCGGCCCAGCGCCTCGCCGGAAACCGGCTCGCCGCCCGCCAGCGCGCGCAGCAGCGCGGCGTTGTAGCTCACCGCAACCGGTCCAGCAGGCCGCGGAACATCTGGTGCTCGACGCCGGCCCGCAGGCGGGCGATGTTGATGCGATGCGCCCAGACCACGAACAGCGCCATCGCCAGCGCGAACCAGAACAGCGGGCCGCCCGCCTGGCCGGTCGCGGCCAGCCACAGCGGCGCCACCGCCACCGCGATCATGGTGGCCAGCCCGACATAGCCGCTCAGCGCGAGCACCAGCAGCCAGCCGAGCACCACCGGCACCAGCAGGCCGGGCTGGATGGCTGCATAGCCGCCCAGCAGGGTGGCCATGCCCTTGCCGCCGCGCAAGCCGAAGTACGCCGGCCAGACATGCCCCACCACCGCGCCGGTCGCGATGGTCACCGCCACCGCCTGGCGCGAGACGGCAGGATCGACGCCCACGCCCGGCAGCGCGGCATCGGTCAGCCAGAGCACGGGCAGGACAACCTTCAGCACGTCGATCACCACCACCCAGAAAGCGAACAGCCGGCCCTGGGTGCGCAGCGCATTGGTGCCGCCGGCGTTGCCGCTGCCCATCGAGCGTATGTCGACGCCGCGCAGCCGGCCGATCACCAGGCTGCCGACCAGCGAGCCGGCGAGGTAAGCGAGGACAAACTTGGCGAGGAGTTCCAGCATGGGCGCAGCCGCAAGGCGTGAGGCGCAATTTTAGCCCGGATCCGCGCACGCCGTATGCGCGCCGCGACTGCGTTATGCTGCGCGCGGTCGCCGCCGGCGCCATGCACGGAGTCCCGCCCCGATGCCCGAATCCGTCGTCCTGCTCGCCAACCCGGCCGCGGGCAGCGGGCGCGCCCGCCGGCTGGCGGCGCGCGCCGCCGCGCTGCTGTCGGCCGGCGGGCTGCGACTGGAGACGATCGTCAGCCGCGGCGCGGGCCACCTCGCGGAGGTGGCGGCCGCCGAGGCGGCGCGTGGCCGGGCGCGGCTCATTGCGGCCGGCGGCGACGGCACGCTGTCCGAAGTGGCGCGCGGCCTGCTCAGCGTGCCGGGGGCGCCCACGGCGCTGGGGATCGTGCCGCTCGGCACGGGCAATGATTTCATCAAGTCCGCGGGACTGCCGCGC
>DATFKW010000141.1:0-3240 GCA_035268405.1 Gammaproteobacteria bacterium
CAGAAAACACTTCCCGTGAGTTCCTGGGAGCGCTGACCCAGGAGAATCGCTTCCTCGGTTCGTCCAGCGGTGGCATAGGCAATGCCGAGATAACCCTGGTTGATCCCCACCAGCGGGTCCAGCGCGTTGGCTTGCTCGAGAGACGGCAAGGCGCGATCGATGCGCCCGAGTTCCAACAGGGACAAGCCGAGCCAGAGCGGCGCAGAGGTATCGGCGGTCACGCCGCTCGCAGCACGCTCAAGCAGCTGCAACCCTTCCACGGTCTGGGCCGCGTCCCTGTTGCGCGTCAGCAGCTGGCCCTTCACCGCCAGTGCGGTCGCGAGTTCCGGGTCAAGGGCGAGGGCGCGCTCCGCAGCGACCCTGGCTGCGTCCATCAAAGGTGCGCGATCGAGCTCGCTGGGATAGCCGCCGTTGCCAACCACGAAGCTGGCCGCGCCGAGAAACGCCCACGCCTCGGCGAAATCCGGATCGCGCTCGACCGCAGATCGCAGGTCGGCAATCGCCTCATCCAGGCCGACGCGCTGGTAGAACCGCGTGCGACCACGCAGGAAAAGCTCATAGGCCGTGAGGTCGGTCGTCGTCGCAGCCACCGAAACCGTCCGCACGCCGAGCACATCCTTGAGCGCCAGGGTGATCGCCTGGGCGATCTCTTCCTGCACGCGGAAAATATCAACCAACTCGCGCTCGAAGGTTTCGGACCACAGATGGGTGTCGCTGCGGGTCTCGATCAGCTGCGCCGTAATGCGCACGCGATCGCCCTGGCGGCGCACCGAGCCCTCGAGGATGTGGCGCACTCCCAGCTCGCGGGCAATCTGCGGAATCGGCGTGTCCTTGCCCTTGAAGGAAAACGCCGAAGTGCGCGACGCCACCTTCAGCCCATCCACGCCGGCGAGAATGTTCAACAGCTCCTCGGAGATACCGTCGGCAAAGAACGCGTTATCCGGGTCCGCGCTCATGTTCAGGAACGGCAGCACGGCAATGGTGTTCTGGTCTGGTTGACCGGAGGCTGCCTCACCGGCCTTCACATCGGCATCGGTCTCGACCGTCGGCGCCGTTCTTATCGCCGGCGTCCCGGCAAGCGACTCTGCCGGGGTTTGCGGGCCGTCTGTAGCTGGCTTCAGCAGCCAGCCCGCACCCAGCCCGACGCCCAGCACGACCAGCAGGGCCGCAGCCAGCACCGTGCGCTTGCCCAGCAGCGCCGGGGCCACCTCGCCCGCTTCCGGCGCGTCCGTCTTGCGGATGCCGTCCGGCGTCAGCTCCAGCGCCCAGGCCAGCACCAGTGCGATCGGGAAGCCGAGCACGACAAAGGCCACCACCAGCCCCATGCCCCACTCCGGCACGTTCATCTGCTCCAGCATGATGTCCGCCGCCTGCAGCACCGCGAAGGCCGTGGCCGCGTACACCACCGCGACCCGCACCACCTTGCGGCGCTTGAGCTCGAGCCACAGGCTCACGAGCCTGGCTCCTTGCGCGAGTACTTTGCGGCCAAAGCCTGGAATGCCGGGTGGTCGCGATGCGCATCAAACACCGGATCCGTGATGAGCCCGTCGAAATGCCAGTACTTCATCTCCAGCTGCAGGTAATCTTCCATCGCTTTGGCCAGCTTCACGCTGTCGTCAATGATCGCGTGCACGCGCAGCTGCTCCGCGCGCAATTCCGCCCGGATCAGCTGGTCGCGCGAGGGAATGCGCATTGCCAGGGAGCGTCGCGCGGCGTCACGCGCGGCGGCGGCCTCGCCGAGAATCGCCTGCGCCCGGGCCTGCGCCATGAGGGCGCGGTAATCGTCGGGATGATCATTGAGCACCGCCCCGAGGAAGCCGGCGGCTGCGGCGGCTTCCCGCCTCGCCTCGTCCTTGCGGCCCTGGGCCCAGGCGATCATCGCCTGCATCAGGGGCTTGGGCACCAGGCTGAACTGGTCCTCCGCAGCGTCTTCCGCCAGCGCGTCGATCATGGCCTGCGCAAGGCTGAAATCGCGCGCAGCGTAAGCAAAGTCGAATGCAAAACCGTATTGAGAGGTGGATGTGAATGGCGCGGCCGACAGGTCACCAAAGCGCGCCAGCAGGGGCCCGCTTTCGCCAAGCACGCTGAACAGCGCAGTCGAATACAACTGAGCAAACTCCGGGGGCGCTTCCGGCAGGGCAGCAAGCTGGTCCCCCCAGCGTGCAGCCGTGTCGAGGTCGCCCAGCAGCCAGGCGGTTTCCATCAGTGTTTGCAGCACCTCGCTGGAACGCGGATCCAGCAATACGGCGCGCTCCAGGGCGGCGATCGTCTCGCGTGGCCGGCCCGCACGCCGCTCTATATAGGCGCGCAGCGCCGCAGCCTCCGCGCTGCCGGGCAGTCCTTCGGTGGCCCGGTCCAGCTCCCTCAATGCACCCTCGTAATCGAGATTCGCACGATAGAGGTATTCCGCGCGCCACAGGCGCAATTGCGGCTCGTCCGGCGCCAGCTCGAGTGCTCGGTCGATCCAGCGTCCACCCTCGTTGCGATCGGCATCGCGCCGGGTGTGGTGCCAGAACAGGTTGAGGTATTCCCGGCCCAGCTCCCCCATCGCCAGGGCGAATTCCGGATCGCGCTCGAGTGTGCGGCGATAGAGTTCGATCCGATCGCGAATTTTGCTTTCCGACCAGTTACTGCGCGTCGCGCGGGCCCGCAGGTAGAGATCGAACGCCTCGGCATCAAGTGTCGGCACTGCCGGTCTCCTGGCTGCGGCACCCTCCACGTTCAATGCGCGTCCGAGCGCTCCGGAAATTGCCACGGCGATATCCGATTGCAGCTCGAAAATGTTCTCCGGCGTCAGCTCGCGGTCGAAGGTGTCGGCCCACAGGTGCGCGTCCGTCTTGGTGTCGATCAGCTGCGCATTGATGCGCACCCGCTGGCCGGCGCGCTGCACGGCGCCCTCCAGGATCGTCGCCACGCCCAGCTCCTCGCCGATCTGCCGCACATTCTTGGTGGTGTCGCGGTACTCCATCATCGAGGTTCGCGAGATCACGATCAGCGCCTCGTTGCGCGCCAGCTGCGTCAACAGGTCGTCGTGAATGCCGTCGACGAAATAGGCCGTGTCGGGCTCGGCGCTGCGGTTGGTGAACGGCAGCACGGCGATCGAGCCGGCCGGCACTTCGAAGGGCGGAGGCTCCGGCCGCACACGCGCGGGGGGCGGCGCGGGTTGCACCGCGCTGGCGGCGGGCGCGGCCTGCTGCTGCGCCTGCCGGCCGGCCTGCTCGCCAGTGAGTGCGGAGCCCA
>DATFKW010000142.1:0-2248 GCA_035268405.1 Gammaproteobacteria bacterium
CGTCCGATCTTCGCCCCTTCGCCGCCGGTGCCATACGGTCCCGCCACCGCCTCCGGAATGAACGACAGGAAGCTGCCCGAGAACGCCCCCAGTGCGCCGTCTCCGAAACGCCCGCCCCCGGCGGTGTACCAGAACGATTCACGGTAGTGGGGTTGAAAGTAGAAAGGAATTCATTCTCTCAGAGAGAATCTAATTCCTCGGTGACAGCACCCCAGATAGTTAAAGATTCGCAAGCCAGGGCCCCGGGGCCCTGGAAAAGAGCCATTTCGGGGCAAACAGAGTTTGGGCAAAGGTCACTTTTTCCGCCTTTTGACCAGAGGTCATTTTCAGCGGTCACGATTCAGGGCAGAGGTCATCTGCCTCGGGCACGGGAACTCGCGATGAAGTTTCAGGGCCCCACCAGGGCTCAGGGAAGGCCCCAGTGTCTATCAGGTCGTGCTAAAATTCACGTAAGTACCTGATTTAATTGGCGCGCCCGAGAGGATTCGAACCTCTGACCTCTGCCTCCGGAGGGCAGCGCTCTATCCAGCTGAGCTACGGGCGCACGCGATGCCGGCCGGCAATGATACCGGTGTTTTCCATGCAGCGTCCATCGGTCCGCGTTGTCGGTTTCCGTCGCGAACCCCTATAATCGCGCCTTCGGCGGGTGCCCCGACCCGCGCCGCCCACAGACGAGGACACGGCCTTGAGCGCAGAGACGGATCGCAAGTTTTTCGACACCTTCATGGTGGTGCTCGGCGCGCTGGTGGTGATTGCTTTCGCCATCTACGGGCTGGCGGGCTGGATCGCGGATCGCAGCCAGGCCAACGAGATGAAGGGAGAGCCGGTTTACCAGCGGCAGGTCGAGGCCCGCATCGAGCCGGTGATGCAGGTGGCGGTCGCAGGCCGGGACAACAGCGATCTGCGCGATCCGGGCGGCCGGTTGCCCGAGCAGGATGCCTCCGGCGGCGGCGCCGCGGGGGATTCGGGCGCCGCGACGACCGCGGCCATGGACGGCGAAGGCGTCTACAACTCGGCCTGCACGGCCTGCCACGGCGCGGGAATCGCCGGCGCGCCGAAGACCGGCGACGCCGACGCCTGGGGCCCGCGGCTGGACAAGGGCATGGACACGCTGGTGCGCCACGCCATCGAGGGTTTCCAGGGCGACGCCGGCTACATGCCGCCGCGCGGCGGCAACTCCAACCTCAGCGACGAGCAGGTCCGCGAGGCCGTCCAGTACATGGTGGACGCCGTCGAGAACTGACGCCCCGGTCGTCAGTCATCAGTCGTCCGCCAGCATCGACCGAAGGCCCGCGATCGCCGTGTGCGCGCGGGCCTTCTTCTCTTCGGGGCTGAGCTCGACGCGCCCTTCCCATTCCAGCGTCTCGGCCGGCAACTCCTCCAGGAATCGGCTGGGCGTGCACTCCAGCGTCTCGCCGAAGCGCTTGCGCCGGCGCGCGTAGCTCAGCACGAGGCGCCGCTGCGCGCGCGTGATGCCCACGTAGGCGAGCCGCCGTTCCTCCTCCAGGCCCGGCCCCTCCAGGTTGGCGCGGTGCGGCAGCAGCTCTTCCTCGCAGCCGGCCAGGAAGACCACCGGGAACTCCAGTCCCTTGGCCGCGTGCAGGGTCATCAGGCGCACGCGGTCGTCCTGCTCGTCGCCCGCCTGGCGGTCCAGCATGTCCATCAGCGACAGCTTGCGCAGTGCGTCGGCCAGCGTGGGAGCGTCCTCGCTGCGCGACGCGCGCGCCAGCCATTCCAGCAATTCGGCCAGGTTCTCGTTGGCGGTCTCGGCCTGGCGCGGGTCGCGCGCGTTCTCGAACAGCCACTCCCTGTAACCCAGCTCCTCGATCAGCTCGCGTGCCAGCGTATCGACCGCCGCGCCCTCCTCGGCCTCGTCCCCCAACTCGATCATGCGCCGCGCAAAGCCGTGCAGCCGCTCGACCGTGCGCGCCGGCAGCACGCTGTGCAGCCCCGCCTCCAGGCACGCGCTCAGCAGCCCCAGGTTACGGCCAGAGGCCCAGTCGCCGAGCTTCTCCAGCGTCGCCGTGCCGATCTCGCGCCGCGGCACGTTGACGATCCTCAGGAAGGCGGCGTCGTCGTCCGGGTTGGCGATGACGCGCAGGTAGGCCAGCACGTCCTTGACCTCGGTGCGGTCGAAAAAAGAGGTGCCGCCGGTGACGGAATAGGGAACCTCCAGCGTGCGCAGCGACTGCTCGAAGGGCCGCGCCTGGTAGTTGCCGCGATAGAGGATGGCGAAGTCCCGCCAGCT
>DATFKW010000143.1:0-4609 GCA_035268405.1 Gammaproteobacteria bacterium
CCGGCGCGCAGAAAAATCTCGCTTCACTTAGGATATGCGCCCCTGCTGGATTGCCTGTCTCCTGAAGGCCTTTGATCATGACACCACGCGTTCTCAATCTGCTGGCCGGCAAGCTGCCGCGCGCCATCCTGCTGGCCGTCCCGCTGCTGGCCGCCTCAATATTGGCCGTGCCGGCGGCCGGTGCGGCGCCCGGGCTGCCCGCCACGGCCTCGCTGGACCCGCGTGTCCCCTCGCCCGCCGAGGTGCTGGGCTTCGAGCCCGGCGAGCGGCATCCCCGGCACGACCAGGTGGTGAGCTATTTCCGGGCCCTGGCGGCAGCCTCCGACCGGGTGAGGGTCGAGGAGATCGGCCGCACGCACGACGGCCGCCCCCTGCTGCTGGCGTACTTCGCCCGCCCCGACCGCCTGCAGTCGCTGGACGCGCTGCGGGCCTCGCGGCAGCAGGCCAGCCGCGAGGGCGCCGGGCCGCCGGTGGCCTGGCTGGGCTACTCGGTACACGGCAACGAGGCCTCGGGCGCGTCGGCCGCGCTCGTCATGGCCTGGTACCTGGCCGCCTCGCAGTCGCCGGAGGTCACCGGCTGGCTGGAGCGGATGGTCATCGTCATGGAGCCCGCCATCAACCCGGACGGGCTGGACCGCTTCGCGCACTGGGCCAACATGCACCGCGGCCGCCACCCCTCCGCGGACCCCGCCGACCGCGAGCACCACGAGGCCTGGCCCAACGGGCGCACGAACTATTACTGGTTCGATCTGAACCGCGACTGGATGCCGCTCACACACCCCGAATCGCGCGCCCGCGTGCGCCACTACCACCAGTGGCGCCCCCACGTGGTCACCGACGTACACGAGATGGGATCGGAGAACAGCTATTTCTTCCAGCCCGGGGTGCCGGAAAGGACCAACGCGCTGATTCCCGCGGACAACCAGGTGCTGGCCATGGAACTGGCCGAGCGGCACGGCGAGATTCTCGACGCCGCCGGCGAGCCTTTTTACGCCCGCGAGAGTTACGACGACTACTACGTCGGCAAGGGTTCCACTTACCCGGACCTGACCGGCAGCGTCGGCATCCTGTTCGAGCAGGGCTCCGCCCGCGGCCACCGCATGGGCACGCCCTACGGCGAGCGCAGCTTCGCCGACGCCATCGCCAACCAGGTGCGCACATCGATTTCCACGCTGCGGGGCACGGCGGCGCTGGCGCCGCGACTGCTCGAATACCAGGCCGGCTTTTTCCGCGAGAACCGCGAACAGGCCCGCCGCGACCGCAGTAGCGGCTGGCTCGTGGGCGACGGCGGCGACCCGGTGCGCGCCGCCGCGCTGATCGAGTTGTTGCTGGGACACGAGGTAGAGATCCGGCCGGTCACCGAAACCGTCGAGATCGACGGCCGGCGCTACCCGCCGGGACGGGCCTGGTTCGTGCCCGCCGTCCAGGACCACTACCTGCTGTTGCGCTCCCTGTTCGAGGCGTCCACCGAGCCGCCGGCCGAGACTTTTTACGACGTCTCCGCGTGGCCGCTGCAGCACGCCTTCAACCTGCCGCTGACGCAGCCGCGGCGCGCGCCCGACACCGGGGACCCGCTGGCGACGGCGCCGCCCGTCGAGCGCGGCATTGTCTCGGCGGAAAAACCGGTCGCCTGGCTCGTCCCCTGGGACCAGCAGAATGCCCCGGCCGTGCTCGCCGCGCTGCTGGCGGAAGACTACCGCGTGCAGGCAATCACCCGGCCACTCGTGCCTGGCGCGCCCGACGAGTCCGCCGAGTCCGCCGAGTCCGGCGAGCTGGTCCGGGGCAGCCTCGTCATTCACCGCGGCATCCAGCCGGAAGGCCGCCCGCCGGTCGGCGAGCGGCTGGCGGAGCTCGGCGCGCGTCATGGGGTGCGCGTGCTGGCGGCGGACAGCGGGCTGAGCCGGGAGGGCATCGACCTCGGCTCGCCGTCCGCGAGCATGCTGGAGGCACCCCGCATCGCGCTGCTGACGGGCGACGGCCTCAATCCTTACAACGCCGGCTATGCCTGGCACTGGTTCGACACCCGCCTGCAACAGCCGGTCACGCAACTCGACTGGTCCCGCGCCGCCGGCAAGCTCGAGGACTACAGCGTCGTGGTGCTGCCAGACGGCCGCTACGACCGCATGCCCGACCGACTGGCCGAGGCATTGACGCGTTTCGTGCAGGACGGCGGCCGGCTGGTCGCACTGCGGCGCGCCGCGCAATGGGTGGAAACGCTGGAGCTCGACTGGGCCTTTGCCGACGCGGCAGAGGCCGGCCAAGCGCAGGCCGACGCAGAGGCGCCGAAAAACGGCGAGGACGAGGGCGGCGACGGCGAAGCGCAGCCCCTGGAGCGCCGCGCCTACGGCGACTACGACGACGACCGCGGCCGACAGCAGGTCGGCGGCAGCGTGCTGCGCATGCGGCTGGACCTGACCCACCCGCTGGCCTTCGGTTATCGCCAGCCGGAGATCAGCGTGCTGCGCCGCGGCGCGCACGCGCTGCGCCCGGCCGCGAATCCCTACGGGCAACCCGGCACCTACGCGGAAGAGCCGCTTATGGCGGGCTTTCTCTCCGCGGAGAACCGCGACCGGCTGGCGGGCGGCACGGCGCTGTCGGTCACGCGGCACGGCCCCGGCGTGGTGGTGCGCATCGCGGACGACTACCTGTTCCGCGGCTACTGGCGGGGCACCGAGACACTGTTCGCCAACGCGCTGTTTTTCAGCGGACTGGTGGAGGACACGCCGCCGCCGGAGCCCGACTGACGACTGGCGACTGGCGACTGGCGACCGGCCCAGCCCCGGAGGCGTCCCGCCGGCCGGCGGCCGCTTCAGTGCACGGCCTGGTCGAGGCGCTCGCCGCAGACAGCCTGGAGCGCGTCCAGGTCGGCGGCCAGCAATTCCGCCGGCACGCTTCGGGCGGTCGGCGCCGCGCCCGGCCGGTGGAGCATCGCGTGCATGAGCGCGCCCGGCTGTTCCACGTGGCCCAACCCCAGCGCATGACCCAGCTCGTGCGCCAGCACGCGCACGAGTTCCTCGTAGTCCTCCACCCGGAAGACGTCGATGCGCCGCCCGGTCCCGGGCGCGTACTGGTAACGGCCCGACTCCACCAGCTCTCCCGAGGACGCCTGGTTGTACTCCCCCACCCGGCTGCGGAAATCCGCGACGCGCCGCTGCATGTCCGCGGCGGCGCGGTTGTAGGCCGCGATGTCGCCGTTCAGGTCCTCCGTCATGCGGCGCACGTCCTCGCCCGCCAGGCGCAATGTCTCGCGCTCCGTTTCCAGCGCGCGGCGGCGGCGTTCGCTGCGCTCGCCCTCGCCGGCATTCCAGGCCGCCACCCTGGCCTCGTGGCCGGCGACGTCTGCGCGCAGCGCATCGGCCGCCCTGTCGCGGGCGGCCCGCGCCTCCTCGATGCGTGCGGCCCAGCGGGCCAGCATCGCCTCGTCCCGTTCCAGCTGCACGCGGTCCTGCTCCAGCCCGCCGCGCAGCGAGCTGCGGACATTCGCGGATTCCTGGCGATGATCGAAGCGCATGCTGACGCGCATGGCCTCCGGGTGGTCGGACTCCACGAACAGCAGCGCGTCGGCCCGGGATTGCCACAGGCTGACCGCGTCGATCAGGGCGGTCGTGACGGTCAGCCGATCGAAACCGAAGCGCGGATCGATCTCGTCCAGCCGGTAGTGCACCGGGATCGCGCAGGGCGCGTGGGCGAAGGTGTGCCGATAGCGCCCACCGTCGCCGGCGTAGTACCAGGCGGACAGCGCCACCGCGCCGAGAGCCAGCCATAGCAGCGGCCTGCGCATCAGCGCGTGCCCATCCGGCGCCCGGAGCATGGCGACCTGTTCGCGTTCAAGTTTTGAATCCTGCCTTGAATTGCGGCCCGTGATACAACATCGCTCCCGCAACCGCAACGACCGGAGGAGCTCCGTGCATCGCAATACACTCCGCGGCCTCGTCTTTTGGCTTGCCCTGCTGGCGGCTGTCCCGGTTGCCGCGCGCACGGTGGTGGACAGCGCCGGGCGCGAGGTGCAGCTGCCCGATGAGGTCGGCACCGTGTTCGCCTCGGGGCCGCCGGCCTCTATCCTGGTCTACGTGCTGCGGCCCGAGGTCCTGGCGGGCTGGCCGCGCGCCATCCGGCCGGAAGAAGCGCCCTACATCGCTGCGCCCTATCGCGAGCTGCCGGCGAGCGGGCGTCTCACGGGACGCGGCGGGGACGCCAACCTGGAACGCGTGCTGGAGATCGCGCCGGACCTGATCATCGACTTCGGCTCGGTGCGCGACACCTATATCGACCTGGCGGATCGCGTGCAGCGACAGACCGGCATTCCCTACCTGCTGATCGACGGCCGTTTCGAGGCCACGCCGGCTGCCCTGCGCCTGGCGGGCGAGGCCCTGGGCGTTCCGGAGCGCGGCGAGTTGCTGGCGCGCGACGTGGAGCAGACTTTCGAGCGCATCGACGCCATCCTCGCCGCGACGCCGGAGCAAGACCGCCCGCGGGTCTACATGGCGCGGACCCCCGACGGGCTGGAGACCGGCCTCAAGGGCTCGATCAACACGGAGATCATCGAGCGCGCCGGCGGGCGCAATGTCGCCGATCCCGGCGACGGACGGCGCGGGCTGGTGCGCGCCTC
>DATFKW010000144.1:0-3598 GCA_035268405.1 Gammaproteobacteria bacterium
GCCGGCACGCGCGTGCTGGTGGCGGAGGACAACGAGGTGAACAGCGAGATCGCCGTCTACCTGCTCGAGGCCGCGGGACTCGAGGCGGAGGTCGCCGCCGACGGCCGCGAGGCGTTGGCGATGGCGAAGACCGCGTCCTATGCTTTGATCCTGATGGACGTGCAGATGCCGGACATGGACGGGCTGGAAGCGACGCGGGCGATCCGCGCGCTGCCGGGCTGGACAAGCCGGCCGATCATCGCCATGACCGCCAACGCCTTCGCCGAGGATCGCCGCGCCTGCACGGCGGCGGGCATGGACGATTTCCTCAGCAAGCCCGTGCAACCGGCGCGGCTCTACTCGGTGCTGCTGGCGTGGCTGGAGAAGGCGCGGCGCGCGCCCGGCAGCGACCCGACCGGAGGAGACCCGACATGAAACATGCGATCGTATCGACGCTGGCATCGATCCTGGCACTCGCGCTGCTGCTGTCGGCGGGACCGCTGTGGGCCGAAGAATGGACCGAGCTCGACGAGGGCATCCGCGCCAGCGAGACCGTGCTGGTGGGCGGCCAGCCCAGCAAGGATGTGCTGCAGGAAGCCGCCGAGGCCGGCTACGAGGTGGTGGTGAACTTCCGCAGCCGGGCGGAGGACCCCGGCTACGACGAGGCCGCCGCCGCCGCGGAGGCGGGGCTCGCCTATTTCCGCGTGCCGGTGGCGGGCGCCAGCGGCCTCACCCGCGAGAACGTGCTGCTGTTCGACGCCGTGCAGGAACAGGTGGGCGACCGGCCCGCACTGATGCACTGCGCCAGCGGCAATCGCGTCGGCGCCATTCACGCGCTGCACGGCGCCCGTTTCAAGGGCATGTCGGTCGAGGAGGCGCTGGCCTACGGCCGCCGGTACGGCCTGACCAGCCTGGAAAGCGCGGTGCGGGAACGGCTGGAAGAATAGCGGCCGTGTTACTGCGGGTCCGGGGGCGGGTCCGGGGGCGGGTCCTGCCGCCGGGCGTCGCGCAGCCGCCGCTCGGTCGCCAGCAGCAGGTTCACGAAGCCCGGCTTGGCCACGGCCGCCGCCGCCAGCGCCAGCGTGCCGATGACCAGCGCCAGGCCCTCTTCGGCGTGCAGCACGGCGAGCACCGTCAGCAGCATGGGCAGCGCGTTGAGCATGGCCGCGACCGTCATGCTCACCACCTGCACCTTGGCCAGCGCCTGCGCCGGCAGGTCGTCCGGCGCCGCCATCGCCGCCGGCACCGGGCGGGCCGCCACCCTGGCGGGCTCCAGCAGGTGACGCACCAGCGAGCGCCCGCTCGCCAGCACCAGCGCCATCAGCACCAGCGAGCCGTTCCACAGCAGCTGCGCCGGCACCCAGCCCACGCCCACTTCCAGCTCGAAGGCCAGGAAAGCCGTGGCGATTACCAGCGGCCCGCCCAGCGAGCCGTACCACAGCAGGTTCAGGACGCGTTGCTGGAAGCGCATGTCTCGCGGTTGCGGCATGATTCAAGGGTAACGGCCTTTGCGCCCGAAGGCACACGAACACCGAAGCGAGGCACGCCATGACACTTTCGGACCGGGAACTGGAAGAACTGCGCGCCGCCAGGGCCATGCTGGAAAAGCCCAGCTTCATCGCGCGCGTGAGCAACACCATGGGCGCGCCGGTGGAGCAGACCCTGAAGGTCTTGCCCGGCCCGCTGGCCAGGCGGGTCGGCGAGCTCACCGAGAGCGTGGTCCGCAGCGCCTTCGACTCCGCGCTGTACACGCTACGCGACCCGCGGCCGGAGGCGTCGTGGGACCGCGCCCACAAGCTGGCCGCGATGGGCTCCGGCGCGCTCGGCGGCGCCTTCGGGCTGGCGGCGCTGGCGCTGGAACTGCCGGTGTCCACCGGCATCATGCTGCGCTCGATCGCCGACATCGCCCGCAGCGAGGGCGAGGATCTGCGCGCGCCCGAGACCAAGGTGCAGTGCATCCAGGTGCTGGCCCTGGGCGGGCCGAGCGCCGGCGACGACGCGGCCGAGACCGGCTATTTCGCGGCGCGCGCCGGGCTGGCCAAGGCCGTCACCGACGCCGCGAAGTACCTGGCGGCGCACCAGGTCGGCGCGCAGGGCGCGCCGGCCATCGTGCGGCTGCTGAGCCTGGTCGCGTCGCGCTTCTCCGTGGTGGTGTCGCAAAAGGCCGCCGCCCAGTCCGTGCCGCTGGTCGGCGCCTTCGGCGGCGCAACCATCAACGCGCTGTTCATCGACCACTACCAGGACATGGCACGCGGCCACTTCACCGTGCGCCGGCTGGAGCGCAAGCACGGGGCCGAAGCGGTGAGGGCGGCTTACGCGGCGCTGTGAGGGTCGGGGTGCTCAAGCCATTCCAGCACCCCGCGCGGCTCGATCCCTATTTCCGCGAAGCCGGGATGCTCGCCCGGTGCGACATTGTCGTGCTCCATCAGCACCACCTGGTCGAAGGTCAGCGGCGGGCTGGGCAAAGGCTTCATGAGCATGGCCAGCAGGCGCCAGGCCGCAAAAGGCACCGGCAGCAACAGCCGGCGCCGCTCGTGCACCGCCAGCACCCGCTCGACCAGCTCCCTGTAGCTGCAGGTCTCCGCGCCGCCCAGTTCGTAGGTCGGCGCCGCCTCGGCGCCAGGGTCAAGCAGCCGCGCCGCCGCCGCGGCGACGTCGTCCGCCAGCACCGGCTGCAGGCGCACCGAACCGCGGCCGAACAGCGGGATGACGGGCAGGCGCGTGATGCCCTCCAGCGTGGAGACCAGCGAATCGCCGGGGCCGAACAGCACGCTCGGACGCAGCATCACCGCCTCCGCAAAGGCCTTCCGCACCGCCTGTTCGCCGTGCCAGCGGGCGCGCACGTAGGGCGAGGCCGAGCCCGGGTCCACGCCCAGGCCGGAGACGTGCGCCAGCCGGGCGACGCCCTCGGCGCGGGCCAGCCGCGCCACCGTGGCGGCGCCGTCCACGTGGATGTCGGTAAAGTTCGGGCCGCCGCGCTTTTCCACGTACAGGCTGACCGCGTTGAAGGCCGCGGCGGCGCCGCGCAGCGCGGCGGCGACCGAGTCGGGCTGCATGACGTCGGCCTCGGCCAGCTCGATGCGGTGCTGCCCCGTCGCCCACTCGGGGCGCTCCGGGTGACGCGCCGCGATGCGCACCGGCGTGCCGGCCTCGGCGAGTTCGCGCACCACGCGCCGGCCGAGAAAGCCGGTGCCGCCGAACACCGTGGCGAGGGAAGAGGTCATGAGGGAAGTGTAGGAGACCGGGGCGGGCGTTTCAGTCGAACTCCAGCGCCCCGAAGATGCAGTCCTCCGGTCCGCGGTACCCCGACGGGCAGGTGTAGGTGCCGAGGAACAGCAAATCCGGGCTCATCAGCGCGCCCGCGAGGCCGCTGTCGTTCCACGAGTCGACGAAGTCGCCGCGATACAGGCCGTAATCCTCGGCCAGCGCGTCGAACCACAGCGTGGCGAAGGTCCCGCTGGTGTCCTCGCTGTCGCAGACGCCGTCCTCGCACAGCATCCACGCGTCCCACAGCTCGGGCGAGTTCCAGCCGAGGCGCGCATGCCGGCCGCTCCAGGCGCCGTCCAGGTCGCTGAAGAAGTAGCCCGGCAGGCCCAGCGCCCCGTTCTCCAGCACGGCG
>DATFKW010000145.1:0-2118 GCA_035268405.1 Gammaproteobacteria bacterium
CGGCCCAAGCGGCCGTGGTCGGCGGTATCCACGCCGCTGGAAGACTCGGCCGAACCGGCAAGGAGCTGAACATGGAACTGATTGACCTGACACTCATCTGGGTGCTGCTGATCGGCTTCGGCGTGTTCATGTACGTGCTCATGGACGGCTTCGACCTGGGCGTGGGAATTCTCTTTCCCTTCGCCCCCAGCGACGAGTCGCGCGACGAGATGATGAACTCGGTCGCGCCCGTGTGGGACGGCAACGAGACCTGGCTGATCCTCGGCGGCGCCGGCCTGCTGGCGGCCTTCCCGATGATCTACTCGGTGTTCCTGCCGGCGCTTTACATCGGCGTGTTCCTGCTGCTCGCCGGGCTGATCTTTCGCGGCATCGCCTTCGAGTTCCGCTTCAAGGCCACCACCCACAAGCACTGGTGGAACTATGCCTTCTTCGGCGGCTCGACCGTGGCCTCCTTCGCCCAGGGCGCCGTAATCGGCTCCTACGTGCAGGGCTTCAACGTGATCGACGGCCGCTACGTCGGCGGCGCCTTCGACTGGCTGACGCCCTTCACGCTGATGACGGGCCTGGGCGTGGTGGCCGGCTATGCGCTGCTCGGCGTCACCTGGACCATCATGAAGACCGAGGGCAAGACCCAGGACTGGGCCTTCAAGCTGGCGCCTCGGCTGCTGATGATCGTGCTGGTGTTCTTCGTCCTGGTCAGCATCTGGACGCCCTTGACCAACGAACGCGTCATGACCCGCTGGTTCGACCACGTGAACTGGCTGTGGGTCTTCCCGGCCCTGACCGTCGCCTTTGCCGGCTGGGTCTTTCTGCAGCTCAGGAAGCGGGCGGAGACCGCGCCGTTCATCGGCTCGATGACGCTGTTCTCGATGTTCTACCTGGGGATCCTCATCTCCATGTGGCCGCTGGCCGTGCCGCCGGACTACACCTTCTGGGACGCCGCCTCCGATCCGGGGAGCCAGCTCTTCCTGCTGATCGGTTTCCTGTTCCTGATCCCCATCGTGCTCGGCTACACCGCCTGGACCTACTGGGTATTCCGCGGCAAGGTGAAGCCCGGGGCGGGATACGCTGGCCACTGAGGCGCAGCCGGGCCACAACCGCTGGCTGAAATCGCGGGCGCCGGCCTGGCTGGCGCCCGCTTCTTTAGGGCTGGCGGTTGCCGAGGCCGTCTGCATACTCGCCCAGGCCGCTTTGCTGGCCTGGGTCATCGCCGCCGCGGTCATCGATGCGCGCGACCTGGCCGCGCTGTGGCTCCCGCTGCTCGGCCTGCTGGCGGTGTTCACGGCGCGCGCGCTTCTCGGCGGCCTGCGCGGCACGCTCACCGCCCGCGCCTCGGGCGAAGTCCGCCAGCAGCTGCGCAGCGAACTGTTCGCGCGCATGCTCGACGCGGGCCCGCTGCTGAAAGGCCGTCTCGGTACCGGCTCGCTGACCACCGTGCTGGTGGAACAGGTGGAAAGCCTGGACCCGCACTACTCGCGCTTCCTGCCGCAGATGGCGACCGTCAAGGTGGTGCCGGCGGCCATACTGGTCGCGGTGTTCTGGGCCAACTGGCTGGCCGGCGCGCTGCTGCTGATTACCGCGCCGCTGATTCCCGCCTTCATGATCCTCATCGGCATGGGCGCGCAGCAGGTGGTGCGCGACCAGCAGCAGGCGCTGGGCCGGCTGAGCGGCCTGTTCTTCGACCGGCTGCGCGGCCTGGACACGCTTCGCCGGTTCGGCGCCGAGCAGCGCGAGTCGCGCCGGATCGCGACCTTCGCCGAGGACTTCCGCGCGCGCACCATGCGCGTGCTGCGGGTGGCTTTCCTGTCGTCCGCGGTGCTGGAGTTCTTCAGCGCCATCGCCATCGCCACCCTGGCCATCTACATCGGCCTGGGCCTGCTCGGCTTCATCGAGCTCGGGCCGGCCGAGAGCCTGACGCTGTTCTCCGGCCTGTTCATCCTGTTGCTGGCGCCGGAGTTCTATAACCCCCTGCGGACCCTGGCCCAGCACTGGCACGACCGGGCCGGCGCGCTGGCCGCCGCCGAAGGCATCCGCGAAGTGCTTGCCGCGCCGCCGGCGCGCCCGGAACCGGCGCGACCCGCTGCAGAGATCCCGACACGCGCCTGCCCGGTGCGCCTG
>DATFKW010000146.1:0-3014 GCA_035268405.1 Gammaproteobacteria bacterium
CTCATTCCATACAAAGAATGCGTTGTCGGTATAAGACAGCAATGGACGCCCAACGCACAAAGCATCCGCTGCTGAGTTGCCTCAGGGGCAAATTCTCCTTTTTTCGGGCCCGGCGCCGCGCGACCGGCGACCCTGCCGCTCGGGACCGGGGCGCTTGCGCGGCTTGCCGGCCGGCGCGCCGCGGCGGCCCGTCTCGATAGGCTCGGGACGGATCGAGGGGTCCGGCTCGTAGCCGGTCACGATGTGGCGGGGAATTTCCCGCGCCAGCAGGCGCTCGATGTCATTCAAAAGCTTGCGCTCGTCCACGCACACCAGCGAGACGGCCTCGCCTTCGCTGCCGGCCCGGCCGGTGCGGCCGATGCGGTGCACGTAGTCTTCCGCCACATGCGGCAACTCGAAGTTGACCACGTGCGGCAGCTGGTCGATGTCCAGTCCGCGGGCGGCGACTTCGGTGGCCACCAGGGCGCGGACGCTCCCGGCCTTGAAGTCCGCCAGCGCCTTGGTGCGCGCGCCCTGGCTCTTGTTGCCATGGATCGCCGCGGCGCTGATGCCGTCGCGTTCCAGCTGGGTGGCGAGGCGGTTGGCGCCGTGCTTGGTGCGGGTGAAGACCAGCACCTGGCGCCAGTCGCCGGCCTGCATGAGGTGGGACAAAAGCTCGCGCTTGCGGCCGCGGTCTACCGGGTGCACGACCTGGCTGACCAGTTCGGCGGGCGTGTTGCGCCGGGCGACCTCGATCTGCTGCGGATCGTCGAGCAGCTTTGCCGCCAGCGCGCGGATCTCGTTCGAGAAGGTGGCCGAGAACAGCAGGTTCTGGCGGCGCGTGGGCAGCATGGCGAGCACCTTGCGGATGTCGCGAATGAAGCCCATGTCGAGCATGCGGTCGGCCTCGTCGAGCACCAGTGTCTGCACTGCGGCCAGGTTCACCGTGCGCTGTTGCGCGTGGTCGAGCAGCCGGCCCGGCGTGGCGACGAGGATGTCTACGCCGCGACGCAGCGTGGCGATCTGCGGATTGATGCTGACGCCGCCGAAGACCACGGCGCACTTCAGCTGCGGCAGGTGCCGTCCGTAAGTCTCGATGTTGGCCGCGACCTGGGCGGCCAGCTCCCGCGTGGGGACCAGCACCAGCGCGCGGATGCGGCGGCGGCCCTCTACGGGTTGCGCGGCCAGGCGCTGCAGGATGGGCAGGGTAAAGCCGGCGGTCTTGCCGGTGCCCGTCTGGGCGGCGGCGAGCACGTCGCGCCCCTGGAGGATGACCGGAATCGCCTGGCTCTGAACCGGCGTCGGTGTGAGATAGCCTTCTTCGCCGACTGCGCGAAGAAGCTCGGCCGAGAGGCCGAGAGAATCAAATGACATGACTAGAAAGGATCTCCTGATCGGATCGCCCCACCGGATGCTGAGCTCCGGCCGGTCCAGGCTCGATATTTAAAGTGCTCGAGGCCGACCGAAAATGGGGCTGCCGCAAGGGCCAGATGCAGACCGGTTGCATCAGGAGTCCGAGCACTATAGCACAGCGGCGGGAAAAATGGGGATTGGCCCCATTTCCGTGAAATGGGGCCAATCCCCATTTTCGCCAGCGCCGATGGCCGGCAAGGGCGCGGTATAGTGGGCGATTGAACTCGGAGCGCCGCAATGAAGGGTCGTCAGGACGACAGCCTCGCGTACCAGGACCTGCAACCGGACGACATCCTCGACTCCGTGGAGAGCCTCGGCTTGCGCTGCGACGGCAGGCTGCTGCCGCTCAACAGCTACGAGAACAGGGTGTACCAGGTGGGCATCGAAACCGCGCCGCCGGTGGTGGCCAAGTTCTATCGTCCCGGCCGCTGGAGCGATGCCGCGATACGGGAAGAACACGACTTCGCGGCCGAACTGGCGTCCCGGGAGGTGCCGGTGGTAGCGCCGCTGCGGCGCGACGGGCGCAGCCTGCACCGGCACGGCGCCTTTCGTTTCAGCGTTTCCCCAAGGGTCGCCGGCCGGGAACCCGAGCTCGATGATTTCAGCCTTTTGCGGCAGCTCGGCCGACTGGTGGGCAGGCTGCACCTGTGCGGGGAGACGCGTTCCTTCGAGCACCGCCCGGAGCTCACGCCGGCGCGGCTCGGCAAGGCGTCGAGCGACTACCTGCTGGGCCGTGACCTGTTGCCCGAAGCCCTCCGTCCTGCCTACCGCAGCCTGTGCCGCGACGTGCTGGCGGCCGTTGACCAGGCCTGGGTGCGGGCGGACGCCCGAACGCTGCGGCTCCATGGCGACTTCCACCCCGGTAACGTGCTGGTCCATGAAGGCCAGGCCCGCATCGTCGACCTGGACGACTGCTGCACCGGGCCGGCCGTGCAGGACCTGTGGATGTTCCTTTCCGGCGATCGCGCGGAACAGGAACCGCAGCTGGCGGCGCTGCTGGCCGGATACGCCGAGTTTCGCCACTTCGATGCCGCGGAGCTGCAACTCGTGGAGGCGCTGCGCAGCTTGCGTATCATGCATTACGCCGGCTGGCTGGCACGCCGCTGGGACGACCCGGCGTTCCGCATCGCCTTCCCATGGTTTGGCACGCCACGCTACTGGGACGAGCATGTGCTGTCATTGCGCGAGCAGCTCGCGCTGCTGCAGGAACCGCCGCTGGAGTGGCAGCCGGAGCGCTCTGCGGAGAACGCTTATTGAAGCGCGCCGGATAAAAGATGTATATTCGCCGCATGAATAATCAAGCCGCCCGGAGCGCGCCTCCCGCCCGTCTGCCCGGCCGCCTGGACCGGGAATTTCGCACCATGGAGCGCATGGTGGACATCTGGTGTCGCGACCAGCACGGCGTCGACACCCGTCATGACGGACCGTGCGACGAATGCCGCGCCTTTCTCGCCTACGCGCATCGCCGGCTGGAAAAGTGTCCTTACGGCACGGACAAGCCGACCTGCGCAAAATGCCCCATCCACTGCTACAAGCGCGCGCAGCGCGAACAGGCGCGCGAGATCATGCGTTACGCCGGCCCGCGCATGACGCTCAGTCATCCCTGGCTTTCGCTGATGCAC